>JAKFXK010000071.1 GCA_021731445.1 Nevskiaceae bacterium | reverse complement strand
GGCTTAAGCTCATCTACGGAGACAGCGCTGAACTCACGCAAGGTTTGGCGAAAACGCAGAATGGCCCCGTTTATCGGGCGCAGATCAAAGTGCCGTACACCATGGTGGACATCGACACCGGGCAAGCGGCGAGTGAAGACGAAGAGGAGTTCTGATGCGCGTAGTGATCGTGGATGACGAACCGCTGGCCCGTGAACGGCTGCGGCGCTTGATGGCGGAGTTTCCGGGCTACGAGATCATTGCCGAGGCCGGCGATGGCGAGGCCGCGCTCGATGTGATCGAGGACGAAGAGCCGGACCTGGTTCTGCTCGACGTGCGCATGGGCGGCACCGATGGCATCACCGTCGCACGCCAGCTCGCGCTGCTCGACATGCCGCCGGCGATCATCTTCACCACCGCCTATGCCGAGCATGCGCTATCGGCTTTCGACGCGCAGGCGGATGCCTATCTCTTGAAGCCGGTGCGCAAGGAAAAACTGCGCGATGCCCTGCTCAAGGTGCGCAAGCTCAGTCGTGCGCAGAAACCCGTCACGCCGCCGCGCGACCCCAACGCCAAGTCCAGCCGCGAGTTCATCCTCGCCACCACCCGCGAGGGCCTGGTGCGGGTGCCGGTGGCTGATGTGCTGTACTTCCTCGCCGACCAGAAATACACCACTGTCTGCCACCTGCATGGCGAGGTGCTGATCGAGGAATCGCTGAAGACGCTCGAAGAGGACATGGGTGGGCAGTTTTTGCGCGTGCACCGCAAGGCCCTGGTCTCCACCAAGTACATCGCCAGTCTCGAACGCCGCAAGGGCGAGGAACTGGACGAGGACTCCGCCCATTGGCTGAAGATGCGCCACTCGACAACGCTCTTGCCGGTATCGCGCCGCAGGCTGGCAGAGGTGCGCCGATTCCTGACCAGCGACCAGCCGGACTAGCCGTTTGTTGAAAGAGGCCATCCATGGCCTTTTTCAGGCCGCTCCGAAAAGACGTGACTTTTCTACGCTCCCAGAAATCAATCACATACGCGATTGATTTCTGTTGGCACATCCCTGTGCCAAGCGCCGGTACACTCCGGTGATGCAGACCTTGCGCATTGCCACCCGTGAATCGCCACTGGCGCTCTGGCAGGCCGGGCATGTCAGGACGCGGCTGCTGCTGGCGCATCCCGGCCTCGAGGTGACGTTGGTGCCGATGACCACCACGGGCGATCAATTGCTGGCCGGGCCACTCTCGCAATCGGGTGGCAAAGGCCTGTTTGTGAAAGAGCTGGAAGCAGCGATGCTCGACGACCGTGCCGATCTCGCCGTGCATTCGATGAAGGACGTGCCCGCGCACCAGCCCGATGGCTTGATGCTGTGTGCCTATCTGCAGGGCGAGGATCCGCGTGATGCCTTCGTAGCCAACCACCACGCCTCGCTTGCCACGTTGCCGCAGGGCGCACGGCTGGGTACGGCGAGCCTGCGTCGTCAGGTGCAGGCCCGGCGGCTCAGGCCGGATCTCGCCATCGAGGTGCTGCGCGGCAATGTCGGCACCCGGCTGCGCAAGCTGGACGAGCATCACTACGATGCCATCCTGCTCGCCTGTGCAGGCCTGATGCGGCTCGGCCTCGCCCATCGCATCCGCGAGCACCTGGATGCCGAGACCTTCGTGCCCGCCATCGGCCAGGGCATTGTCGGCATCGAATGCCGCCGTGATGACGTCTGCACACAAACCCTGCTCGCGCCGCTCAACGATGCGGCTTCCGCCCTGCGTCTGGCCGCCGAACGCGCCTTCAACGCGCGGCTGGGTGGCGCCTGCCAGTCACCCATCGCCGGCCATGCCACCCGCACGGCAGACGGTGGGCTGCGCCTGCTCGGCCTGGTCGGCACGCCGGATGGCGCGACACTGCTGCGCGACGAAATCACCGGCCCGCCCGAGGCGGCTATCGCACTCGGCGAGCAGCTGGCGGATCGAATGCTCGCCGCCGGTGCGCGCGAGATTCTGCTGGCAGCGGGTCAGGTCGCATGAACAACACCCTAGTCGAAGTCGCCAAGGTCGTGCAGTGGCCGGGCGAACCGCGCCGGCGCTGGTTTGCGGCGGAATCGATCGACCTTTTGCTGTGGGTGGATGAGGACGGTGCCCCGGTCGGCTTCCAGCTCGGCTGGCGCGATGGCGGTACAAGCCACGCGGTCACCGCGCGCGCGGGACAGCCACTCAGCCATGCCCTGGTCGACGAGGGCAGCCGCGAACGGGCGGGATTCGGCCAGAGCGCGATCCTGCGCAGCGCGGTCGATGACTATGACCTCGCCCTGATCCAGCCCCGCTTTGCCGCCGCCAGCCGCACGCTGCCTGCCAGACTGCGCGACTACGTCCTGCAGCAGCTCGGCACGCCCGTGGCCGATGCGCCTGCGGCCGCCTCGACGGCGCTCTCGGATCTCACCGTGCTGGTTACCCGTCCGCTGCGACAGGCACGCAAGCTGGTGAACCTGCTCGAAGCCGCCGGCGCCACAACCCGCCTGCTGCCACTGATCGCTATCCGCACGCCGCCCGATACCCAGGCGCCGGCGCTGCTGCTGCACGCACACCGCCGTGCCCATGCCTGGCTGTTCACCAGTGCCAACGCGGTGGCGGCAGCGGACAAGATGTTCAGTGCCAGTCATTGGCACGCGCCGGTGTTCGCCGTCGGCGAGGCGACGACCCAGGCGCTGAAGAGCCTCGGCCATACCGCCCAGCGCCCGCCACCAGAGGCCATCCACAGTGAGGGCCTGCTGGCGCTGCCGGCCTTGCAGGCGGTGGCGGGCAAGACCGTTTTGATCGTCACCGGCGAGGGCGGCCGCGATGGCCTGCGCGAACCTCTCTTGGCACGCGGCGCGCAAGTGGAGGTCGCCACCGTCTACCGCCGCGAGGTAGTGCCGCATCTGCCGGAGACCATCCAGCACACGCTTGAAGGCGTCAGCGCCCTGCTGCTGACCAGCGGCGAGTCGCTGGTGGCGCTGCATCGCGCGCTGTCCGCGCCCTTGAAGCCCCACGTGCTGGCATTGCCGATGGTGGTGCCCTCGCGGCGGGTGGAGGCGATGGCACGCACGCTCGGCTTCAGCCGGCCGCTGCTGGCTGCGACGGTCAGCGATGCGGCTTTCGTGCAGGCGCTTCTCGATTGGCGCCGCGCGACCCCGGCATAATGACGGCATGGACGAACCCACCACCCTGCCATCCATCGCCACCGTCCCACCCCTGCGCAACAGCAGCGGCCTGTGGCGCTGGCTGCTGCTGGTGGTGATCGCCGCCGCACTCGGCTACGGCGGCTGGCGGGTCTGGCAAAAGCTGGAAGCCACCACCGAAACACTCGAAGCCGAAGACGCCCTGATCCGCCGCCTGAGCCAGCAGCTGCGCGCGCTCGAAACCGACCATCTGCAAACGCAACGCCGCCTCGCCGATACCCAGGCGATGGCACAGCGTACGGCGATGGCGCTCGATACCGTGCAGGCGCAGCAGGACAGCGCGCTGAAATCTATTGAGAGCCTCGACGCCACCTTGAAGGGCGGCCGCACGCGGTTCCAGCTCGCCGCCGTCGAAGAGCTGCTGCTGCTCGCACACGACCGCGTCGCGTTGTCGAAAGACGCGTCCAGCGCCGTCATCGCGCTGGAGCTTGCCGACGCCCGCCTCGCGGCACTGGCCGACGCCCGCCTGCTGCCGGTGCGCGAACAACTCGCCAGCGAGCGTCTGGCCCTGCTTACCGCCGCCAAGCCCGATCTCACCGGTGCGGCGCTGTCACTCGGCAGCCTGCTCGAGCGGGCCGCCAGCCTGCCGCTGCGCGCACGGGTGCCGAACCGCTTCGATCCTGTCAGCCCTGCCGACCTCGACCAGGCTGACCAGCCCGCCGGTGGTGAATGGCCCGCGCGTCTCTGGGCCGGCACCAAGGCCGCACTCGCTGCGGTGTTCCGCATCCAGCGCGAGTCGCGCCCGGTCGATCGCCTGCTGCCACCGGAGCAGGAAGCGCTGATCCACACCCTGCTGACGCTGAAGCTCGAAGGTGCGCGGCTGGCCCTCCTGCGGCAGGAGCCGGCCAGTACCCGCGATCTCATCGACGCTGCGCTGCGCTGGCTCGACCAGTATTACGTGGCAGGCGATGCCCGCGTGCTGGCGGTGAAGGCCGAACTCGAACGCCTGCGCGCGCTCGACCTCAACCCGTCGCTGCCGCTACCGACCAAAGCACTGGAACGGCTGCGCGCCGTCAGCCGCTGATGCTGCCGTTTTTCCTGGTGCTGGCGATCACGCTGGGGGTCGGCGTGTTCGCGGCTTTCCAGCTGCGCAGCGAGACTGGCTACGTACTCGTCAGCTATGGCTCCTGGGTGCTCGAAACCTCGTTGCTCGGCTTCATCGCCGCCGTGGTGTTCGTGGTGCTGGCCAGCTTCTATCTGTTCAAGCTGATCCGGCTCAGCGTCTCGCTGCCGGGCCGCTGGAAAAGCCATCACGACCGCCGCAAGGCCGATGCCGCGCAGCTGTCGTTCGAGCGTGGCCTGTTGCGTCTGTTCGAGGGCCAATGGAAGCGCGCCGAAGTCGAGCTGGTGCGCCGTGCCAGCGACCATCACGCCCAGCACCTCAACTATCTCGCCGCTGCCCGTGCCGCCCAACGGGTCGGCGCACCCGAACGCCGCGATGCCTACTTGCAACGGGTGCGCGAGATCGCACCCAAGCTCGACTTCGCCCTGCTGTTGACCCAAGCCGAACTGCAACGCGAGCGCGGCGAGTTTGCCCTTCTGCGCGACACTGCCCGCAGCCTGCGCCAGAAGGACGGCCAGCATGCCTACGCGATGGAACTGCTGGCCGAGAGCCATGCCGAACTGGCCGAATGGGCCGGTCTGCGCGCGCTGCTTGCCGAGCCCCCTTCGCGCAAGGCATTGACCGAAGCCCGCTGGCGCGAGCTGTCGTCGCAGGCCGCCATCGAGTTGCTGCGGGCAGCGATCACTGCCGCCCGCCTGTCCGAGCTGAAAGCGGTCTGGGATGACACCCCGGCCGACGTGCGCGCCCTGCCCGAGGTGGCACGCGAATACGCCACCGGACTTGCCCGCCTCAACGCCGATGCCGAGGCACGCGGCTTCATCGAGCAGCGTCTGGCCAGGCAATGGGATGCCGCACTGGTGCGGCTCTACGGCCCGCTGCATGCAGAAGACCCGGTGGCCCAACTCGCCACTCTCGAACGCTGGCTGCAAGAGCACGGCGAACACGTCGTCCTGCTGGAAACTGCCGGACAGGTGTGCCTGAAGAACAAGCTCTGGGGCAAAGCGAAGAGCTATCTCGAGGCGGTGATTGCCACCGCCCCGACACCAGGTGCGTATCTGGAGCTCGCGCGCCTGAGCGAGCTTACTCAGCAGCCGCAGGAAGCACGAGCCTTCTACAAGGCCGGGCTGGAGCTGGCCGCACGCTGAGCTTGCGGAGGATGAACGCGAAACCATGCGTTTGACCGCTGGTCTGGTTTTGCCTGCCGCTGAAACACTGCTTCGGCAACTGCGTCCACTGTCACTGATCTGACGACCGTCATCGGCTACGCTGCTGGCGAATGGCGACGCATGCGCAGCGTCGGGATGAGACGGAGGCACTCTTGAACCACAAACTGAAGCTGATCTCGCCGGCCTTGCTGGTGCTCTCGCTGGCGGCTTGCGGTGGTGCTGGCACACCGGCTAGCCCCGGGTCACCCGCGCCGACACCAAGCCCCGTGCCGCTACCGGCACCAGTGCCCGCGCCCGCGCCCGCGCCCGCGCCGACCATTGTCAGCAAGGTCGATGCGGCACGCTTCCTCAATCAGGCCACCTTCGGCGCCAGGCCCGAAGACCTTGCGGCATTGACCGGCCAGGCCGATTTCAGCCGCTGGCTCAACGCGCAGAAAAACGCGGCGGTGACTTTGCAACTGCCGTACCTGCAGCAGCTCAAGGCCAATGGCGAGGAGGTGTTCCAGAACCAGCGGCAGGACATCTGGTGGCGCAACGCCGTCACCGCGCCCGACCAGCTGCGCCAGCGCATGGCCTTTGCCCTGTCGGAAATCATGGTGGTTTCCGATCAGGCCGCCAACCTCGACAACGATGTGCTGGGACTCGGCTACTTCTACGACTTGCTGGCCAGGAACGCGCTGGGCAACTTCCGCACACTGCTGGAGGACGTGACGCTGTCCACCCAGATGGGCCGCTACCTGTCGATGATCAACAACCAGAAGCCGGATCCTGTGAAAGGCATCCGCGCCGATGAAAACTTTGCACGCGAGCTGATGCAGCTGTTCACCGTCGGCAAGACCCGGCTCAACCCTGACGGCACAGCGGTGAAGGATGGCAGCGGCAATCCTGTGGCCAGCTATACCCAGGCCGACATCGAAAACCTGGCGCGGGTGTTCACCGGCTGGGGCTGGCGCAACACCGATGGCAGCAACCGGCGCAGTTATGACGCGGGCGATGAGCTGTTCCCGATGCAGGCCTTCGAAAGCTTCCACGACATCGATGCCAAGACCCTCATCGACGGCGTGCAGGTGCCTGCGGGTCAAACCGCCGCGCAGGATCTGAAACTCGCCCTCGACACGCTGTTCAACCATCCCAACACTGCCCCCTTCATCAGCCGCCAGCTGATCCAGCGGCTGGTCACCAGCAATCCCAGCCCGGCCTATGTGCAGCGGGTGGCGACCGTGTTTGCCAACAACGGCAACAATGTACGCGGCGACCTGTTCGCGGTGGCGGTGGCCATCCTCACCGACAGTGAGGCGCGGCAGCCCGATCTGACAGGCAGGGGTTACGGCAAACTGCGCGAGCCGCTGATCAAGCTCGCACACGCCTGGCGGGTGTTTGATGCGGTGGGCCGCAACAACCGCTATGACTACTGGAACGGCGACCAGGATTTTCTGCAGGCCGCCCTGCGCAGCCCCAGCGTGTTCAATTTTTTCCAGCCGCAGTTCCAGCCGGTGGGTGCGATCGCTGCGGCAGGCCTGGCCGCGCCGGAGTTCCAGATCGTGCAGGAAAACTCGGTAGTCTCCGGCGGCAACAAGCTCTGGAACATCTCTCAGGAGTTCCAGTTTTCCGGCGGCCTGGGCGGCACTTTCTACAACCAGCGCACCATCCTGCTGGACTTCCGGCCCTGGGAGTCGAAGGCCAGCAATGCCAATCTCGATGCCTTGATCGAGGAGTGGAACGGCTTGTTTCTCGCCGGCCAGATGCCGGATGCCATGCGCACCACCCTGCGCGAGTACCTGCTGTCGGTGGATGCCGCGCAACCGCAGCGGCGTCTGGCGGATGGCCTGATGCTGATGTTGTCCAGCCCGCAATACGCGGTTCAACGATAAGGAGCGCGCGATGAGCCTCATCCTCAGCCGCCGCGAAGTACTCAAGCTCGGCGTCCATGCCGCCACCACCGCAGGTGCACTCGGCACTCTGGGGGCTTTCCAGCGGGCGATGGCCGCCAGCGACACCACCGGCTACAAGGCCTTGGTATGCCTGTTCCTGCTGGGCGGCAATGACGGCCACAACACGCTGGTACCGCGTGATGGCACGGCCTATGACACCTACGCTACGCGGCGTGCGAGTCTGGCGCTGCTCAAAAGCAGCCTGCTGGCAATCAACCCGACCAATGCCGGTGGCGGCAGCTTTGGCCTGCATGGTTCGGTGCCTGAATTGCAGGGCCTGTTTGAAAGCAGCCGCCTCGCCTGGGTGCTCAACACCGGCACACTGGTGGTGCCGACCACGGTCACGCAGTTCCGGACAAAGTCGGTGCCCTTGCCGCTCAACCTGTTTTCGCACAATGACCAGCAGCAGGCCTGGATGACCTCCACGCCGACCTCCACCGAGCCATACGGCTGGGCCGGGCGCATCAATGACCTGTTGCGCGACCAGGGCTACAACCCGCGCCTGTCGCTCAATGTCAGCCTCACCGGCTCCAACATCTGGCAGGGTGGCCAGAAAACGCTGGGCTATGCGATGAACCGGAGCGGTGCCGCACAGTTCAACGCCATCCGTTTTGGCATTAACGGCGGTCAGGGTGGCCGTCGCGCCGATGCCTTCCGTGCCCTGCTCGCGCAGGGGACAGGCAGCAGCCATCTGCTGACGCAGGAGTTCGCGGGTGTCGGTAGTCGCGCCATCGACAGCGCGACGTTCGTCACCGACTCGCTGGCTTCGGTGGCGGAGCCTGCGACGGTGTTTCCCGATACCAATCTCGGCATGCAGCTGCGCATGGTGGCGCGCATGATCCGCTCGCGCAGCGCGCTGGCGGCGACACGGCAGATGTTCTTCATCGGCATCGGCGGCTACGACACCCACGACACCCAGCTGCCCGACCAGGCCGCGAAACTCAGCGACCTGAGCAAGAGCGTGAAGGCGTTTGACGACTGCATGATCGAGACCGGCGTGAGCCGTGACGTGACGCTGTTCACCGCAGCCGATTTTGGCCGCACGCTCACCACCAATGGCGATGGCAGCGACCACGGCTGGGGCAATCACCATTTCGTGGTGGGCGGCGCGGTACGCGGCAAGAGTTTCTACGGCAGTTTTCCCGACCTTGTGAAGAACAGCGCCGACGATGCCGGCGATGGACGTCTGGTGCCGAAGATCGCCACTGACCAGTACGCCGCCACACTCGCCCGCTGGTGGGGCGTCAGCGATGGCGATCTCGACCTGGTGTTTCCCAACCTGCGCAACTTCAACCAGCGCAATCTCGGCTTTCTGTGACGCTGCGGGTACTTATCGTCGGCTGCGGCGATATCGGCCTGCGCATCGCCCGGCTGCATCGCGCCCGGGGCGATTCCATCATCGGCGTCGTGCGCCGCAGCGAGCCGGCGGACATGCTGCGCGGCTTCGGGGTGACTCCGCTGATCGCCGATCTTGACCGGGCATGGAGCGTCCCCCTGGCCGATGCGCTCTACTGGTGTGCGCCGCCCCCGGCAGCGACGCTAGACGATCCGCGTCTCGTCCTGGTGCTACGCGCGCTGCCACCGCCGCCGCACGGTTTTCTCTATGTCTCGACAACCGGCGTCTACGGTGATTGCCAGGGTCGCTGGATCGACGAGTCAGAGCCGCTCAAACCCCAAAGCGAGCGCGGCCAGCGCCGCCTTGCGGCCGAACTGCAGCTGCGCACCTGGGCCGCGCGCACGGGCGCGAAAACCGTGACACTGCGGGTGCCCGGCATCTACGGCCCGGGCCGGCTGCCCATCGAGCGCCTCAAGACCGGCGCGCCGATTCTGAAGGGCGAGGAATCCCCGTACAGCAACCGCATCCATGCCGATGACCTGGCCCGCGCCGCAGTGGTCGCACTGGCTCAGGGCGTGGCGGGTGCGGCCTACAACGCCAGTGACGGCGTGCCGACGACCATGGCGGACTATTTTCTGCAATGCGCGGCGCTGCTGGGCCTGCCAGCCCCGCCGCAGCTGGGCATGGCCGAGGCGCGCGCAAGACTGACACCGGCACTGATGTCGTTCATGGAAGAGTCCCGTCGCATTGGTGCACAGCAGCTGCGTGCGCTCGGCTGGTCACCACAGCATGCCTCGCTGGCCGAGGGCTTGCCGCACTGCATCTGAACCCTGATCGCGCTGGCTACAATCCAGTCTCCAACAGACGCTTAGACAGGGAGCGCGACATGAGCATGATCCAAGAATTCAAGGCCTTCGCAATGCGAGGCAATGTGGTGGATCTCGCCGTCGGTGTCGTCATCGGCGGTGCGTTCGGCGCCATCGTCACCTCGCTGGTGGGTGATCTCATCATGCCGGTGATCGGTGTGCTGACGGGCGGTGTCGATTTTTCCAAACAGGCCCTCGTCCTCAGGGATGCCATCGCCGCGAGTGCTGACGGCAGCATCGCCGCCAAGCCTGCGGTGCTGTTCGGCTACGGCAAGTTCATCCAGACCGTCATCAATTTCATCATCGTCGCTTGGGCGATCTTCATGCTGGTGAAGGGCATGAACTCCCTGAAGAAAAAAGAGGAAGCCGCCCCCGCTGCGCCGAATCCGCAGGAAGTGCTGCTCACCGAAATCCGTGACTTGCTGAAAAAACAGGGCTGACGATCAGGGAGTGTTCATCGGCTGAACTGAAAATGTCGCTGTCTCCCGCGCATCCGGCGTAAGAGACAGCGCCATTTCCTCACAGGAGTTCACACATGAAACTGCACAACGCTGCGCTGTTTGCGGCGCTCAGCCTCGGCATCGGCCTCACTGCTTGCGAGAAAAAGCCGGAAACACCGGTCGAAAAGCTCGAAGACAAGGTGAAGGACGGTCTCGACATGCGTCCCAACGAAAAGATGAAGGATGCCGGCGAAGACGCCGCCAAGGCGATAGAAAACGCTGGCGAAGCGGTGAAAGAAGCCGTCACCCCCGACCCCAAGTAAGGCTGCAAGCTGCAAGAAAAGCCCATCCCTCCAGATGGGCTTTTTTCATGGGCCTGCATGGCCCATGGCCTGTTCGGCGGCGGCCACCTCATCCGCTGCTAGCAGGATGCCGGGTTCGGTCAGCGTCGCCTCCGCCACCTCCGGCAAGGCCAGCCAGCGCAGGGCATGACGGCCATCGGCAAGGTATTCAGCCTTGCCGGTGGCGCTTGCGAGGGCCGCATAAAAGCGGGCGGCATTGATGTTTTCTTCCGCCACGCGCGGCGGTGGCAGGGCGGCACCTTCGGCAACGGCCGTGAGATATCCCCCGCCTGCGCTCGTGAAGTGCATGGCCATGGCGGATGCCGCGCGTTCGGCCACTTGTAGCCAGCCGGCATCGCGCGTCACGCGGTGCAGGGCTAGGGCAGCGCGTGCCATGTAGAGCGTGTCGCCCAGATACAGACCGGCGTCGGACTCATGCGCGAAGCGGCCGTCCGGCAAGGCGCGGTTGCGCACCACCCAAGCCGCCGCGACGGTAGCGGCGCACAGGGTGTCGGCATCGCGCGTGGCCTGGTAGTGCGCCACCAGCGCCTCGATGACCAGGCCATTCTCCTGCGCGTACAGATGCGGGTCGATGCGCGGCACGCCGATCCTGCGGCGCGCGGCATCACCCAGTTTGAAATAGGCCTGGGACTTTTCGCCCTGCACCACATCGGCATCCTGGGTACCGTGAAACGCACCGGTGCCGGCATCGCGCAGCTGTTGCAGCAGATAGTCGCGGATTGCGTTGGCACTGCCGAGGTCTTGCGGCCTGCGTGTCTGCGCATACGCCATGGCGTACAGCCGCAGCGCCCCCGCCTGGGTGCGCATGATCTTCTCGTAGTGCGGATGCAGCCAGTCGCCGTGCGTGGAGTACTGATACATGCCACCCCACACCGGGTCAATCAGCCGACGCGCCGCATCGAGCGTCTGCCGCGCGCGACGCGCTTCGCGCTGGTCACCCGCTGCCGCCAGCCTGAGCGCGTATTCGACGCTATCCCGATCCAGATATTTCTGCGCCAGCTTGAGGCTGCCCTGCTTCGTGTCGTAAGCCCTGCGGTGATTGGCTTCGAGCGTGGCGCGCAGCGTCTCCGGCAGGCTGGTGATGGCTGGTGCGTTGACCTGCTCGGCACGTGCGGACTGCTCCGGCGCCGGGTCGGCCACCACCGCATCGAGCAGGGCGCTGAAATCCTCCGCACTCAGGAACCCCGCGCGCTTTGCGACTTCCTGCCCTTGAGCGTTGAAGAAGATCAGCGCCGGCCAGCCGTACTCGCGGTAGCGGTTGGCGAGCAGCGGGTCGGCATCGTGGTCGACACTGGAAATCAGCCACTGCTGTTTCAAACGCTGCTGCACATTGGCGTCGGTGAATGTCCTGGCCTGCATCACATGGCACCAGTGGCACCAGACGGCTTCGAGATAGAGAAACACCGGCTTGTTCTCGCTTTTCGCCTGTGCCAGCAGCGCGGGCGTGAAGGGCCGCCAGGGCAGGTCCACGCGCTCGGCGGCAGACAGCGGTAGTGCTACGAGCACCAACAGCATGGCAAGTGCCGCACGCAGGTTTTTGTTCATGCTGCGGCTACGGCGGATGGTGCGCAGCAGATGCCCATCGCCGGGCCGCTCACACGAGGGAGCGACTCAAACCTCGTGCAGGAACAGCTTGCGATCAAACCGCAGCTGCGGCCAGAACACCCCATCGTCCGCCCGCTCCCCCGCTGCCACCACCATGATCGGAAACGCGCCGCTTTCCAGCCCCAAAAGCTTGCTGACGCGCAGCTCGTCGAAGCCTTCCATCATGCAGCTGTCAAAGCCGTTGGCGCGCAGGGCGAGCACCAGGTTTTCGCAGGCGAGCGCCGTGCTCTTGGCCGCCCACAGCTTCACCTCGCTGGCGGTGTAGGGGCCACGCGGCACCGGGCCCAGCAGTCCGCCGACGGTGAAGGCAGCCTTTTTCATCAACGCAAAGCTGTTGAGGGGGCCGGGTTTGTAGGCATAGGGGATGAGCTGGTAATAGCGGCGTACCACCATCGGCACGTCCGGCATGGGCCATTCGCGCAGCATCTTTTTGCTGAAGTCATCGATGCGGTCGGTGCGCGCGACGCAGACGATCAGCTCCTGCGCGGTCTTGGCAGCGATCTGGCTCATGCAGGCTTTGACGAGCCTGGCTTTCTTGTCTGCCGATTTCACGACGTAGAACTCCCAGGGCTGCAAGCCTGAGGAGCAGGGTGCCAACATCGCCATGTCGAGGCAGTCGTCGAGCACGGCCTTGGGGATGGGCTTGTTCGTGAACTTGCGCACCGAGCGGCGGCTGATGACGACCTTGCGGAACGATTCCAGATCAATACCCGTCGGCGCAGGCTCGTGGTAGCGGGCCTTGCCGCCGACCATCACGCTGCCCTTGCTGGCCGGTGGCTTGCTCTTGCGCGGGGTGATGGTCTTGGCGACGGTTCGGGCAGTTGCTGATTTGGCGGGCATTGCGGCAGGCGCTGGAGGAAGATGTGCGTCATTCTCGCCGCAAGGCGGGTGCAGGGCGGGGCCATCGCACAAAGCCGGTCGCCAGTGCCGTGCCCGTGACGATCACCGCGCAACCCAGCCCCATCGCCAGTGTCAGAGGCTCGCCGAGAAAGAGGGCGCCCCAGGCCACGGCAAAGGCGGGAATGAGAAAGGTCACGGTCACGGCATTGGACGCCCCCACGCGCGCGATGAGACGGAAGTACAGGACATACGCCACCCCTGTGCACAGCACCGCCAGCAGGCCCGCACTGATCCATGCCGTTGCACTCGGCAAGCCTGCGGGCCAGAACCAGCCTGCCAGCGGCAACAGCACCGCAGCCGCCCCCAGCTGGCTGCCGGTGGCTGACACCAGCGGTGGCACACCGGCGAGTGCGCGGCGCGTGTAGTTGGCGGCAAAGCCGTAACACAGCGTGGCGGTGATGCAGGCGGCGATGGCGAGCGTTGCGCCCCAACCCTCCACACCCGGCTTGAACCCCGCCTTGTTCGCGGCCAGCCCCACCACGCCGGCAAAGCCGATGGCGAGACCCAGCGAGCGACTGGCCCCCAGCCGCTCGCGCAGCCACAGCCAGGCGATGGCGGCCGTGAACAGCGGCGTGGCGGCGTTGAAGATGCTGGCGAGACCCGCACTGATGTGCAGCGCCGCATAGGCGAAACAGAGAAAGGGCAGGGCCGAATTGGCGAAGCCCACCACGGCCAGCGGCTGCCAGTACTGGCGCAGCACCGCGAGCTGCCCTTGCTGCACGAGCAGGGGCAGCAGCACCAGCGAGGCACCCGCCACGCGCAGCCCTGCGAGCGCAAACGGCCCGAACTCGGCCGCACTCAGGCGCATGAACAGAAACGATCCACCCCAGATGGCGGCGAGCAACAGCAGGTCAATGAGATCGCGGCGAGTCATGGCGGGCAGGGCGTGTGGAGTGAGTCACAGCGTAGCGCCCGCCGCGCGGGCAACTGGCCGCAATCGGACACGGGTGTGGTGCCCTTCAGTCGCGCAGCGCCGGCAGTGGCTCGCCCTGGGGCACGAAAGTCAGCGCCTCGCCGTTGTTGCAGTAGCGCAGGCCGGTGGGCTTGGGCCCGTCCTCGAACACATGCCCCATGTGGCCGCCGCAACGGGCGCAGTGGTACTCGGTGCGGGCGTAGCCGATGTGGTGGTCGGTCTTGGTCTCAAGCCGGTCCGGAATCGGGTCGTAAAAACTCGGCCAGCCGGTGCC
>JAKFXK010000086.1 GCA_021731445.1 Nevskiaceae bacterium | reverse complement strand
CAGAGAATCATCGGCCTGCTTCTTCTGCGCGCCAGTGAGTGCACGGCTGAGTACGTCCGAGAGTGCTCCAACGAACGACACCTCCTCATCGTGCCAGTTGCGGACAGGGCCAACATGCTCGCAGCAGATCACCCCCACGGTGCGCCCCATGTGGCGGATGGCGACGTCGAGCATCGAGCTGATGCCCAGCGGGGCGAGATAGCCTAAAGCGAACTCGAAAGTCGCCGGGTGCGTCGCCGCTTCGTGCGCGGTGATGCTGCGCTGCTCGCGGATGGCCTTGAAGTAGGCGGGATAGTCGCTGCGGTCGAGCCTGAGGGCTTCCGTGGATTCGCGCTCGCCATCCATCAGCATCTGGCAGACGATGCCGTCGCGTTCGGCGTCGTAGGCCCAGATGCTGGTGCGCTGCACGTCGAGCGCGCTCTGCGCGGCGCGCAGCACCAGCCGGTAGCTCGAAGGCAGATCACCATCATCCACCGCGCTGTCGTTGCTGATGCGCAGCAGCTCGGTCTCGCGCAGTTTCAGCGCCTCGTTGATGCGCTTCAGCTCCTCTTGCAGCGTGACCTGCTCGGTGATGTCCACGCACATGCCGCCAGTGGCATGGACCCCGCCCTGTTCATCGAACAGCGGCCACTTCACGCCGACGGTGTGCTGCATATAACCATCGCGCTGGATCGGCTCCAGAACCTGCTCGGTGACGCGGGTCGTCATCACCCGCAGGTCGTTTTGCCGGAACACCTCCGAGGCTTCCTTGGGGAAGAAATCCTCGTCGGCCTTGCCAACCATGTCCGTCTCGGGGGCGATGCCGAACATCGTCCTGAATGCGCCGTTGGTGAACAGGTAGCGGCCGTCACGATCCTTTGCCCACATCGGCGTCGGCGCGTTGTCCATCATCGAGGTGAACTGCCCCGAAGTGCGCTTGAGAGCGCTCGACAGCTTGGCCTCGGCGGCACGCAGGCGTTCGGCGTTGAGCTGGTCTTCGGTCTCGTCCTGGAAGTAGCCATTCCAGGTGATGGTCGCGCCATCGGGGGCGAGTGGCTGCGCTTGCGCGTTGAGCCAGGCCATCTTGCCCGTCACCGGGTTGACCAGGCGGAAGGTGTAGCGCCAGGGGTCGCGCTTTTCGTACGCGCTGGCGATGAGGGTGAACAGCTGCTCGCGGTCTTCCTCAACGATCTGGCTGAACAGCTTGTCCGGCACCTCCTGCGCATCCTCCAGCGGCACGCCGGTCAAGAACTCCAGCCCGCCAGAGAGAAAGGGGAAGGCGATGCGGCCATCGTTGCTGCGCGAGAGCTGGAACACCACGCCCGGCACCGTGTTGGCGATGTCGAGCAGCTGCTGGGCGCTGGTCTCGGCGGCTTCGCGCACCAACTCCATCTGCGACTGCAATTTCTCGCGGCGTTCGAGATCGGCCTGGATGTTGTCGGCCATGCCGTTGAACACCTCCGCCATCGCCCGCACTTCGGCCACACCCGATACCCGTGCACGCTGCCGGTACTGTCCGGCACCAAACAGCCTGGCTGAAGTCAGCAACTCGTTGAGCGGATTCGCCGCGGCCCGCTGGCCCGCCAGCAGTGCCAGCACGAAGGACAGCAGGATGCCCAGTCCGCTCGCGATCTGGGCGTTGGTATGCCAACGCTCGCGCTGCTGGATGCGGGTGAAAGTCTCCCGGTAACGTTGTTCCACCAGCTCGCGGAAGCGGCGCGGGCCTTGCTGGATCTGTGCGCTCTGCCGCTGGTAGATCGCCTCGAACAGGCTCTGCCGGGGGATTTCGAGCTGAGGATCGCCGGGCTGGACGCCCGCCTCGATCAAGGCGGCGATATGACGCATCACCTCGCTCTCTCGTTCGGCGAGCGAGGTGGAAAGCTGGCGACTGCGGTCCAGCTCGGCAAACTCGCCGGGGGTCACGCCCAATTGATTGAGCTGGGCCAGCAGCGAGATGTTCGGGCCCAGCGCCTGTGCCACATCCTTCAGCTCGCGGCGGTGCCAGTAGGTATGGTCGTAGTCGATCGGGCGCGGCGCCTTGCCGATGAGGATGCCGCGGATCTCCTCGTACCAGATCTTGTAGCGTGGCTCCAGAGTCATCGCATAGCTCTGCGCCATGCGGGTGAAATCGCGTGAGACGAAGGCGAGTTCGGCGGCGAGATCGAGGCTGCGGACGCGCTCCTGGTTCAGCCGCACCTTGTCGAGCGCGATCTGCCTCAGCTGCACCGTGCTGTGCGTCATCGCCATGAGGAACACCGCCTGCAAGGCCAGCATGCAGGCAATCAGCCAGAACACCGGCAGCCGCAGCACGCGGGTGGGGAGCCAGCGCAGCAGTGCGATCAACAACAGCAGGCCGAATGCAGACGCAAGCCAGGGCAGTGCGCGCCCCAGTTCGGCACGCCAGTTGGTGCCGGCATCCGTGGCACCGCCAAACCAGCGCTCGGCGATGCGGCGGCGGTCGTCTTCGGTGATCGCCGCCATGCCTTTCTTGAGGATGCCTTCCAGTGTCGGCGACTGGCCCGGGGTGGCGAAGTACAACTCCATGTCGCGTAGCGGGTTGCGGCTGCCGACCCTGAGGTTGAGCAGCCCCAATCGCTGCAACTCGTAGTTGAGCACCGGCAATGCGGCGATGGTGGCGGTGGCCTCGCCGTTGGATACCGCCTTCAGGGCCTCAGGCACGCCAGCCACCGGCAGGATGCGGATCTCCGGGTAGTTCTGCCGCACCAGTTCGACTTCGGCATAGCCATCGACCAGCGCGATGCTCTGGCCGCGCAGGCCATCGAGACTGGCGCTGCCGGTGTAACCGTCACGGGTCACCACCACCGAGGGGAAAACCGCGTAGGGCCCTAAGAAACGGAAGCTCTCCTCCCGCTCCGGCGTGCGGGCGATGTTGGCGAATACCTGCACCTCGCCCAATAGGCCCTTGCGGTAGGTCTCGTCCCAGGTGAGGCCCAGCTGCGGCACCAGCCGCAAGCCGGTGCGGGCATTGAGCAGCGCGACATAGTCGGCAACGAAGCCGCGATAGCGACCGCCCTCATCGACGAACTCGATGGGTGCGGAGTCGCGGTCGATGCCCAGTCGCAGTTCGGGATTGGACTTGAGCCAGGTTTGTTCTTCGATGCTCAAGGTCACCCTCGTCTCGGTACTGGCGGCCGTGGCCTCGACCGTCACCCAGCGCCGGTAGATGGTGTTCTTGTCGGTCTCCGGCACGGCTTTCCAGCCGCGATCCAGCAGCGTCAGCAGGGCCTGCTGGCTTTTGGGTGCGCCGACGCGGTAGTCGCGCGGCAGGGCGCGGTCGGCGGCGACCGGGTGCAGATTGCCCAGCGAGTTGCGGGCGATCAGCCAGGCGAGGATCGCCGCATTGCCCATGTGGGCGTCGGCCTGTCCGCTGGACACGGCTTTGAGCGCATCCAGGCCGGAATCCACCTCGGTGATGTTGAGCGTGGGATAACGATCACGAATGCGCGTGGTTTCGGCAGAGCTGCGGATCTGTGCGAAGCGCAGGGCTTTCAGCGCCTCGACATCCTTCACCGCCGGCTGGTCGCGGCGTGCGTAGACCACAGCCTCGAAACGCACCAAGGGCTCTGAAAACGCATACAGCGGCATGCGCTCGGCGGTAGGCGTGAGCGGGAAGATCAGCGGCGCCTCGCCCGCCTCGAAGCGCGCAATGGCATCGGCCCAGGTGAGGCTGGGGCGCACTTCCAGCGTCAGGCCGAGCTGTGCGGCGGCGGCGACGAGCTGGTCGGCCAGCAGGCCCTGCATCTTGCCGTCGTCACCCTTGAACGACAGTGGCGGGCCGTCGGGATCAGCCAGCGCCAGCAGCTTGCCGTCGACAGGCAGCATGGCCTGTTCCTCGGGCGTGAGGGTCAGGGCAGCATGGCTGGCTGCGGGCAGCCCGAGCGTCAGCCAGACAGCGATAATCGGGAGCCAACAGAGCGCAAATCGGCGTTGCAGTAGCAGCATGCGAGCGTTTGTGGGCTGGCGCCTTGCCGACCCTCCCCAGAGCGAAACCGAAACGAGTCTAGCGCCTCGCTGTATTGCAGCGCATGACCAGCCGTGTCGGATCAGGCCCGCCGCAGTGCGCCCTGCTTCTTGAGATGCACCAAGAGCAGTGACACCGCCGCTGGTGTCACACCCTGGATGCGACCTGCCTGCCCCACGGTATCGGGGCGGTGGCTGATGAGCTTGGCGCGCACTTCATGGGAAAGTCCGGTGACTTTCGCGTAGTCGAAATCCACCGGCAGGCTGGCATTTTCAAAGCGCGCCTGCCGTTCGATCTCCGCCTGCTGGCGTTCGATGTAGCCCGCATACTTGATCTGGATTTCAACCTGCTCGGCGATGACGGGATCAAGTTGCCGGTCGATCAGGCCCAGTTGGGTAAGGATGGCAGTGTTGCCTTCGGGCCTGCGCATCAAGTCAGTGGCACTGAAGGCGGTGGAAGTCGCAGCCTCGCCGAAGACCTCGACGAACTCAGGCTGCGCGAGCTGCACCGGCTTGAGCCACTGCGCATCCAGTGCGGCGCGCGCAGCGGTGACGGCGTGCATCTTGTTGCTGAAGTGCTGCCAGCGCGCCTCGTCGACCAGCCCCAGTTCGCGGCCCCTCGGGGTGAGGCGGGCATCGGCGTTGTCCTCGCGCAGCAGTAGGCGATGCTCGGCGCGGCTGGTGAACATGCGATACGGCTCATTGGTGCCACGGGTGATGAGGTCATCCACCAGCACGCCCAGGTACGCCTCGTGCCGCTGCGGACACCAGCTTTCTTCCTCACGGGCCAGCAGCGCGGCATTGAGGCCCGCGAGCAGGCCCTGCGCTCCGGCTTCTTCATAGCCGGTGGTGCCGTTGATCTGACCTGCGAAGAACAACCCTTCGAGTGCCTTGGTCTCCAGACTGCGCTTGAGATCACGTGGGTCGAAGTAGTCGTACTCGATGGCATAGCCGGGCCGCGTGATGCATGCATTCTGCAGCCCCTTGATGCTGCGCACGAAGCGCTCCTGCACATCGTAGGGCAGTGAAGTCGAGATGCCATTCGGATAAATCTCGCGCGTGCTCAGACCTTCGGGTTCGAGAAAAATCTGGTGACTCTGCTTGTCGGCAAAGCGGTTCACCTTGTCCTCGACCGAGGGGCAGTAGCGCGGGCCGGTGCCTTCGATCACGCCGGTGAACATGGGGCTGCGGTCGAAGCCTGAGCGGATGATCTCGTGCGTCTCTTCGTTGGTCTGGGTGATGAAGCAGCTGATCTGGCGGGGATGATCCGCCGCTTGCCCCATGAAGCTGAATACCGGGATGGGTATGTCACCGGCCTGCTCGGTGCAGGCGCTCCAATCAATCGTGCGGCCATCCAGACGCGGCGGCGTACCGGTTTTGAGCCGGCCCGTGCGCGGCATCAGCTCCCTTAACCTGGCGGCCAGCGGCAGCGAGGGGCTGTCACCCGCACGGCCACCGGGATGATTCTCCATCCCGACATGGATGCGCCCGCTCAGGAATGTGCCGGTGGTCAGCACCACGCTGCGAGCCTTGAAAGACAGCCCGATCCTGGTCACGACGCCCGCGATCTGCGTACCTTCAACCATCAGATCGGTGGCTTCCTGCTGGAAGATGCTGAGGTTCGGCGTGTTCTCCAGCACCTCGCGCACGTAGGCCTTGTAGAGCGCACGGTCAGCCTGCGCGCGGGTGGCGCGAACGGCAGGCCCCTTGCTGGCATTGAGTGTGCGCCACTGGATGCCGGCGTGGTCGGCCGCCCGGGCCATCAGGCCCCCCAGCGCGTCAATCTCACGCACCAGATGCCCCTTGCCGATGCCGCCAATCGCCGGATTGCAGCTCATCGCGCCCAGCGTCTCGATGTTCTGGGTCAGCAGCAGCGTCGCCGCACCCATCCGCGCAGCCGCAAGCGCGGCCTCGGTGCCGGCGTGGCCACCGCCGATGACAATGACATCGAAAGTCTGGGTGCTGTGCATGGGGCGCGGAGTGTAACGCCGCAGGTCAAGAAACAGCCTGCCGCCGCTTTAGAAAGCAATCTTGCCGGTCAGGGTCTGCCACCACATCTTCCAGTCACCGCGATAGCTGAACCAGGGTTGCTTGAAGCTGGCGGGCTTGTTGTGCTCGAAGAAGAAATGGCCAACCCAGGCGAAGGCATAGCCCTCGATGACTGCGACGGCCAGCAGCCACCATTGCTGGGTGAACACCGCCAAGACGGTAAGCACAAGGGCTAACGTCGAGCCAACGAAATGCAGGCGGCGGCAGGTACGGTTGGCATGTTCGCCGAGGTAGTACGGGTAGAAATCGCTGAACCGTTCATAACGAACGGCCTCAACGGTGGACAGGGTTTCGCTCTGGCTCACGGTAGTGCTCCCCTTTGGAGTCTTTAGGATGTGCCAAAGTCTTGCCCACTGACGCGCGGCGCACAACGGTAAAACCAACCCTGTGATGGGCTCATGAAAATCGCAATCCTGTCGAGAAACCCGCAGCTCTACTCGACCCGGCGACTGGTCAACGGTGCGCGGCGGCGCGGCCATTCGGTGTCGATCATCGATCCCTTGCGCTGCTACATGAACATCACCCCCACGGCGCCGGAAATCCACTATCGCGGCAAACCGCTGACCGGCATTGATGCGGTGATCCCGCGCATCGGTACCTCCGTCACCTATTACGGGCTGGCGGTGTTGAGGCAGTTCGAGGCGATGGGGGTGGCGGCACTCAATTCATCCAATGCCGTCGCGCGTTCGCGTGACAAGCTGCTGGCGCTGCAGATCCTGGCCAACAAGGGCATCGGCATGCCAATCACCGGCTTTGCACATTCGCCCGATGACACTCAGGATTTGATCAGCCTGGTGGGCGGTGCCCCACTGGTGGTGAAGCTCACCGAAGGCACCCAGGGCGTAGGCGTGGTGATGTGCGAGACACAGAGTGCGGCGACCTCGGTGATCGAAGCCTTCCGTGGACTCGATGCGTACTTCCTCGTCCAGCAGTTCGTGAAAGAAGCTGGTGGCCGTGATATCCGCTGTTTCGTGGTGGGCGGGCAAGTGGTGGCAGCGATGCAGCGGCAGGCCGCACCTGGCGAGTTCCGCAGCAACCTGCATCGCGGTGGTCATGCCACCAACATCCAGATCACCCGGCTGGAGCGCTCCACCGCCATCCGCGCCGCCAAGCTCTTGGGCCTCAACGTTGCGGGGGTGGACATCATGCGCACCCCCGGTGGCCCGATGGTGCTGGAGGTCAACTCCTCGCCGGGACTGGAAGGCATCGAGACCACCACCGGCGAGAACATCGCGGCGGCCATCATCGAGTTTCTGGAGGACGATGTGCGGCGGAGGCGCAAGGGCAAATGAACGACAAAGCCGAACACAAGCCACTCAGCATCGGCGGCACCGTAATCGCTGCAGGCACGCGACAGACCATCCAGCTGACGGTCGCCGACCTCTACACCGGCACGCCGGTGCATCTGCCGGTGATCGTGCATCGCGGGCTCAAGCCCGGGCCGGTGATGTTTCTCTCCGCCGCCATGCACGGCGACGAGATCAACAGTGTCGAGATCGTCCGCCGGGTGCTCAAGCAGCCGACACTGACCGAGCTGGCCGGCACGCTGCTGGCGGTGCCGGTGGTGAACGTGCTGGCCTTCCTGCATCAATCCCGTTACCTGCCGGATCGACGCGATCTCAATCGCAGCTTTCCCGGCAGCGAGACTGGTTCGCTCGCCGCGCGACTCGCACAACTCTTCCTCAAGGAGGTAGTCGGCAAGGCCGACTTCGGCATTGATCTGCACACCGGTGCGATCCACCGCCCCAACCTGCCGCAGATTCGTGCCGATCTCTCCAACCCGGACAACAGGCGGCTGGCCAGGGCGTTTGGTGCGCCGGTGTTTCTCGACTCCAAGCCTGCCGAAGGTACCTTGCGCGCCTACACCACGGCGCAAGGTATCCCCGCCATCCTGTACGAGGCCTGCGAGGCTCTGCGCTTTGACGAAACCGCGATCCGCATCGGCGTGCAGGGCGTGGTCAATGTGATGGTGGAACTCGAAATGCTGCCCAAGGGCGGCGAGACCAGCACCAGCAGCGTGGTGCCGATCTATGCCAGATCGGAGGGCTGGGCGCGTGCGCCGGTGAGTGGCATCTTGCGCTCACAGGTCGCGCTGGGCGACGCGGTGAAAAAAAACCAGACGCTCGGCGTCATCGGCAATCCCTTTGACGAGCGCGAGGAGCCGGTGGTGGCCCCTTTCGGCGGCATCATCATCGGCCGCGTGACCTTGCCGCTGGTCTACGAGGGTGAAGCGGCCTTCCACATCGCACGGGTCGAAACGCCGGACGAGGTGGAAAAGAAAGTCGACCAGATCGAGGCCGAATCCGCCGAGTGGGGCGGACACGCCGAGCCACGCATCGTTTGATCGCTGCCCTTGGTGCCAGCGCGCAACAAAAACCTCTCAGGGGGCGCTGCGCAACCAGTTGGGATCGCCCAAACGCTGGAACAAGGGTGGCGCGCCCTGCGACAGGTTGCGCTCCAGCCAGGTCAGCAGGTCATTCCAGATGCGGCCGCTTTGCGCCACCGTCGGCGAGGCCTCGCTGTGCGGCAGTTCGAGCGTGATGATGGGGATGCCCAGAAACTCGCCGGCATAGTTGCCGAGAGAGCCGGGATAGGTGCCCAACTCATTGAGGTTCAAAAATCCCAGCCGCTTGGGTGGCGCGCGCGGGCCGTCGAAGTCGAGCACGCCATAGGGTGCGTGGATGGAGACGATGGCATCGGGTCTGAAGGTTTTGATCTGGCTGATCAGCCATTGCGTCTCCGGCTCGGAGCCGGCTTTCTTGCCCGGAAACCGGCGCGCATCGCTTCTGGTTTTTTCCTGCCAGTACCGCATGGCCTTGCTGTTCCAGTCCGGCGTCGGGAAATTGCGGTTCAGATCGACCCCATTGGAATTGACCCGGCGCGAGACCTTGGCCAGTACCCCATCAGGATTGAGGCAAGGCACCACACGCCAGTAAAAAGGTTGTTTCTCCTGGTCGGCGAGGCGGCGCATCCATTCAAAGCTGACCGCCACCGACGAGAGTTCATCGCCGTGGATGCCGCCCACCAGCAAAACGCGCTTGGCAGGCGTGCGGCTTTTCACCGAACGGTAGTCGCGCCAGAGGATGGGCTGGCCCTGCACGCTGGCGGCGTTGGCAAGGTTGAGGCCAGCGGACTTGCACTCTCCCGCCGGCACGGATTTGAGCTTGCTTGCCAGGTTGTCGCAGGCACCTTCCAGCGACGCCAGCGGCGCGGCCTCCGCCGGCATCGCTACCAAGCAAGCCGCAAAAATGAAAAGCCCGGCACGAAGCCGGGCGGGCAAGGCCAGCACAGTTATTTACGTTCCTTGCGCACTTTCTCGATCAGGAAATCCGTGACCTGCATCGCCTTGTCAGGCGTGCCAGCCATCGACGGGCTGGTCACGTACTTGCCGCCGACCACCACCACCGGGACGCTGGTGACGCCGTAGCTCATGGCGAGCTTCTGCGCGCGGCGCACCCGCGAATCGACCATGAAGCTGGAGGTGCTCCGGTCAAAGTCGGCGGGCTTGACGGCCGCCTCGCGCTCGAACAGCGCCCGCACCTGCTCAACCGTGTTCATCGGCTGGCGCTTGTCGTGGATGGCAGCGAACAGGGGCCTGTGGATCTTGTCGCTGACACCGAGCGCTTCGGCGATGTAGAAGGCTTTCTGGTGCAGTTCGCCGTCGGGGCGGCCCAGCGTGTTGGGCACGCGCTGGAAATCGACATCCGTAGGCTGTTTTACCTTCCAGCTGTCCACGGCGGGATCCATCGCATAGCAGTGCGGGCAACCGTACCAGAAGAACTCTTCGACGCTGACTTTCTTCGCGTCGGCGGGGGCGACGGCCTCGCGGACTTTCTTGTAGTCCTTGCCTTCGGTGTAATTGGCCGTGGCTTGGGCGCCGCAGGCCAGGGGAGACAGGGACAGCACCAGCAGCAGGCTGCGGAAGATGTTCTTCATGTGCATCGAAACCTCGAAAAGTTGTTATTGCAGGCCGGCGACGTAGGAGGCGAGTGCGGCGATCTCGGCGTCGGTGAGCTTGGCCGCCACCGCGCCCATGATTAGAGCGTGCTTGCCCGCTCCGCGTTCCCCATCCTTGCCTTTTCTGTAGGCATTGAGCTGCAGGCTGGTGTACGCGACGTTCTGGCCGCCGATGTGTGGATAGTGGGCGGCTGGGTTGCCGGCTCCGGTCGGGCCGTGGCAGGCCGCGCAAGCCGCAATGCCGCGCACGGCATCGCCGGCACGGTAGAGCTTCTGCGCGACGGCGATGGCATCCTTGCTGGCGACACCGGGCACTGGCTTCACGCTAGCAAAGTGGGCGGCGATGTCGGCGATGTCCTGGTCCGACAGCAGCGCGGCCTGGCCGGCCATCACCGCATTCTTGCGCTCGCCGAGCTTGAAATGCTTGAGCTGTGCGGCGCTGTACTGGGCGTGCTGGCCCGCCAGCTTGGGCCATTCCGGATTGATGATGCCGTTGCCGCCAACCCCGTGGCAGGCCACGCAGGGCGCACTCTTGGTGCCGCCGGCCGCCGCATCACCCTTGACGACAGCGGCAGCGGCCGGGCCTTCGGCAAAACCCGCGAGTGGTGCCAAAAGGGCACAGGCAAGAAGGGCGCGCTTGATCACTTTGAGTAGACTCCAATGGTGCGCAGTCACCGTTGAAAGCCTTGTGCAAGGGCATTTCGCTGGCGATACGGCGGGCAGAAAATGCCATCATTGTAACCCAGCGACCGCCGCTTTTTGGCTGCGCGCTCCTTAGTACTTAGAGTTGTTCCATCGAGCTCCCGTGTCCCAAATGCCCCCCGTGGCCGCCGCCCGCGCCAACCCTTTTGTACAGGCCAGTTTCGTGATGTCTGCCGCCAAGCTCGACCAGCTGCCGCAGGACAACGTGCCGGAACTGGCCTTCGTCGGCCGCTCCAACTCCGGCAAGTCGTCGGCGCTGAATATGCTGTGTCAGAAAAAGGCGCTGGCGCGGGTCTCGAAGACTCCGGGCCGCACGCAGCTCATCAATCTGTTTGAAGTCCCCGGTGCGCGACTGATCGATCTGCCGGGCTACGGCTTTGCGAAAGTGCCGGGAGCGGTACGGCAGGATTGGGGCAGGCTGATCGGCGGCTATCTGGCAACCCGCGGGAATCTCGCCCTGTTGATCGTCATCATGGACATCCGTCATCCCCTGACCGATCTCGACGAGCAGATGCTGGACTGGGCCAAGGCGGCCAACCGGCCCTGTCACGTGCTGCTGACCAAGGCCGACAAGCTGTCGAAAGGGGCTGCCAACAGCACCCTGTTGCTGCAGCGCACCGCGCTCCGCCGCTGGGGTGAGGGCTTCACGGTGCAACTTTTTTCCTCCCACAACGCACTTGGGGTCGAAGAAGCGCGCACGGCCATTGGGGCATACATCGCGTCGACCAGCGACGGGCAATAAAAAAGCCCGGCGGTCTTCTGGACCGCCGGGCCAACATCCGGCTATGGGAATGCCGGAAATCCGCCCAGGGAGGGAGCGGGAAGCAGGGAAGGGAGGGCCGCTGCTTCAGGGTAATAGACGGACGAACCCGCAAAAAAGTTGCAGCGTTTCGTGACGCCACCGCCATTAATTTGGCGCTCAGTTTCATCAGAGCGTTTGAAATCAACGACTTAGAATCTCTCCGCAAGCTGACAAACGACCTTGAACAACCGTTTATCGGGCAGATTTGTGCGCTGCATCAAGCACTTGCATGGCCGTTGGCAGCATGCGCGGCGTCCCAGTTGGCACCCAGCCCAAAGTCGGCGACCAGCGGTACGGCGAGCGGGGATGGACGGTCGTTCCCCGAGCCGGTCGTCCGGTGCAGTACCCGAACCATTTGCCCGGCCAGTTCGGGCGCCAAGGCGCGCAATCGCGCTGCTGGCCCCTCGAACACCAGTTCGTCATGCACCTGCATGGTCATCTTCACATCCGGGGCCTGCGCGGCAATCCAGCCGTGCAGGTCGATCATGGCGAGCTTGATGAGGTCTGCCGCCGTGCCCTGCAACGGCGCATTAATGGCAGTGCGCTCGGCATAGCTGCGCATCGCCTGATTCTTGGAGGTGATGTTCGGCAGGTAAAGGCGGCGACCGAACAGCGTCTCGACATAGCCTTGCGATTTCGCCAGGGCCTTGGTGCCATCCATGTACTGCTTCACGCCGGGGTAGCGGGTGAAGAAGCGGTCGATGGTGGCTTGTGCCTCGCTGCGGCCGATGCCGAGCTGTTTGGCGAGACCAAAGCTGGAGATGCCATAGATCAGGCCGAAGTTGATGGCCTTGGCGGCGCGGCGCTGCTCGCTGCCCACGGCCTCCAGCGGCAGGCCGAACACTTCAGCGGCAGTGGCCTGGTGGATGTCCTTGCCGGTCTGGAAGGCCTCGACCAGCTTGGCATCACCGGAGAAATGCGCCATCAGCCGCAGCTCGATCTGCGAGTAGTCGATGGAGCACAGCAGATTGCCCTGTTCCGCCACAAAGGCCTGCCGGATGCGACGGCCTTCAGCATTGCGCACCGGGATGTTCTGCAGGTTAGGGTCTTGCGAGGAAAGCCGCCCGGTAGCTGCCACAGCCTGGTGATAGCTGGTGTGGATGCGCCCCGTCTTCGGATTGATTTCCAGCGGCAGTGACTCGGTGTAGGTACTGCGCAACTTCGACAGGCCGCGCCAGTCGAGGATGAGCCGGGGCAGGGGGTGATGCTGTGCCAGATCCTCCAACACATCTTCGGCGGTGGAGGGGTCGCCCTTCGGCGTTTTTCCCAGTATCGGCAGCTTGAGCTGGTCATACAAAATCGCCTGCAACTGCTTGGGCGAGCCGATGTTGAACTCCTGCCCTGCGGCCTCGTACGCCTGCTTCACGTACTCGTCCATGCGCCGAGCCAGCTCCGCGCTGATGGTGCCGAGCAGGCTGGCGTCGATCTTCACGCCGGTCTGCTCCATCTGCGCCAGTACCGGCACCAGAGGCATTTCGAGTTGCTCGAATACCTTCTGCAAGGCGGGTACTTCGGCCAGGCGCGGATATAGCGCATGGTGCAGCCGCAGGGTGATATCGGCATCTTCCGCCGAGTATTCCGCCGCCTTGTCGAGTGAAACCTGGTTGAAGCTGATCTGCGACTTGCCCTTGCCGGCCACGTCGACGAAGGAGATGGTCTTCACACCCAGATATTTCTCGGCGAGCGTGTCCATGTCGTGGCGATTGCCAGCGGCATCGAGCACATAGCTCTCCAACATGGTGTCGTAGGCAAAACCCTGCACCGCAATGCCGTGACGCACCAATACGTTGCAGTCGAACTTGCCGTGCTGGGCGACTTTTTTCTTCGCCGGATTTTCGAGAATGGGCTTGATTCGGGCGAGCACCTCTTTCATCGGCAGTTGTGCCGGCGCGCCAAGATAGTTGTGGGCGACCGGCACATACCAAGCCTCGCCTTCCGTCACCGCAAAGGCGAGGCCGACAAGGCCGCACTGGTTGCTGGCGAGGGCGTCGGTTTCGGTATCGAAGCAGATCAGATCGCTGGCTTCGAGCTTGACGATCATGCCGGCGAAGCTGGGCTCGTCGATGACGAGGATGGCCCTGGTCTTGGCGGCAGGCTCCCTTGGCTCGTCATTCCGGCGCAGGCTGAAATCCAGCCCCTCAGTAGCAACTCCGCCATCTGAGACTGGATACCGGCTTTCGCCGGTATGAGGTACTTCGGGGGAGGCCATCATCGCGGGTGCGGGTGCGGCGGCTACAGTCGCTGCGACTGCCATAGGCGCACCGCCCCCCAATTCCTCCGCCCAACGATTGAACCCCAATCGTACATACAGCGCCGCAAGCGCCGTCTTGTCTTCCACCCGCTTCGCCAAGGCATCGAGGGTGAGCGGCAACACCACATCGCATTTGATGGTTGCCAGTTCGTGGCACATCGGCAGCGTGTGCAGCGCAGCACGCAGGTTTTCGCCCAGCTTGCCCTTCACCTCAACCGCCGCCGCCATCACCCCTTGCAGCGTGCCGTGCTCGCTCAGCAATTTGGCGGCGGTCTTCGGGCCCACGCCCGGCACGCCGGGGATGTTGTCCACGGCGTCGCCCATCAGGGCCAAATAATCAATCATCTGATCGGCCCGCACGCCAAACTTTTCCACCACGCCCGTTGGCCCCATGCGGCGGTTCTTCATGGTGTCGAGCAGGTTCACTTGGCTGTTGACCAACTGCGCCATGTCCTTGTCGCCGGTAACGATCAGCACTTCCATGCCCGCCGCTTCGCCCTGCTTGGCGAGCGTGCCGATCACGTCATCGGCCTCCACATCCGGCACCACCAGCAGCGGCAGGCCCTGTGCTGCAACCATCTGCTGCACCAACGCGAATTGCGGAATCAAGTCCTCCGGCGTCTCGCCGCGATTGGCCTTGTAGTCGGCGAAAATCTGGTTGCGGAAGGATTCGCCGCTGGCATCGAACACCACGGCGATGCGCTCGGCGGGATAGTCCCGGTGCAGGCGCTTCAGCATGCTGCCAAAGCCATACACCGCACCCGTGGGTGTTTTATCGGGCGCCGTCAGCGGCGGCAGGGCGTGGTAGGCGCGGAAAATCCAGTTGCTGGCGTCGATGAGGAGCAGGGTTCCGCTCATGGCAGCAGGGCCTCGCCGCGCAAAAGGTCGTCAAGGCACTCACGCGCGCGCACCAGATATGCCTTATCCCCGTCCACCATCACCTCCGCCGCCCGCCCGCGCGAGTTGTAGTTGCTACTCATGGTGAAGCCATAGGCACCAGCAGTGCGCACCGCAAGCAAGTCGCCCTCGCGTACC
>JAKFXK010000004.1 GCA_021731445.1 Nevskiaceae bacterium | reverse complement strand
TGCAGCAGTCGGCCTGCGTGGGCGGCAGGGGGCGGGGCGGTGGCTCAGCCAGGGTTGAGTGCGGCTGCATCGGCAGTGCTGCGCAGCGCCTGGAACAGCGCGCGATAGTGCCGCCCCTTGCTGGCTGCCACACCGCTGTGCGCAGCCTCTGCAGCCGCAGCGGTTTCTTCCTGCCGGGCGTTGCGGATCAGCGTACGCAGGGCGCGGGTGTCGGTAGTGGGATAGTGCGTGCACCATTCGGTAAGCACGGTATCGCTTTCCAGTAGGCGGTCACGCCAGCGGGCTAGATCGGGAAAACCCTTGGCCGCCTGCGCCTGGCCATTGCGAAACGATTCCAGCTCGGCGCGGAAGGGTGTGACATCGACATGCTGTAAGAGCTTGCCGATGTAGCCCGCCTGCCGCTTGCGTGCGGAGAGGTTGGTAAGGCGCCCCAGTTCGTTGAAGGCATCGCGCAGCGTCTCGTCCATCTCGATGCGCGCGAAGCGCTCCTGCGGCAGTTCGAGCAGGGCCTGACCGAAGTCCTGCAAGTCGTGCATCTCGTCCTTCACACGGGTCTTGCTGGGGCCGGGCTCCGGTTCGGGCAGGCCCTCGGTCTTGATGTCGTAGCCGAAGCGGGTCATGGCGCAATCTGTTGTGGTGATGTGCTGAGTGTACGGCGGCGGGCGATCGTGCACTCTACTCATCTCGCAGCAAGCATAGGCGTGACACCATCCGGCATGACTGTTGCAGACTAGATCATGCTTCGGCACCGCACGCCGCTGCCCTCTCGCTACCTGAGCATCCTATGCAATTCCAGATCGGTTTCGAGCTGACCTACAGCTGCCCGCAGCCGACGCCGATGATCGTCACGCTCGGCGTGCATCACTCGCGCGTCTCTGACCTGATCCGCCCGGATCACCTCATCACCAAACCGGCACTGCCGCTGCGCGGTTACCGCGATGGTTTCGGCAACTGGTGCAACCGGGTGGTGCTACCTCAAGGGCGCACCAGTTTCAGTGTGGACGCGCTCATCTGCGACAGCGGCCTGCCCGATCCGGTGGATCTGAACGCGCAACAGCACCCGGTGCAGGACTTGCCGGAGGAAACACTCGTCTATCTGCTGGGCAGCCGCTACTGCGAAACCGACCGCTTCTACGACATCGCCTGGCAGCACTTTGGCCATGTGCCCACAGGCTGGGCGCGAGTGCAGGCGATCAGCAACTTCGTGCACCAGCGCATCGCTTTCGGCTATGAACACGCCAACCCGACCAAGACCGCCTGGGATGCCTACCAGCAGCAGCGCGGTGTCTGCCGCGACTATGCGCACCTTGCCATCACCTTCTGCCGCTGCCTCAACATGCCCGCGCGCTACTGCACCGGCTACCTGGGCGATGTCGGCACGCCACAGCCCTGGGGTGCAGGTGATTTCGCCGGCTGGTTCGAGGTGTACCTGGGCGGCGCCTGGCACACCTTCGACCCGCGCAACAACGCCCGCCGCATCGGCCGCGTGCTGATTGCACGTGGCCGTGATGCGGCGGATGTCGCTATCACCACCAGCTTCGGCATGGCCGTGCTGGAGAGCTTCAAGGTGTGGATGGATGAGGTGGCGATGCCGGAGACACTGGCAGCCTGAGGCACCGCAACCAGCTGCGGGAGATCGCTATTGCGGCCACAGCCAGGCAAAGGCAGCGCCAGTCAGCAGGGCATAGATGCTGCTATCCAGCACATCGGTTGCCACCGCACGCCAGAGCTTGCCCATCCAGATGCCATTGATGAAGCTGCCGGTCGCGTAGCTCATGAAAGTGACCGCCGCAAAAAAATGAAAGACCGTACGATGGTCAGCACCGCGCGGCAGCACCATGCAGGCGAGACAGGCGCTCAGTAGTGCTACCACCACCGTCAAGCCAAACCATTGTCCAAGGGTGATACCCATATTGGGCATGCCGTTTGCCCGCACGGTGAGCGCGGCGACTGGGCCCTCCTTGAACTTCTGCTGTACTTCGGCGGATTGCATCTCTTTGCCGCTGGGGCAGTGCGGCATCACATACTGGCCGGGGGCGAGATTGGCAGCACTCACCAGCGCACGCATCTCGGCTTCGTTGGGCAGCTTTCGGTATTCGGACTGGTGCCACTGAAACACCATATGGATCAGGCTGGAGGCGATGAAAACGCCGATGGCGGAAAGGAGAACAGGCATCCATAACGAAGCGAGAGTGAGCATGAGTGACTTCGGTTGAACCGCTGGCGCGGCGATGGCCTTAAGTTTGCCATCAGCCAGCGCCGCCCTGACACCCTCTTAGATGGCTTGAGGCCTACATATTGCGCCGGTACTCCCCGCCCACCTCATACAGCGCGTGGCTGATCTGGCCAAGCGAGTTGTATTTCACCGCCTCCAGCAGCGACTCGAAGATGTTCTCGCGGGCGCGTGCAGTCTTTTGCAAATGCTTGAGCGATTCGGGCGCGAGCACGCTGCGGTTCTTGCGGTAGGTCTCGACGTTGCTGATCTGCTGCGCCTTCTCCTCTTCGGTGCTGCGGATCAGCTCGATGGTGGTGGCGATCTCGCCACCGTGGTCGCGCGGCAAAAAGGTGTTGACGCCAATCAGCGGCAGCGAGCCGTCGTATTTCTTGTGCTCGTAGTAGAGCGACTCTTCCTGGATCTTGCCGCGCTGGTACATGGTGTCCATCGCGCCCAGCACGCCGCCGCGCTCGCTGATGCTCTCGAACTCCTTGTAGACGGCCTCCTCCACCAGATCGGTGAGATGGTCGATCACGAAGCTGCCCTGCCAGGGGTTTTCGCAGAAGTTCAGCCCCAGTTCGCGGTTGATGATGAGCTGGATGGCGACGGCGCGGCGCACCGACTCTTCGGTCGGCGTGGTGATCGCCTCGTCGTAGGCATTGGTGTGCAGCGAGTTGCAGTTGTCGAACAGCGCGTAGAGCGCCTGCAAGGTGGTGCGGATGTCGTTGAACTGGATTTCCTGCGCGTGCAGCGAGCGGCCACTGGTCTGGATGTGGTACTTGAGCATCTGCGAACGCGGCGCTGCGTTGTAGCGCTCCTTCATCGCCCGGGCCCAGATGCGGCGGGCGACGCGGCCGATCACCGAATACTCCGGGTCCATGCCGTTGCTGAAGAAGAAGCTTAAGTTCGGCGCGAAGTCGTCGATCTTCATCCCGCGCGCGAGGTAGTACTCGACAAAGGTGAAGCCATTGCTGAGCGTGAAGGCGAGCTGGCTGATCGGGTTCGCCCCGGCCTCGGCGATGTGATAGCCGCTGATGCTCACCGAGTAGAAGTTGCGCACCCCGCGTTCGACAAAGCTCTGCTGGATGTCGCCCATCATCCTGAGCGCGAACTCGGTCGAGAAGATGCAGGTGTTCTGCGCCTGATCCTCTTTCAAGATGTCCGCCTGCACGGTGCCGCGCACCACGGACATGGTCTCGACCTTGATCTTCTCGTAGGTCGCAGCGTCCAGCAGCTCCGCACCCGTCACGCCCAGCAGTGCCAGGCCCAGGCCATCGTTGCCTGCCGGCAGTTCGCCGCCATAGCTCGGCCGCTGCTTGCCCTCGTAGAGCTTGGCGATTTTCTTCTCGGCTTCAGCCCAGCGCTTGGGGTCGGCCTTGAGGTATTTCTCCACCTGCTGGTCGGTGGCGGTGTTCATGAACATCGCCAGGATCATTGGCGCCGGGCCGTTGATGGTCATGCTCACACTGGTGGTCGGCGCGCACAGATCAAAGCCCGAATAGAGCTTTTTCATGTCGTCGAGGGTGGCGATGTTCACCCCGCTGTTGCCGACCTTGCCGTAGATGTCGGGGCGCAGGCCCGGGTCTTCGCCATACAGCGTCACCGAGTCGAAGGCGGTGGAGAGCCGCGTCACGCCGTTACCGTGCGAGAGGTAATGGAAGCGCCGGTTGGTACGCTCCGGCGTGCCCTCGCCTGCGAACATGCGGATCGGGTCTTCGCCGACGCGCCGGTACGGGTAGAGGCCCGCCGTGTAGGGGTAGCCGCCGGGCAGATTCTCCTTGCACAAAAAGCGCAGCAGCTCGCCCCAGCTGGTGTAGGTGGGTGCCGCGACCTTGGGGATTTTCTGGTGGCTCAGGGACTCGCTGTAGTTATCGCCCTTTACCGGTTTGCCGCGTACGTCGTAGCTATAGGTTTCGTCGGTGATGCTCTTCAGGCGCGCCGGCCATTCGCGCAGCAGTTGCAGGCTTTCCTTGCTCAGTGAGTTCACAGCGTCGTTGTAGCGCTGGCGCAGCAGGGCCAGGGTCTTGTCGCCGCTGACGTTCAGCGCATCGCTGCCGTAAAGGTCGAGCTGCTTCGGCAGGGCCGCATCATCAATCTCTTTCAGCGACTGCCAGAACGATTGCGCTCGCTCGGTCGCCTCCACCTGCCGCTCGATATCTGCAGCAATCTCGCGTGCGTTTTCGGCAATCTCGGCCAGGTAGCGGGTGCGATGACCAGGGATCAGCACCGTCGCCCGCGGTTCTTTCAGGCTGGTGTCGAGGTCGGGCGTCCATTTCTCGGCCGGCAGCGAGAGTTTCTCGCGCAACAGCCGGCAGAGGTTGGTGAACATCCAGGTCACGCCCGGATCGTTGAACTGACTGGCAATGGTCGGGTAGACCGGCACGTCCTCGTCCTTCAACTCAAAGCGCACGCGATTGCGCTTCCACTGCTTGCGCACGTCACGCAGTGCGTCTTCGGCGCCACGGCGGTCGAACTTGTTGAGCACGATCAGCTCGGCGAAGTCGATCATGTCGATCTTCTCCAGCTGGCTCGCAGCACCATAGTCGCTGGTCATCACATAGACCGGGAAATCGACGAGATCGACGATCTCGCTATCGCTCTGGCCGATGCCTGCGGTCTCGACGATGACCAGATCAAAACCCTGGCCCTTCAGGGCCGCGATGCAGTCCTTGAGCACCACGTTGATCGCCGCGTGCTGGCGGCGGGTGGCCATGCTGCGCATGTAGACGCGCGGCGATCGCAGCGAGTTCATGCGGATGCGGTCGCCCAGCAGCGCACCACCGCTGCGGCGGCGTGTCGGGTCCACCGCCAGCACCGCGATGCGCATGGCGGGGAAGGCCTGCAAAAAGCGCAGCAGCAACTCATCCACGGCGCTGGATTTTCCCGCGCCGCCAGTGCCCGTAAAACCAATCACGGGAGTCTTCGATCCCGCCAGCTGCCATTGCTTGCGCAGGTGGGCCAGCTCGGCATCGGGGATCAGGCCTTCTTCCAGCGAGGACAGCAGCTGGCCGATGGAGATTTCATCGTCGAGTGCAATCTTGCCCGGCACGTGGGTGCCGATGCGATGTTTTTCAGCCCGTGCAATCAGGTCGTCGATCATGCCGGTGAGGCCAAGCCGCGCACCGTCATTGGGGTGATAGATGTATTCGACGCCCTTGGCGTGCAGTGCCGCGATTTCCTCCGGTGTGATGGTGCCGCCGCCGCCGCCGAACACGCGGATGTGGCTGGCGTTGCGCTCCTTGAGCATGTCCACCATGTAGCCGAAGAACTCGTTGTGGCCGCCCTGGTAGCTGCTGAGGCAAATGCCGTCGGCGTCTTCCTGCAGGGCCGCGCGCACGATGTCTTCGACACTGCGGTTGTGACCCAGGTGCACCACCTCCGCGCCCTTGCCCTGGATCAGGCGGCGCATGACGTTGATGGCGGCGTCGTGACCATCGAACAGCGACGCGGCAGTGACAAAGCGCAGCGGTGTCTCGGCAATGGCCGGGCTTTCGACTGCGGGGGCGGTCTGGTTCATGTCTCCTCCGGGAGCGCAACAATCTGGTCTGTGCAGATTGTGCCAGCCTCAGGATGAGCAGCTGACCTCGATGTGGCGCAATTCCGGCGGCGGCTCGGCGGCATAGTGTTCAGCACCGGGCTGCTCGGTGAAGGGTTGCGCCAGCACACGGCGCAGTGTGTCGATGCCCTCGGCGCGGCCCGCCTGCGCAGCCTCGATCACCTGTTGTGCGAGATGGTTGCGCAGGACATAGAGCGGGTTCACCGCATTCATCGCTGCCGCTCTGGCAGTTTCGTTCGATGACTCGGCGCAGAGCCGTGCGCGGTAGTCGCCGATCCAGGCGTCGTAGCCCAAGGGATCTGCGCAGTGGTCGCGGCCGGCATCCAGGGTATCGCGGTCACTGCGCACATTGGCGAGCCGGCGGAACGACAGGGTGAAATCGGCGTGCGTGCGATGCAGCAGCGTCAGCCAGCGGTTGATCAGTGTCGGGTCGTCGTCTTCTGCCGTGATAAGGCCGAGTTTGGCGCGCCACAGCCGTATCGATTCGGCTGCATAGGCAGAGCCATAGGCAGCGAGAACGGCAGTGCCTTTTTCAACTGCGGCCTCACTGCTGACATCGAGCAAAGGCAGGCAGGCATTGAGCAGCTGCGCGCAATTCCACTGACCCACCTGCGGCTGCTGCGCATAGGCATAGCGGCCACTCCCGTCACTGTGGTTGCAGATGTGGTTGGCATCGAAGCCGTCGATGAAGCCAAACGGCCCGTAGTCGAGCGTGAGGCCGAGAATCGAGAAGTTGTCGGTGTTCATCACACCATGGCAAAAGCCCACGGACTGCCATTGCGCCATCAGCCTGGCAGTGCGTCGGATGACTTCGCCGAGCCAGCCCGCGTAGTCGCCCACAAAAGCGGGGTAGTGCGCGGCGATCACATGATCGGCCAGCGCGCGCAGCGCGGAGGCATTGTCGAGATGCGCCAACCATTCAAAGTGGCCGAAGCGGATGAAGCTGGGCGAAAGCCGGGTGACGACGGCGGCGGATTCCATGGTCTCGCGCCGTAGCAGCAAGGGCGAGCCGACAATGGTGAGTGCGCGGGTGGTGGGAATGCCGAGACCATGCATCGCCTCGCTCGCCAGGTATTCGCGGATCGACGAGCGCAGCACCGCGCGGCCATCCGCCCCGCGTGAAAACGGTGTCGGGCCAGCGCCCTTGAGCTGCACCTGCCAAGCCTCGCCATCGGCACTGCGCAGTGCGCCGAGGGTAATCGCACGGCCGTCGCCCAGGCGCCCCGCCCACTGGCCAAATTGATGGCCGCCGTACGCGGTGGCGGTGGGCAGTGCGCCGACCGGCACGGCATTGCCTGCCAGTGTGGTGCTTAGCTGTGCATCAGCGGCATCAAGGCCAAGCAGGCTTGCCGCGTCCGTGCTCCAGGCCAGGCGCTCAGGCGCGGGCAGAGGTGTAGGCTCCACTCTCGGTGTGAGCGCACGGGGCAGGCCGGTGGCAGCCGCCTGCCAATGCAGGATGGTCATCAGTGAACGCTGTCCGGTTTCGTTGCGAGCAGGCAATGGTTCTTGCCCGCACGCTTGGCCTGGTACATCGCCGCATCGGCAGCGGTCAGCAGGCTGTCGCGGCTCTTGCCGTGATCGGGATAAAGGGCGACGCCGATACTGCCACCAACGCGCACTTCAAGGGATGCACCGGGTTTTTCCAGCAGGAACGGCAGGCTCAATGTCCTGCAGAACTGTTCGCCGATCAGGCAGGCCTCCTGCGGACTGCGGATTTCTTCCAGCACCACCGCGAACTCGTCGCCACCGAGACGGGCGACGGTGTCGCTGCGGCGCAAGCCTTCGAGCAGACGCTGGGCGATTTTCTGCAGCAGCAGGTCGCCGGTTGCATGCCCGTGGAGGTCGTTCACTGGCTTGAAGCCGTCGATGTCCACATACAGCAGGGCAAAGCAGCTGCCATGCCGATCAGCGCGCTTGATGGCGGTGTCGAGACGGTCAAGAAACAGCAGGCGATTTGGCAGCCCGGTGAGGGCGTCGTGGTGTGCCAGGTACCGGGCCTCCGCCTCGGCGCGCAGGCGCTCGGCGATCTCGTGTTCAAGCTGGAGGTTGCGTTCGTTGAGACGGGAGGCGAACTGCTGCAAATCCTGCTTTGCACTCCACAGCTCCAGGAACACGCGCACTTTCGAGCGCAGGATCTGGTCGTTGATGGGCTTGGCGATGTAGTCCACGGCACCGGCGTGATAGCCCTTCAGCCGGTTGATGTCGTCACCGTAGGAGGCGGTGACGAAAATGATCGGCGTGAGGCGGTTTTTGTCTTCCTCGGCGATCAGTTCGGCGGTCTCGAAACCATCCATCTCCGGCATGTTGATGTCGAGCAGGATCAGCGCGAACTCGTGGTCGAGGCAGGCACTGAGTGCTTCTGCACCACTGGCGGCCTCGATCAGCTCGATTTCGGCCTTGGCCAGCAGTTTCCGCATCACCAGCAGATTGGCGGCGACGTCATCGACGACCAGTATTTTCGGACGGGCAGGGGCGTTCATGGGCTGCAAAGCCGGTTGATGAGGGGTGCGATGTCTGTCAGTGCGGCGGTATGGTCGGCACCGGCAATGCGCAGTGCGGCCTGGGGCATTTCAGGGGCTACGGCGTCTTCCGGGGCCTGCACGATGGCCAGCCCGCGGCGCTCGCGGATCGCCTTCAGTCCCAGCGCGCCATCTTCGTTGGCGCCGGTCAGCACCAGGCCGATCAGCTGCGCGCCATAGTGTGCCGCCGCCGAGTCGAACAACACGTCGATGGCAGGGCGGCTGAAGCAGACGCGCGCATCCACCGACAGCGCGAAGCAGCCATCGGCTTCGATCAGCAGGTGATAGCCGGCAGGTGCCAGATGCACCGTACCGGGCTGCGGCGGGTAGCGCTCAGAGGCCTCGACCACGGGCAGGGATGACTTCAATGCGAGCACCTCGCGCAGCATCTCGACATCTTCGCTGCCGGTATGGCAGACCACGATCACCGGCACCTGCAATTCGGGTGCCAATCCGGCCAGCAGTGTGCCCAGCGCGTGTACGCCACCGGTCGAACAGCCCACCACCAAGGCTGTGTACTTCATGCGCGGGCCGCCAGCCGATAGATGCGCGCGCTGGCGTTGACCGCTGTGAAGGCACGGGCCGCCGGGGCGAAGTCGAGGCTTTCACGATTGCCAAGGCAGAGAAAGCCGCCACGCACGAGACTGTCGCGGAACAGGCCGAGCACCTGGTTTTGCAGGGAGTTGGCAAAGTAGATCAACACGTTGCGGCAGAGGATCAGGTGTGCCTCGCAGAACACGCCATCGGCGGCCAGGTTGTGGTTGGCGAAATGGATGTTTCGCTTCAGCCGTTCGTCGAGTTTGATCCGCTCGTAACGCGCGTGATAGTAGTCGGCCAGCGTGCGCTGACCACCCGCGGCCAGATAGTTTTCGGAGTACGCGCGCGCGTCCTTGATTGGGAAAATCCCTTCCTGCGCACGGACCAGTGCGGCATCGCTGAAATCGGTGGCATAGATCTGCGAGCGTTCGTACAGCCCGGCTTCTTCCAGCAGGATGGCCAGCGAATAGACCTCCTCGCCGTGCGCGCAGCCGGCCTGCCAGATGTTGATGCGCGGGTAGGAGGCCAGCACCGGCAAGACCTCCTCGCGCAGGGCGGCGAACACGGTGGGGTTGCGAAACATCTCGGAGACCGGCACCGACAGGCCGGCGACGATGTCGGGCACCAGCGCATCGTCACGCAGCATGCGGCCGGTCAGCGTGCTCAGGTTTTCGAAGCCACAGCTCTGCACCACCTGCAGCATGCGGCGCTTGAGCGAGGCTCTGGCATAACCGCTGAAATCGTAGCCATGCCGCTGTTTGAGCGCGCGCACGAAAGCTTCCAGTTCGATGTCTTCGGCCTCTGGCCGCAGGCCCGTGCCCTGGCCATTGTCACTCATGGGCGGCTCAACGCTTGGCAAGCCACACCCGCAGCATCGAGAACAGCTGGTCGAGGTCGATGGGCTTGCTCAAGTAGTCGTTGGCACCGGCTTCCAGGCATTTCTCGCGGTCGCCTCGCATGGCCTTGGCCGTGACGGCGATCATCGGCAGCCTGGCGTGCGCCGGATTCTTGCGGATCTCTGCCAGGGTCTGGTAGCCATCCATGCCGGGCATCATGATGTCCATCAGCACCAGTTCGATGCTGCGGTTTTCATCGAGCTGGCGGATTGCCTTGCTGCCATCCTGCGCCATCACCACGGTCAGCCCCTTGGCGCGCAGTGCCTTGCTGAGCGCGAAAATGTTGCGCATGTCGTCATCCACCACCAGCACGACGCGGCCGCTGAGGGTGGTGTCGATTTCTCGCACGGGTGCGGCAGCGGTTTCGCGGACGCTGTGCAGGAACAGGCTGACTTCATCCAGCAGGCGTTCTGGACTGCGCGCGCCCTTGATGACGATGCTGTCGGTGTACTGGCGCAGCTTGAGGTTTTCCTCCGCATTCAGGTCGCGGCCGGAGTAGACCACCACCGGCGGCACCAGGGGCAGGGCAGCGGCTTTTTCGAGGAACTCGAAGCCGCTCATGTCCGGCATGCCGAGATCGAGAATCACGCAGTCGAAGGACTGCTGGCCCAGCTGTGCCAGCGCATCGACGCCACCGGCGGCTTCGCTGATCTCGACATGCTTGCCGCCGACCAGCTGGCGCACGGCGAGCCTTGAGGCGGCATCGTCATCCACCACCAGCACGCGGCGGATGCTGCCCTCGGCAAAGTGCAGCAGGCGCTCGAACGCAGCACTCAGGGCATCCCGCGTGACCGGTTTGGTGAGAAAGCCGACGGCACCGAGATCCAGGCCACGGTTATGGTCCTCGGTAGCGGAAATGAAATGCACCGGGATGTGCCGCGTAACATGCGTGGCCTTGAGCCGTTCGATCACCGAGAAACCATCCATGCCTGGCAGCATCACATCGAGCAGGATGCCGGTGGGGCGAAATTCCGTGGCCAGTGTCAGGCCCGTTTCACCATCGCCTGCAAACAACGCGCGGTAGCCTTTCTTGCGCACCAGTTCGATGAGGATGCGTGCGAAGGCGGCATCATCCTCGACGATGAGAATGACCGTGTCGCCGGGCTTGAGGTTATGGCGGTCGTCGGGCAGCTCGATGGCAGGCGCGTACGGTCTGATGGGAGATTTTGCAGGTGCAACAACAGCCGGGGTCGCAGCCGGGATTGCAGGCGCTACCTGCTCCACGACCGGCAGTGGAGACGTGCCAGTGCGCGGCTGGCCGTGCCGCTCCGGAATCAGCAGGGTGAAAGTGGTGCCGACGCCCTCGGTGCTTTCGAGGCGGATATCGCCGCCCAGCAACTGCGCCATGCCGCGCGCGATCGAAAGTCCGAGGCCGGTGCCGCCGAAATGACGGCTGGTGCTGCCATCGACCTGCTCGAAAGCCTGAAACACTTTTTCGAACTTGTCCTTCGGGATGCCGACGCCGGTGTCGATGACGCGGATGGCGATGTCGCGCTCGCGCCCCATCGGCGGTGCGCGGCCGACGTGCACGCGCACCGAACCCTGACGGGTGAACTTGAGTGCGTTGCTCAAGAGGTTGTTGGCGATCTGTTCCAGCTTGCTGCTATCAGTCTCGATACTGTCGGGCAGGCCGGATTCGAGTTCGACCTCAAAACCCAGACCGCGCTCTTTGGCAACATGGCGGAAGTTGCGAGTGAGGGTGTTGGCAAAACTGGCGAGGTTCATTGCCTCCAGCACCAACTCCATCTTGCCGGACTCGACCTTGCTGAGATCGAGGATGTCGTTAATCAACCGCAACAGATTGCGGCCGGATTCGTGGATGACGGTGGCGGACTCCACCTCGTCGACGCTGAGGTGGTCCTCCTCGTTGTCAGCCAGGCCGCGCGAGAGAATCAACAGGCTGTTGAGCGGCGTGCGCAGTTCATGCGACATGTTGGCGAGGAATTCCGACTTGTACTGGCTGGCGCGCGCCAGCTCCTCGGCTTTCAGCTGGGTTTCCAATTGCAGCAGTTCGAGCGTTTCCTTCTGTCCAGCGAGGATGTCGCCCTTCTGGCGCAATTCTTCGTTGGACTGCTGCAATTCTTCCGACTGCACGCGCAATTCTTCCTCCGAGGCGGTCAGCCGGGCGGATTGCCGCTCCAGCTCTTGCGACTTGGCGTGCAGGGCATCGTTGGTGCTGCGCAATTCTTCCTGCTGCACGCGCAGCTCTTCGGTGGAGGCCTGCAGTTCTTCGCTGAGCGCCTGGCTTTCTTCGAGCAGCTCTTTGGTGCGCAGGGCGCGTTGCAGGTTTTCCATCGACATCGCCGCGATGGGCAGCAGTTCGTCGAGCAGTGCCTGTTGCTGGGCGCTGAAGCGGCCGAAGCTGCCGAACTCAAGCACACCCAGCAGGCGATCATGGGTCAACACCGGCAGCAGCAGGATGGTGCGGGGTGGGGCCTCGCCAGTGCCGGAATGGATGCGGACGTAGTCCTCCGGGATGGTGTCGATCAGGATGGGCTTGCGCTGCCGCGCGCACTCGCCAGTGAGACCCTCGCCGAGCGCATACTGGCTGTTGCCATGCCTGGCCCGCAGATAACCGTAGCTGCCCGCAAGCTGAAGCTGTTCTGCCGCCTCGTCGAAAAGATAGAGCGTGGCCACACCGGCATTCAGCAGTGGGGCCAGCGCCGCCGTCAGTGTGTCGGCAAACCCGCTGCGGCTTTCTGCCAGCTGCAGCTGGCTGGCGATGCTGCCAGCGTGGGTCTTGACCCAGTTTCGCTGCTGGATATCCAGCACCATGTTCTTGAACACCTGCAGCGCCCGCGCCAATCCGCCAATCTCGTCGCGGCGCTGTATATCGGGCACGGTGACGTCCTGATCGCCATCGCTGAGTCGGGTCATCAGTCCGGTCAATGTGTACAGGGGGCCGCTGATCTGCTGCCGCAGCACTATCAGGCTCAAGACGATGAGCGCCACACCGATCAGCAGCAGGCCCAGCATCAGTCTGTTGGCGAACCGCTCGACCCTCTCCAATTGCACGATGCGCGCTGCCAGCAGGCTGTCCTCGACATCCCGCATTTCGCGCAGCGCCACGCGCAGCTGATCGATATATTCCTTGCCGCGGCCGATCAAGGCATTGGCCTGTCGTCGCGTGGCCTCACTCTCGGCGAGTTTGAGCACGGGCAGCGCCACTTCGGTGCGCCAGGCTGACATGATTTTTTCGATGTGATCCAATCGGCGCTGCTGTGCGGCGTTGTCGCGGGTCAGCTCGCGCAGCGTGGCAAGCTGCGTGACAAAAGCGGCTTCGCCCTCGCGGTAGGGTTGCAGAAACTGGTCTTCGCCAGTGATCTGGTATCCCCTCAGGCCGGTTTGCTGGTTGAGCGTCTGCACCAGCAGGCCCTGCAGTTCATCAAGCACCTGGTAGGTGTGCAGCGTCCAGCTGCGGGCATCATGCCCGCGCGCCTGCACGTAGAAAAACGCCGTCACGTTGGCGACGATCAGCAGCAGCAAGGGGCCGAAAGCCAGCAGCAGCTTGGACTGTACCGGCAGCTGGCCGAGCCAGCCCGCGCTTTGTGTTTGATCTGGTTTCATGGTGTCGATGTCTTCTGGTCACTGCATCCCGATGCACGGATACGCGATGGCGGCCAGTTCCGCAATCTGTACCGCTTCAAGTTTCTGCCATTGCCGCGCCCAGCTTGCGGCCAGCGATGCCCCTCACTACAATCCGCGCCCTCACACATTCCGTGATAGCTCAGTCGGTAGAGCAAGTGACTGTTAATCACTGGGTCCCAGGTTCGAGTCCTGGTCACGGAGCCAATACATCTAGGCCGCTGATCTTCATTGAGAAGATCAGCGGCTTCGTTGTTTTGGTAGGTCAAACAAGTAGGTCAAGAGTTGCCACAAGGCAACCATGCGACTTGCTCACCATCTGCACCAGCACCCACTGGGCATTTTTTACTTCCGTTTGATTGTTCCTGCTGACCTCCAAACAGCCGTTGGCCGGAAGGTCATCAAGCAATCACTGCACACCAGAGACCCAGCGACAGCCAAGGCGTGGGCTTATATCCTCTCAGCCAAGCACACCACTTGGTTCAGGTCATTGAGGATGAAAAGCCCGTTTGAAGCTGGACTAGCAGCCCTGCAATCAGGACAGGCCAAGCCGTATGAAGTGGACTTGCCCAATGGTGCACGCCTCAAGGTAGATGGCCCAGAAGACCACAGGAGGGCTATGGAAGCCCTTCAGGTAATGAAAGAGATGGGCGCACTTTCTTCTGCGCCTTCTGTGCCTGTTCCAGCCCCAAAACCAGCAGCAGCCTCTTTGCTGCTGCTGGACGCTATCAAGCGTTGGGAGAACCTGATCAGGAAGGACACCAAGCCTGAGACCCTGAAATCAAAGATGCAGGCGGTCAAAGAGTTTGCCAAGTGGAAAAGCAACGTCTCACTGGACACGCTGACACCCACCCACTTTGCTGACTTCCACGTTTTCCTCATCAATGATCGAGGCAACCAGAAGCCCACCATCTTCAACAAGTTCACCTACATCATCCAGTTCATGGATCAGATGCAGGCCGGCAACTTCTACCCCAAAGGAGATAACCCAGCTCGTGGGCATGTCACCTTCAAGAAGCGGGAAAAACGAGCCAGAAAAAATCTAGGGTTCCAAGCCTTCACCAGTGAGCAACTGGCAAAGATTTTTCACCCCAGCACCTACCTCAAGCTCAAAAAACCGCATGAGTTTTGGGTGCCACTGATCCAGCTTTTCACCGGCGCGCGTGTCAATGAGGTGTGCCAGTTGGAATGCTCCAATTTCCTGAGCTTCATGGGCATTCCAACGGTTGCCATCACCGATGAAGGTGAAAATCAGGTGGTGAAGGCAGAGGCCAGCATTCGAGTCATCCCACTGCATCCAAAGTTGGTGGAGCTTGGCTTGCTCGACTTTGTGGCCGAGATGAGAGCAGCAGGCCACACCAAGATTTTTCCCTATCTCTACTTCACCACTGCCCACAAGTATGGTGGCAGGCAGACCAAGGCTTTCAGCCGTTACATCGAGAAGTTAGAGATCACCAGTGCCAAGGGCATCATGGGCACCCACTCATTCAGGAAAACCATCAATCAGCACATTCAAGACCA
>JAKFXK010000006.1 GCA_021731445.1 Nevskiaceae bacterium | reverse complement strand
CGCCGGCACCGCAAACGCCGTGATGATGGTCGAGTCCGAGGCCATGCAGCTCTCTGAAGAAGTGATGCTCGGCGCCGTGATGTTCGGCCACGAGCAGATGCAGGTCGCCATCAAGGCCATCAACGAACTCGTCGCCATCGCTGGCAAACCGAAGATCGAGTGGAGCGCGCCTGCCGAACCGGCTGCCCTCACCGCCGCGATGGATGCTGCCGAAGCTGATGTGGGTGCTGCCTACAGCATCACCGAGAAAATGGCGCGCCAGGCTGCCGTCGGTGCCGTCAAAAAGCGCCTCACCGAGCAGCTCGCCGCCGGCGATGCCCCGCAGTTCACTGCCGGCAAGGTGAAGGATGCTTTCGGCAACCTCGAAGCCAAGGTCGTCCGCAACCGCATCCTCGATGGCCAGCCGCGCATCGACGGCCGTGACCGCACCACCGTGCGTGGCCTGACCATGGGCACCTCGATCCTGCCCCGCGTGCATGGCTCGTCCGTGTTCACCCGTGGCGAGACGCAGGTCGTTGCCGCCGTCACGCTCGGCACCGGGAAGGACAACCAGCTGATCGACGCGGCCAGCGGCGAGAGCAAAGACACCTTCCTGTTCAACTACAACTTCCCTCCGTATTGCGTCGGCGAAACCGGCCGCCTCAACGCGCCGAAGCGCCGCGAAATCGGCCACGGCCGCCTGGCCAAGCGCGGCCTGCTCGCTGTGATGCCGGATCTTGATCGCGAGTTCCCCTACGTGGTGCGCGTGGTCACCGAAGTGATGGAGTCCAACGGCTCCTCCTCGATGGCCTCGGTCTGCTCGGCCTGCTTGGCGCTGATGGATGCGGGCGTGCCGCTCAAGGCGCCGGTTGCTGGCGTGGCGATGGGCCTAATTCTCGAAGGCTCGCGTTTCGCCGTGCTCACCGACATCCTCGGTGACGAAGATCATCTCGGCGACATGGACTTCAAGGTCGCAGGTTCAGTCAACGGCATCAGCGCCCTGCAGATGGACATCAAGACCGCCGGCATCACCGGCGAGATCATGAAGCTGGCGCTGGAGCAGGCCAAGGCCGCGCGCCTGCACATCCTCACTGCGATGAACGCGGCACTGCCCTCCGCCCGCAGTGAGCTGTCGGCTTACGCGCCGCGCATCACCACCATCAAGATCAACCCCGAGAAGATCCGCGAAGTGATCGGCAAGGGCGGTGCGACGATCCGCTCGATCACCGAAGCCACAGGCACGAGCATCGACATCGACGATGACGGCACCATCAAGATCGCCGCGACCTCGGGCGAGGCTGCGGAAGCCGCCATTGCGCGTATCACCATGCTGACCCGTGAAGTGCAGGTGGGCGATATCTACGAGGGCCGTGTAGCACGTCTGATGGACTTCGGCGCTTTTGTCACCATCCTGCCGGGCCGTGATGGACTGGTGCATATCAGCCAGCTTTCTGAAGCCCGGGTTGAAAAAGTCGAGAATGTGGTGAAAGAGGGCGATATTGTCCGCGTCAAGGTGCTGGAAGTCGGCCGCGACGGCAAGATTCGCCTGTCCATGAAGGCTTCGGACGTCGGCGCAGCCTAAAGCGACTCGGTTATTTGCTGTAAAAAAGCCGCCTTCCAGGCGGCTTTTTGTTGTGCAGTGCTGAAATCCAGGGTATTTGACTGGAATCGTGCAAGAAATTAACAAAACCGACATCAAACGGCTTGTCACAGATGGATGTGCTGTGCACAATCGAACTGCTGGCCCCAAGGCCAAAAAAAACCCCCTTCGATGAGGAAGGGGGTAAGTGCTAGAAAGGCGCATGGCCTTTCTGGAGGAGACTTTTACAAGACCCGGAAGCGAGACCCGCTGACCGGGTTTTTTCGTTTCCGACTTTTGTTGCAGTGCAGTATAAAGATGCGATCCGATGCTGTCAATCTTGAGCCGCGTTGAATAAAAACCAGAAAATCAACAGGTTGCAATTTATTGTGAACAATTAATGACGGCATGGTCATTAATTTTCGATTGGCTGCTTCAATCTGCTTTTGTATTCAGCAATAAGCGGGCCAAGCCGCGGTGGGCTATTCCCGGCGCGCGTCCGGCTCGTCCTCGCCACGCAACAGGGGCTTGATCGCCTTGGCGCGTTCGAGGTTCTTCAGAAACTCCTTGCGCACGGCACGCCAGACCGGCAACTGCTTGTCGGCCATCTCTTTCATCACCAGTTCTTTCAAAGCCAGCACGGGTTGCTGGGCCTGCCCCAACAGCTCGCGCAATTGATCGGTGAAGTGGCTTTGCTGTTCGGCGAATAGACGCAGCGAGAGTTCTAGATAACGGCTGATGCTCGACTGCATCGGGTCGCCGTAGTAGCGCACGATGAAGCTGAGCAGTTCGACGCTGAAAATCGGGTTGCCGTTCTCTTCCTGTTCGGCGATCACCTGCAGCAGGATGGTGCGGGTGATGTCTTCGGAACTGCGCTTGTCCTCCACCCGGAACTCGACGTTTGCCAGCACCAGCTGGCGCACTTCCTCCAGCGTGATGTAGCGACTGACCTGCGTGTCGTAGAGCCGTCGGTTGGGGTATTTCTTGATGATGCGCACATCGCTCATGCTGCGGGCTGCCCAAATGAATGAAGAGTTTGTTGCACTGCGGCAAGAATGCCAGAGCAGGGCGGCTAGGGCAAAGCGGGCAGGCTGCTGGTGTGGGCGAGAGCTGCCGCATTCCAGCGCGGCACCGCCCATTGCAGGATGGTCGCCGCGCTGGCGGCCGCGAAGGCGGGCGGCGGCGCCAGCCGCATTGCCTGGAGGCAGGCCAGCAGTTGTCGGCTGACCGCTGCCGCGCTGGTGCCGAGTGCGGCAGCGCCATTCTGCTTCGAGAGCTTGCGGCCATCAGCGGCGAGCAGAACGGGTACATGTGCATAACGTGGCGGCGGCTGACCAAGCTCTTTCAGCAGTGTGAGCTGGCTTACCGTCGAGCCCAGCAAATCCGCGCCACGTACCACCTCGGTAATACCCATGCGCAACTCGTCCAGCGCGCAGGCCAGGTGATAGCCGATCTGGCCATCCGCGCGACGCAGCACGAAATCGCCCGATTGCTGCGGCAGTACCCGATGCACCCGGCCCTGCACACCATCGTGCCATTGCAACTCATCGTTTGGCACGCGCAGGCGCAGTGCGCTGGTCATACCAGGACTGGCTGATGGCTGCCGGCGGCAGGTGCCTGCATACACCGGTCCATCCGGGCCTGGAAGCGAGGTCGCTGACAAGGTCGCGCGCGTGCAAGTACAGGCATAAACCCTGTCTTGCGCGATGAGTGCGTCCAGGGCCGCGCGATATTCGGCCTCGTGCAGTGTCTGCCGCACTGGGGTTCCCTCCCAATGCAGCCCATGCGCTTCCAGCTGGCGCAGAATGGTGTCCTCTGCGCCCCCTATGCAGCGGGGGCGGTCGAGATCGTCGATCCGTAGCCACCACTCACCACCCGCCTGCCGCGCTGCCAGCCAGCTGGCCAGCGCGGTGAACAGCGAGCCCAGATGCAGGGGGCCAGACGGCGTGGGTGCGAAGCGGCCGCGATAGGCGGGCGTGATGGGAGTCACGATCGTAGGCAAATCAAGGGTTTCAGCAACAGTGCTCACCTAGAATACTCAGGATGAAGTTCCGCGCGCTCATGGCCACGCGGCTGAGCGCGGATGCGCAGCAGCCATGACGCTGCGCGCCCTGCTGTTCGATCTCGATGGCACGCTGGCCGAGACTGAAAGCCACGGTCATCGCCCTGCCTACAACGATGCCTTCCGCGAGCTGGGCCTGCGTTTCCGCTGGAGTGAGCGGCTCTACAAACGCCTGCTCGAGAGGCCCAGTGGCAAGGATCGCCTGCACCATTACCTGCAGCGATACGATCCTGAGCTAGGCGCGCACGTCGATGCGGTAAGCGAGAGCGAAGAGGCTTGGGTCGATCATGTCCACGCGCTCAAATCACAGCACTTCAACCGTCGTCTGGAAGAAGGCCAGGTGCCGCTGCGCCCAGGGGTTGCGCGCCTGCTGCGCGAAGCGAGCGATGCGGGTCTGCGCCTCGCGGTAGTGAGCAACGCCAGCATCCGCAGCATCAAGCCCTTTCTCAAGCATGGCCTGGGCAAGGAGCTGAGCAGGCGCGTGTCGCTGGTCGTTGGGGGCGAGTCTGGCTTTGCCCGCAAGCCCGCGCCGGATCTGTATTGCCACGCCATCAGCAAGCTCAAGCTGCTGCACTACGAATGCATCGCCATCGAGGACTCCGCGATGGGTCTGGCCGCCGCGCGCGGCGCAGGCATCCCCACCGTCATCACCCTCAATGCGGAGACGCTGTCGCAGGATTTTCTCGGGGCTGCGCTGGTGCTCAATCACTTAGGCGAGCCGCAGCAGCCGGCAGCGGTGCTGACCGGCCACATGGACGAGCCCTGCCTCACCCTCAAGACTCTGCGCCGCATTGCGCAGCAAGCCGCGCCACGGCTTTGAAGCCTGCTGCTGGCATACTCCCGGTGCTCGAAAACAGGGAGTGGGCTATGCGACGCTGGAACGGCTGGGGCGAGGAGCACGAACACAATCCACTCAGTGCCGAGGCACGCGCCTTCCTGAAAGAGCGCGTCGGTGAGGGCACGCCCAACCAGGATGTCAGCCGTGCATCGGTGCTGGCACAGGTCGCCCGCACGCGGCTTGCGGATGGCCCTTATTTCGCCACCGATGCCGAAACCCGTGTCGACCATGCACGGGGCCAGAGCTACCCGGACTGGCTCGCACTGCGCTACGGCAAGCTGGGGCCGGTGGCCGATGGCGTGGCCTTGCCGACAACGGCTGAGGAGGCCGACGCCGCCCTGAAGGCCGCACTCGATATCGGTGCGGTCATCATCCCCTATGGCGGCGGTACCAGCGTCGTCGGCCATCTGCATGTGCCGCAGCCGCAGGTGGTGGGCGACCGGCCCGTCGTCAATATCAGCATGAAAAAACTCGACCGCCTGCGAAATGTCGACACCCGCAACTGGCTCGCCACTTTCGATGCCGGAACACCCGGCCCGCTGGTGGAATCGCAGCTCAGATCGCAGGGTTTCCTGCTCGGCCATTTTCCGCAGAGCTATGAGTACTCGACGGTCGGTGGCTGGGTGGTGACGCGCTCATCCGGGCAGCAATCGCTGCGCTATGGACGCATCGAGCAGATGCTGCACTCGGCGCGGCTCTCGACACCACGCGGTGTGGTACAGATCGGTGGCCTGCCGGCATCGAGTGCGGGGCCGGATCTGCGCGAGGCGCTGATGGGCAGTGAAGGGCGCCTGGGCCTGGTGACTGAAGCCACGGTGCGCATCCGTCCGATCCCGACGCATGAGGATTTCCACGCCGTGTTCTTCCCCAGCTGGGAGGCCGGTGTCGAGGCGGTGCGTGCGCTTGCGCAGGCTGACTTGGGCCTGTCGATGCTCAGGCTCTCCAACGAGGTCGAGACCGAGACGCAGCTGGCGCTGGCGGGTCACGAAAAACTCATCCTCTGGCTCAAGCGCTATCTCAAGATGCGCAAGATTGGCGAGCGCCCCGTGATGCTTTTGATCGGCGCCACCGGCCACAACCGTGATGTGCTGCGTCTCAAGCGAGAGAGCTTGGGCATCGCCAAGCAGCACCGGGGTGTGAACACCGGGCGTGCCATCGGCAAGGGTTGGGCGAAGAACCGCTTCAAGGGGCCGTACCTGCGCAACGCGCTGTGGGAAGCCGGCTATGGCGTCGATACCGTCGAGACCTGCGTCAGCTGGGCTGACACCACGCAGGCGATGCGTGCGGTGGAAGCCGCAGCACACAAAGTATTCGCCAGCTTTGGCGAGCGCGCGCATTGCTTCACGCATCTTTCTCATGTGTACCGCAGTGGGTGCAGCGTCTATTCCACTTTCGTGTTTCGCGCGGGCGGCGACTACGAGCGCGATCTCGAACGCTGGAAGTTGCTCAAGGCCGCGACCAGTGAGGCTATCGTCGCCAGCGGTGGCACCATCAGTCACCAGCATGGTGTGGGCCGCGACCACGCGCCTTATCTGGCGCGTGAAAAAGGCGAGCTGGGCCTCGATCTCATCCGTGCGATGGCGCGTGAGTTCGACCCGCAGGGACTGATGAATCCGGGCAAGCTGTTTCTGTAATGCGGCTCACGGATCTGGCACCACGCTACGACCTGATCGTCATCGGCGGCGGCATCACCGGTGCAGGCATCTTCCGCGAGGCCGCGCGTGCCGGCGTGAGCGTGCTGCTGGTGGAGGCGCGTGATTTTGCCAGCGGCACCTCCTCGTGGTCCTCCAAGCTCGTGCATGGCGGCCTGCGCTATTTGCAGACCGGCGAATGGCGGCTCACCGCCGAGTCGGTGCGCGAACGGCAGCGCCTGCTGCGGGAAGCGCCCGACCTCGTCGAGCGACTGGATTTTCTGCTGCCCAGCTATCGCGGCGTGAAGCCCTCGCGTGGCCTGGTGCGTCTAGGGCTATGGCTCTACGACCGCTTCGCGCGTGATGCACAAGCCCGCTCGCAGAGTGTCGATATCGCAGCATCCCTCGCCATTGCGCCACAACTCAACACACACAATCTTCTCGGCGCCTTGCAGTATCAGGATGCCCGCACCGACGACTGTCGTCTGGTCTGGCGCCTAATCGAGCAGGGGATGCGCGATGGCGGCACGGCTCTCAACTACGTGCGCGCCGAGCAGTTGTTGCAGGCACAGGGCCGCACTTGCGGCGCTGTACTGCGCGATGCCGAGACCGGCGAGATGCGCGAAACCGCCGCGACGGTCGTCATCAATGCCAGCGGTGTCTGGGCCGAAGGCCTGCAAGGGCAGGGCATTGCCGCCCCCAGGCTGCGCCCCTTGCGCGGCTCGCATCTGGTTTACCCGCACACACGTCTGCCGCTGCCTTGCGCCGTGAGCTTTTTCCACCCGCGCGACCGCCGCCCGGTGTTTGCCTATCCCTGGCAGGGCGCCACACTGATCGGCACCACCGACCTCGACCACCGCGAAGACTTGTGGAACCCGCGCATGACGCGTAGCGAGGCTGATTACCTGCTCGAAGCCTTTGACTGGCTCATGCCCGCTGTCGGCCTCAGGCTCGACGAGGCGCTGAGCAGTTTTGCCGGCGTGCGCGCCATCATCGACGACGGCGATGGCAAACCCTCATCCGCCTCGCGCGAATCGGCGCAGTGGAGCGCGCCCGGCTTCATCGGCATCACCGGCGGCAAGCTCACCACCTTTCGCGTCACGGCTCGGCAGGTGCTGGTGCAGGCGGCGAAGCAATTGCCGGCACTGCGACTGGCTGCCGAACAAGCGCCGCTGTTCGACCAGCCGCGCCAGGAATCTCCGGCACTCGCGCCGACTGCGCAGCAGATGCAGGCGCGTGCGGGCGAGGAGGTGCACCATCTTGATGACCTGCTGCTGCGCCGCAGCCGTGCGGGTCTGGTGCTGCCGGATTTCGGCGAGTCACTGATCGAGCCTGCGTTGATGGCCTGTCGCAGCACACTGGGCTGGGACGAAGCGCGCTGCCTGAGCGAGGCCAGCAACTATCGCAGCCACATGCACCAGCAGCACAGTGTTCCCGACTAGACTTAAAGGCAAAACACACGCCGGAGAGCGTACTTGGCATCCAACCTTCTGTTAGCGATTGATGTAGGCACTCAGAGCACGCGTGCCATCGTGTTTGATGCCAGTGGCACGCTCATCGCCAAAGCGCAGGTGGCGCATGAGCCGGTTCATGGCGCGCCGCAACCCGGCTGGGCCGAGCAAGATCCCGAGTTGTACTGGCGCGCCATCGTCAGCGGCTGTCAATCCTTGTTGTCCCAGGGCATCGCGGCGCAGGACATCGCAGGCTTGGCACTCACCACCCAGCGCGCGACGATGATCTGTACCGATGCGCAAGGCTTACCGCTGCGCCCCGCCATCGTCTGGCTGGATCAGCGCCAATGCACGGCTCCGCCGCCCCTGGCTGCCAAGTGGCGCGCCGGCTTTGCGCTGGCTGGTGCGACGCCGCTGCTCCGCCATGCGCAGCAGCAGGCGGAGTGCAACTGGCTGGCCCAGCACGAGCCGAAGCTCTGGCATGACACGGCGAAATACCTGTTTCTGTCGGGATGGCTGAACCACCGGCTCACGGGCGACTTCGTGGACTCCACCGGCTCGCAGGTGGGCTATGTGCCGTTTGATTACAAGCGCCAGCAGTGGGCTGCACCCGGCGATTTCAAATGGCAGGCGTTTGCCGTAACGCGCGACCAGTTGCCCCGCCTGGTCACACCCGGCCAGTCGATGGGTTCGCTGACGATGGCGGCGGCTGAGGCTCTGGGCCTTCCCCCTGCATTGCCGGTGATCGCTGCGGGTGCCGACAAGGCCTGCGAGGTACTGGGCTGTGGCGCCATTGCGCCGCTCACCGCGCAGCTCAGCTTCGGCACCAGCGCTACCATCAATACCACGCAGCCGCACTACCTCGAAGTGCAGCGGCTGCTGCCTGCCTACCCCGGTGCGATGCCCGGCAGCTGGAACACCGAGATCCAGATCTATCGTGGCTTCTGGCTGGTGAGCTGGTTCAAGCGCGAGTTCGCACACCGCGAAGCCACGCTCGCGGCCGAACGCGGCGTCTCGGTGGAGTCTTTGTTCGACGAGCTGGTAAAGACCGTTCCGCCCGGAGCCTTGGGTCTTACCCTGCAACCGTACTGGAGCCCCGGCGTACGCGATCCAGGCCCCGAGGCCAAGGGTGCGATCATCGGCTTTGGTGACGTGCATACCCGCGCGCATTTCTACCGTGCGATTCTCGAAGGCCTGGTGTACGGGCTCAGGGCAGGGCGCGAGCAGATCGAGAAGAAACTGGGCGGGCGCATCAACCGGCTGATCGTCGGCGGTGGCGGCAGCCAGAGCGATGCGGCAATGCAGATCACGGCTGATGTCTTCAGGCTCAAGGCCGAACGGCCCGCCATTTACGAGACCTCCGCACTCGGTGCGGCCATCAACTGCGCCGTGGGACTGGGCCTGCACGCCGACCATGCGACGGCCGTGCGCGCCATGTGCAAGCCCGGCCAGGTGTTCACTCCCAATGCCGAGGCTGCACGCATCTACGATGCGCTGTATCGCGGCGTCTACCGCGAGCTCTATCCACGTCTCAAGACTCTCTATCAGCGTATCCGCACCATCACCGGCTACCCCGCATAATCCGCCCGCATCAATCCACATCATTCACACCATGAATATCGACACCGCTCCCCAGTTCGCCGCCGTCTATGCCGAAGCCGCGATTGCCTTCCTCGAAACCGAAATCCCCCAGGCGGTACTTTGGTACGACGATGAGGAGCGCTGGGATTTTCGCCCCGGCGATGAAGAGATCGAACCCTCGCTGGTGGCTTTTGTGCTGGAGTCCGGCTGGGACGGCCAGTTGACGCTCGATGCCACCACCGATGTCGATGACGATGACTACAACTCGCTGGAACTGCGCGACGAGATCGAGCAGCAGATGATGGACGAGGGCATTGCCAAGGCCTTCATCGAAAACCTGAGCGAGCACCGCGAGCGCCTGGCCGACGGCGATGCGGACGACGATGACAAATCAGCCTATGAGGAGCGAGAGGATGACGATCAGTAGTGCGGCGATTCAAGCCACCTGGACCCAGGCGGTAAAGACCTCGCAGCGACTGGCGGGCTATGGCGATGCGAGGGTGCGGATGCCGCAAGGGTCGCTTGCCGCAGTGACTACGGTGGGTGAGGAAGCCACACCGGAAAGTGCTGGATTGACCGACACGAAAATCGAAAAGATCGTGGCGGATCTGGAGGGCCTGTATCGCAGCGGCGCACATCCCGGCATGACTTTCGCCCTGCGCAAGGGTGGCAAGCTGGTGCTCAACCGCGCCATCGGCCACGCACGTGGCAATGCGCCCTGTGACGCGCGCGATTGCGAGAAATTGCTGATCACACCGGAAACGCCGGTGTGCCTGTTTTCGGCCAGCAAGGCCGTCACCGCCATCCTCACTCACAAGCTGGCGGAAGAGGGCGGCATTGATCTCGATGCGCCCGTTGCCCGTTACTGGCCCGCGTTTGGCCGCAAGGGCAAGGCGCTCATCACCGTCCGCGACATCCTCAGTCATCGCGCCGGCATCCCTGGCATTGCCCTCGACAAGGCCGACCGCGCGGTCGAAAAGCTCAACGACTGGGACTGGATCTGCGAACACATCGCCAATGCCAAAGTCGGCCGTCTGCGCATGGTGGCCTATCACGCCGTCACCGGCGGCTTTGTGCTGGGCGAGATCATCCAGCGCGTCACGGGCAAGTCTCTCGCGGCTTATCACGAGGAAAAGCTGCGCAAGCCGATGGGCATGAAGCACTTCACCTACGGCCTGCCCCCGAAATACCGCAGTGAGGTGGCCGAGAACGCCGTTGCCGGCATGCCGGTGCTATTCCCCATCGGCCCCGTCGTGCAGCGTGCGCTGATCGTGCCTTTCAACGAGGTGGTCAGCGCCAGCAATACCAAGGCCTTCATGGATGCGGTGATCCCAGCCGGCAACATTTACGCAACGGCGGAGGAGACCAGCCGCTTCTTCCAGATGCTGCTTGATGGCGGCGTCTACAACGGCAAGGTGATCCTCAAGAACGAGACCATCACCCGTGCCGTCAAGCCGGTGGGTTATCCCATCCCGGATGCAACGCTGATGATCCCCATGCACTACAGCGAGGGCATGATGATGGGCGGGCCGATGAGTCTCTACGGGCCATTCACCACCGGCGCGTACGGACATCTGGGCTTCATGAACATTCTTGGCTGGGCTGATCCGCGCCGGGATATTTCCTGCGCGCTCTTGGTGACTGGCAAGGCCATCCTGGGGCCGCATCTGCTGCCCTGGATGAAGCTGCTCGCCACCATCGGCACCCAAACCAAGTAGCGCGTTATCCCAAAAAGTCCGTACGAAGCACGGACCTGGATACGGTGAACTGGTAGTGATGGGCACAACCGAATCATCCTCTGTAAGCCACGTTTTAATTGGGGTTAGAAAAATCAGAAAATGAGCCTACCCCGTAAAGTTACCCCTGATTGAGCAAGGTGATCCCCTGTGAGTGCGCAACTTCACGAAAACCATTCGTCAGGTTAATGCACGGATCGCTTTTCCAGCCGGATCGCGCCTTGCTTGATGCGCCGCCGTTACCGCCTTTCGATGTAACCGAACCCCGCAACATCGTTCGAGCCGACGCCTAGTGTAAGCACGGCATCGGGGCTGCCGTTTCCGGCAGGCAGGAACGTCGCAAGACCTGAAAAACTTGCTGCGCCGATTTCCGAGCACCGCGAGGTTCCAGATACGGAATACACGTTTCTAGATGGATCGAGCACGAAAAAGCGTCCGGTATCACGGCATCCGTCGCTTTCGGTCGACGCGAAGGAGCCATCCGCCGCGATTGTGGTAACTGAACCGTCGTCGCTATCCCATGTTCCTTGGAGCCGCGGTAGATTGGCACCAATGTCCGCCACGGTTCGCTCGTAGTTGATGTTGAAGGTTCCGCGGTCATTACCCTCGGCCGTGTAGGACAGATTGGCAAACTGTCGCTCCTGTCCTGTACCGCCAAACATTCCACTGGTTTTAGTTTTTCCATTGGCGAAAACAGACTCTTCAGCGGCATAGCCAACATAGCTTCCTGCGATTGTTGCTCCGTTTGATCGCAAATTACTGGACACGTATAGCGACCCGTCCGAATCAGCCAGGTATGCCAGTCCGGTGGGCGCGATCAGGCCCACATCAATCGAAATCGTGCGCCCGAATACGTCTGATTTGATCTGTCCCGTGTAGACGCCCGTCAGATTGATATCGGCGTCTGATCCACCACCGCATGCAGCGAGCGAGCAAGCGAGCGCAATTGACCCAAGCCCTGTCTTCCCGAAGCAACCCGGCCAAGTCCCGCATCAGCGGGCGCGATCCGCCTTTGTCAGCGTTGCGACTGGAAATGGCCTTGCCTGCTGCCGCCGCAAGGCCGGTGGCTTGCATTTACGGTTGCCATTGATACTTTGGGGTAACGTGCTGTCGCGTCGCCGAAAACTGTGTCCTCAGGGCAGTGTCAAGAACTAGACAATCGTAGGGCACGTTCAAAATCAAACGTCTGCGCAATACTGTGGTTGCTCAACCGACGAGTCACATTCTCGTGCAGCGTCCAAAAGGGGGAAGACTGTGAAGCCTATTCGCCAAGGCATGGTAGTAAGTATCGGCATCACATTGATGCTTGTCGGTTGCGCCACGACCGGAAGGCAGCCTACGTTTCAATCTGAGATTAAGGCGGGACGATTCGACAGTGCGCTGACTCTCTACTTAGAACAGCCCTCTGGCTACTTCTCCGATCTTTGCGCACTGCAATTGCCACCGTCGGAAAAGCTCCGTGTGGTTTTAGGTCGTCTAGCAGGGGCTGAGGCCAGTGGTCGAACGATTTACGAACGATTGAAGGTCGCCTCTCAGTTCGAGCGCTATCAACCTCTTTTTGAGTGCGGAGCAACACTCGACGACAAGAAAGCACTAGTCGAGTTTCAGCACCGCACAAGCATGGTACGTGTAGCCGCAAGACAACAGGCAGTCGATGAATTCATTGAGTCCGGCGGCAACGATGTATCCGCATTTCTAGCTGCTAATCGACTGACTCTTAGCATTGAACCTGCAGAGCTTCTAGCATCTGTATTGAGTGACATGCAGAAACCTCTTTCAGCAGAAAGAGTGACAGCGTTGACGCTGGCAAATATTGAATTTCTTGGCGAGGACAAAGCAGCCCAATTTGTCCACTCTGAGTTCAAACGAAACGTTCAAGTACGTAGTGGGGCGACGCCAGAAGATCGGCGCGACATTCTGAGAGCACTGCTCGGTGGCACCAGAATGGGATCAGGCAAAAGCAGCAATCCATTGCTAGACGTGTGGATAATTTTGAACGACTCCGAGAACGAGGCAACAAGTCTCGTCGAAGTCGTCGACTTACCTCTCGCCACCAGATGGCAGTTTGTTCATGTGAACGACATTCCGAAGCTGATCACAGCAGCGCCGTTTGGGCTACTCATTGACACGCGGGGCAGATCATCGGGGCGTAGGATCGTTGATAAGGAAAATCGCAAATCGGAACGGATTGTTGGCAGTCTTCGCCGACGCAATCCCTCATACGATTCTCTAGTTGCCGAAATTGCATCCGTCGAAAGCCAACTGCGGCAAGCGCAATACACAGCAGCCACTAGTGCGCCTGGCTTCGCGCAGGGTTGGGCACAGGGCTCCGCAACTGGCCTGTCTGTTCGCCTGCAGCGCATGTACCGAGAACTTCAAAGCACTCCGTTAGAGGTTGCGGAGGATGACGTTAGGAGCTACGAATACGAGGCGAGCACGGTGCAATTTTTTAGCAGCATAAACACAAGAATGTGGCTCATTGACACCTCTACAGGCGCAATCTCAAAAGCCTCTCAGCCACTAGAACAATCGACTTCATCCACCATCGACAGCGGAATTGATCCAAACGACAGACGTCGCTCGAACACTTCCACCGCTGAACTGGAAAGTAAGTTCGCCGAGTTCTCGAAGTCCCGCCGAGATCTGTCTGTGTCGGGTCTACTCGGCTCCGCTACCGGCTCGTTCATAGCCTCAAAGCAATCATGGACCTCTGTAGTAAAGACCGATGCTGTCAACCTTGCTTCAGGAAGTAGCGAACAAACTGCTCCCGTTCTCTCCGAGTCTGTTGATGTCGCTGGTTCAAACTCAGTCGTGGTGATTTCAGGTGATGCCGGAAAAGGCTCAGGATTCTTTGTTTCCAATGAGCTGATTGTGACCAACGCACATGTAGTGAAAGGCGAGCAGTCGATTGCCATCAAGACTCGAGACGGACGCTTCGGAACTGCCGCCGTCGTGAAGATCGATTACGGACTTGATCTCGCGTTGTTAAGGTCCACCGTTTCTGGTGAGCCAGCAACGCTCGGGGAGCGCGGAAAAGTGAAGATTGGTGCGTCCGTATTCGCTATTGGTCATCCTAGAGGACTAGAGTTTTCAGTCTCAAGGGGCATCGTTGCAGCAGTCCGTGAAGTTAAGGATGACGTCGGCAATCCCTATAAAGTCATTCAGACCGACACTCCGATTAACCCTGGAAACTCTGGAGGTCCGCTGCTTCTCGACGGCGCGGTCGTAGGCGTCAACACCATGAAGTTAATGCAGAGTGAGGGACTTGGTTTCGCTGTGCATGTTGATTCTGTTAGGGCGTTTACCGGACTGCACTAAACACCTGAGGTGTGGCGATGGCGACCTCAAACGTAGTTTTAGTAGCTAGGCCGGGATCGCGTCACAAAAAATCAAATTGACACAATTCCTTGCGTTGTTCCCGCAGTAATCGACTTAACCGCCGCAGCGTGGGGCGCATGGCACCCTTGTATGCATTGCGGCACGCTGCGGCCTTACCTGCTGCCGATTTCGGCCCCGTCGACTGCATCCACGGCTGCCATTGATGGATACGTTCCGACTGCGCCTTGCGGCGTGATGGCGTCCAGTTGATGGCTTTGGTCATGCGTCAATCCCTAATAGTTTGTTCGGCTCGATTGCTGTTTTTCCGTGCGAGAGTGCTTGCGGGTCAGGCGGTGCAATCGTGTTGTTCACCTGTTGAGGGCCATGGGCAATGTTGGCTTGCTTCACAAAGGTGAGTGCAGTCGGGTTCTTGATGACTGCCAGAGTTTCCAGTGTCGCTCGGCATTGCCCCTGAGCTTTCAGAGCCAGTCGCAAATAAAGCTCGGCGGCATTCATGTGGTCGTCCATGTTGTGGGCCGCTCGACTCGCAAGAGCATTGAAGATTGCGTCAAGAGTGTGCGCCTGCGATACCAGCGTAACCGTCCGGTCATCGCCACTATTTTTGTGAGGTCGTAGCCGTAAGGATCGTGTCCACGGAGGGTTTTACGTGGACACGATCATTCATGGTGTTGGTGGGGTGTCGGCGACGGCACGGCGTCGCA
>JAKFXK010000073.1 GCA_021731445.1 Nevskiaceae bacterium | reverse complement strand
CTGTGCCTGCCCGCTGGCAATGGCAGCAAGGGCCAAGTCCTTCTGCGATTTCTTCAGCTTGCCGGCAAGCAACACCACACTGATCCCCAGGGGGGCAAGCCATTGGCCGAGGTTGATCGCGTGCTGTTCGGCGAGCAGCTCGGTGGGCGCCATCAGCGCGCCCTGAAACCCGGCACGCGCAGCGGCTAGGAGGGCAACGGCGGCAACCACCGTCTTGCCGCTGCCGACATCACCCTGCACCAGCCGCAGCATGGGGCGCGGCGCGGCACAGTCGTCCGCGATCTCGGCCACGACGCGGCGTTGCGCGCCGGTCAGCGTGAACGGCAACACCGCTTGCAGGGCGTGATGCGCCTCGGCAAGCCCACGCAGCAAGAGCGCAGGGCGTAGCTTCACCTGCCGCCGCAGCAGCCTCATGCACAGCTGATGTGCGAGCAGCTCCTCATGCACCAGGCGGACTTGCGCGACGTGCGTCTGTGCCATCAACTGCTGCGAATCGGCGTCGCCTTCCGGCAGGTGGATGAGCTTGAGCGCGGCCAGCGTGTCGGGCTGCGGCAGGCCGGGCAAGGGCGTGACAAGCCCATGTTCGCGCGCCGCGATCTCGAAGGCCGAGGTGATCAGCGCGCGCAGCTTTTGCTGGGTGATGCCGGCGGTAAGCGGATAGATGGGGGTGAGCCGCGCCTCGGTCGGCAGCGCCTCGCGCGAGTCCGCCAGCTTGTATTCGGGGTGGATGATCTCGAAGCCGCCATTGCCTGCCCGCACCATGCCGTAGGCGCGCAGCCACTTGCCATTGACGAAGCCCGCACGCTGCGCCTCGTTGAAGTGGAAGAAGCGCAGGGTGAGGCCGTCGAAGCCATCGTCGATGGCGACGCGCAGGGTGCGCTTGCCCGCGAAGCGCACATCGCTTGCCACCACCTTGCCGATCACCAGTACCTCTTCGCCCGCCTTCAACTGCGCGATGGGTGTGGCTTGGCGGCGGTCTTCGTAGCGCAGCGGCAGGTGGAACAGCAGGTCTTGCACCGTCTCGATGCCCAGGCCGCGCAGCACGCCCGCAAACCAGGGGCCAGCGCCCTTGAGGAATTGCGTGGGTGAATCGAGTCGTGCGCCCGCCTGAGCTGCCGCAGGTTTGAAGGCCAACACACCCTAGTCGAGCACGATGACCATGTCGGCCTCAACCCGCGAGCCGCGCGGCAGGCTCGCCACGCCGACGGCAGCACGGGCTGGATAGGGCTGGGTGAAGTACTGGCCCATGATCTCGTTGACCTTGGGAAAGTGCGCCAGATCGGTAAGGAACACGCCGAGCTTCACCACATCGGCCAGCGAGCCGCCGCTGGCTTTTGCGACCGCCGCCAGGTTTTTGAACACCTGATGGATCTCGTCTTCGATGCTGGCGTTGTTCATCGTCATGGTCTTGGGGTCGAGCGGGATCTGGCCGCTGCAATACACGGTATTGCCAACCTTGACGGCCTGCGAGTAGGTGCCGATGGCAGCGGGGGCGTCGTCGGTGTGGATGATCTGGCGGGGCATTGGCGAGTCTCTTGAAATGGTTGGGCTTGTAAGGCAGGGGTCAATCGTTTTCATCGGTAGGGAAAATGCCCTAAACCTCTGAACATGGCAGGTGTATTGCTGTAGGTTCAAAGATACGTGACAGGAAGTCACGGCGAGGCACAAAAGATTCCTCTTCTACTTTCCGAGGTTGCGCACATGATGAACAAGACTTTCCGGCCTGCAAAGGCTTCCGTGGCTTTTGCCCTGGCCATATCTGCCTTTGGCGTGTCGGCTCTGCCTGCCCGCGTCGCACAGTCGCCCGCCGAGGCACTGCAGCTGCTGACCGCCGCCACCGGTGGCGCGCTCCACCAGAGCCTGCGCGGCATCGACGCCTACAGCGCCGTGCATGCCAACGCCGGCCGTGTGCTGCTGGCCGACGATACCCGCGCCAGCCCGCTGGTGCGTGCGCAGGGCTTTCTCGCCAGCTACGGCGCATTGCCGGGCGTAAGCGATGTCGCCCGACAGCTGGTGGTCAAGCGCATCAACACGGATCGTGTCGGCACCACCCATGTGCATCTCGATCAGGTGCAGAGCGGCCTGCCCGTCTTTGGTGCGCGTCTGGTGGTGCACATGAATGCGGCGGGTATCACTGGCGTCAGTGGCGTGTTCATCCCCGGTCTCGAAACGATTTCCACCACACCGGCCAAGGACTTGGCCTTTCTGCGCGAGCGTGGGCTGGTGGCCGCACGCAAGCTGCACCCCAAGGCGGGCGCGCTGCAAATCGAATCGACGCGGCTGATGTTCTACCGCACCGGCCTGCTCAAGGGTGTGGAAGCCCAGCAGAGCTACCTGGCCTATGAGGTGGTGGTGAAGGGCGGCAGCGCCGCCGACCCGGTGCGCGAGCGCATCATCCTCAATGCCAACAGCGGCAGCGTGCTCAATGCCATCACCGGCATCCACGGCGTCCGCAACCGCATCATCTACACCCCGAACCAGGATACCCCGCCGGTCATCACCGAAGGTTCGGTTGCGGCCCCGGCGGATCCACTGCTGGTGCTGGACAGCCGTGACAGTGTCTCCCGGCGCACTGCCGATCTGCCGCAGAACAATCTCTATGTCTACGCCGGGGGCACCTACGCGCTCTACAAGAACCTGTTTGGCCGCGAAGGCTACGACGATGGCGATCTGGCCCCCGACATGCAGGAGCAGCGCAGCGTCTATCTGGTCAACGACCAGTGCCCCAATGCCTACTGGAACGGTGACTCCACCAACTACTGCCCCGGCTTTGATGCCGATGACATCGTCAGCCATGAGTGGAGCCATGCCTACACCGAGTACACCGACGGTCTGGTCTACCAGTACCAGTCCGGCGCGCTCAACGAGGCCTATTCGGACATCTTCGGCGAGACCTACGATCTGGTGAATGGCGTTGAGGCGGCGGGAGGGGCCAGCTTGACCGAGGGCGAGTACTACGAAGATGGCGGCAGCCGCTGGCTGGTGGGCGAGGACCTGAGCGAAGTGGCAGCCGCACTGCTGCTGCGCGACATGTGGGATCCGGATGCCTTCCTGTCGCCCTCGCCGGGCAGCACCATCCTGTCCCCGAACTATTTCTGCGGTACGGGCGACAGCGGTGGTGTCCACACCAACTCCGGTGTGCCCAACCATGCCTACGCGATGCTGGTGGACAGCAAGGCATACAACGGCGTCACCATCCCCGCCATCGGCATGACCAAGGCCGCGCAGATCTACTTCCAGGCCAAGACCGCGTACCAGACACCCACCACCAACTTTGCCCAGCATGCGGATGCGCTGGAGCAGGCCTGCCGTGACCTGACCGGTGCCAAGCTCAACGATGTGCAGGGCAATCCCTCGACCGAGAGAATCTCCGCCGCCGACTGTGCCGCCGTGGCCAAGGCCATCGAGGCGGTGCAGTTCAGGATGAGCGTGCGCGAGAAATGCGGCTACGTGAACGTGCTCAAGGGCGAGGCCACCACGCCGGCCTTGTGCCCCTCAGGCAAGTTCGTGTTCCCCAGCTTCACGGAGACTTGGGAGGGCGGTGCCATCCCCAGCGGCTGGACTCAAGCGCAGAACCTCTCGGGTGATACCGAGCCTCAGCCTTTCGAGTGGGGGGTCTCCTCAAGCCTGCCGCCGCCGCACACCGGCAAGGCCGCGTTTGCCGACAACAACGGCTTCGGCACCTGCGCACCGGGTGGTGATGCCTCGGCATCGTTCTCGCTCGATACGCCGGAGATCACCGTGTCGGATGATGCGAGCTTCCTGTCCTTCACCCACCTCATGCAGTCCGAGGCCGGGTTTGACGGCGGCAACCTGAAGTTCAGCATCGCGGGTGGTGTCTTTACTATCGTGCCGGCCGCAGCTTTCACCTACAACGCGCACAGCGGCAAGTTCAGCAACGCCATGGGCCCCACCACGCCGACCGGCAACAACACCAGTCCCATGGCAGGACAGCTTGCATGGACCGGCTCCGATCAGGGCGAAGCCACCGGCAGCTGGGGCACCACGGTAGTCGATCTCAGCAAGCTCACCGGCGCACCAAAGAAGGGTGCCAAGATCAAGTTCCGCTGGGAGTTCGGTCAGGATGGCTGCGGCGGCAACCTTGGCTGGTTCGTGGACGACACCCAGGTGTTCCATTGCAGCGCGACTGCACCGGCAACACCGACGCCCACCCCAACTCCCACTCCGACCCCAACACCCACGCCGACACCCACACCGACGCCGACACCCACTCCTTCGCCCGCGCCCACGCCTGTGCAGCCAAGCACAGTGCAGGATGCAGGTCGATTTGGTGGTGCTTTTGCTGCGCTGACACTGCTGCCACTGGCAGCGGTGGCTTTACGCCGCCGCCGGCGCATCTTCTAAGCGGGCGCGGATTCAACAAGAAGGCGGCCTCTCGGGCCGCCTTTTTCGTGCGAGGTCGGGACTGGATTCCGATGTTCGTCGGAATGACGACCTGTGTAGAGGTTTCCTAAGCCCGGCTGACCTTGTCCACCGCGCTCAGACGCCGTACCCGCTTGAGCACGCGCGCCAGATGGATGCGGTCGCGGACTGTGACGAGAAAGCGGATTTCAACCACGTCTTCACCGGATGCACCCTCAGGCATCTGCACGTTTTCGATACTGCTGTTCGCCTCGGTGATCGCGCCTGCAACCCCTGCCAGCAAGCCACGCCGGTTGACGGCCTGCAGCTTCAGTTCTGCCATGAAATCGCCCTGCACCTTAGGTGACCAGACCAGCGCGATGCGCTCGCCCGGGCCGCCCTTGCGCTGTTGCACATGCTCGCAGTCGAGACGGTGGATGATGATGCCGCGCGAGGTCGAGACGTAGCCGATGATGTCGTCGCCGGGCAGCGGGCGACAACATTTGGCGTAGTCCACCAACAAACCCTCGGTGCCTTCCACCGCCAGTGCCAGGGCATCGCTGCTGCGGGTGACGGGCTTGCTGCCCGCGACCGGCTCCGGCAAGAAATGCCGCGCCACCAGGGGGGCCAGCCGCTCGCCGGTGCCGATGGAGGCATAGAGGTCTTCCACCTCGTCGAGCTGATAGCTCTTCAGCACCGGTGCCACGTTTGTCGCGTTCAAAGTGTTGGCAGGCAGGCCGAGTTCGCGTAGTGCGATCTCCAGCAGGCGGCGACCGAGCCGGATCGCCTCGTCCTCGCGCTGATCCTTCAGGAAGGCGCGGATGCGCATCCTGGCTTTCGCCGTCTTCACATAGTTGAGCCAGGCGGCATTCGGCCGGGCGTGTTTGCTGGTGATGATCTCGATGGTCTGGCCGTTTTTCAGTGGTGTGTTGAGTGGCTCCAGATGGCCCTCGACCCTTGCGGCTACCAGACGATCACCAAGTTCGCTGTGGACGGTGTAGGCAAAGTCCACCGGGGTCGCACCCCTGGGAAGGCGGCGGATTTCGCCGCGCGGGGTAAATACGTAGATTTCGTCCGGAAACAGGTCGACCTTGACGTTCTCGACCAGCTCGTTGCTGCCGCTGCCGCTGGATTCGAGCAGCATCTGCAGCCACTCGCGCGCTCGCGCCTGGGGCGCGGCGTTGGCATTTTCCTTGCGGCCCAGCTTGTACTGCCAGTGCGCGGCGATGCCCGACTCGGCGACGTGATGCATCTCGCGGGTGCGAATCTGCACTTCGATCTTCTTGCCCTCAGGCCCGACACAGGTGGTGTGCAGGCTTTGATAGCCATTGCCGCGCGAGTTGGCGATGTAGTCGTCGAACAGGCCCGGCACCGGCTTCATCACATGGTGGACGATACCGAGGGCGCGATAGCACTCGTCGAGCTTGCTCACCAGCACGCGAAAGCCCAGCAGGTCCATGACATCGAGAAACTTCAGCCGCTTGGCCTGCATCTTTCTGTAGATGCTGTAGTAGCTTTTTTGCCGCCCGACGACCGTTGCACCAATGCCCTCGTCCGCCAGTGCGCGGCTCAGTTTTTGCTCGATCTCGCGGATCAGCGCCTTGGCATCGCCGAGCCGCTCGGCCACTGCCTTCACGAACACTTCGTAACGGTGTGGGTGCTGGTTGGCAAAGGCCAGGTCTTCCAGCTCGCGGCGCAGGGTGTTGATGCCCAGGCGCTGCGCGATGGGGGCATAGATTTCCAGTGTTTCGGCGGCGATGCGGCGCTTTTTTTCCAGCGGCATCGCGCCTAGCGTGCGCATGTTGTGCAGGCGGTCGGCGAGCTTGACCAGGATGACGCGCAGGTCATCGGTCATCGCCATCAAGAGCTTGCGAAAGCTCTCGGCCTGACGATCCTGCCGGCTCATGCCTTCGATCTTCTCGATCTTGCTGACCCCATCCACCAGCTGTGCCACTTCCTGTCCGAACTGCTTGGCGATCTCCTCTTTCGAGACATCGCTGTCTTCGATCACGTCATGCAGGATCGCGGCGATCAGCGTCACATGATCGAGCCGCATCTCGCCCAGGATGCGGGCGACGGCCAGTGGGTGATAGATGTAGGGCTCGCCGCTCGAGCGCGACTGGCCCGCATGCATTTCGGCCCCGAACACATAGGCGCGGCGCACTTCGCTGATCTGCTCGTCGGGCAGATATTCGCTGAGCAGGCGCACCAGCGTCTCGATGCCGAACTCCCGCGCCACCCGCTGAGTGCGCAGCGCGGTGCCGATCTTCTGGATCATGGGTCGGGGTGAAAAGTCCATGCCTTGAGTATAGGCAGGGCTGCATCCAAGGGGCGCAGCGCGTCAGTAACATGAGGCACACAAAGAGAGAGGACACCCGCATGAGCACAGGCCACGGCGCGACCAGCACCGAGTACTTCGAGCGCTACGGCAATCTCGCCATGCAGCGCGACGACAACGGCGTGCTGGTGGTGCGCATGCACAGTGATGGCGGCCCCATCATCTGGAACGCGCAGGCGCACCGCGAGTTCGTCGATGCCTTCCACGACATTTCGCGCGATCGCCGCAACCGCGCGGTGGTGCTCACCGGCACCGCCGATGAATGGATGGTGAGGATCGACCGCGAAGGCATGAGCGCACTCGGCCTGCCCTGGGTCTGGAACCGGGTCAATCTCGACGGCCGCAAGGTCCTGAGCAATCTGCTCGACATCGAGGTGCCGATGGTCTGCGCCGTCAACGGCCCGGCGCGGGTGCACAGCGAGCTGGCGCTGCTCTGCGACATCGTGCTCTGCACGCCGGACACGGTATTCCAGGATCGCCATCTGGAATGGGGCATCGTGCCCGGCGATGGCGTGCACATCGTCTGGCCGGCAGTGCTCGGCCCTTCGCGCGGGCGGCACTTCCTGCTGACGGGCCACAAACTTGTGGCGGCAGAGGCACTGCGGCTGGGTGTGGTCAGCGAGATCCACCCGCGTGAGGTCCTGCTGGATCGCGCCATCGAACTGGCCACAACGCTCGCCAAGCTGCCGGCACTTGCCGCCCGCTACAGCCGCGTGCTGTTCACCCAGCCGTACCGCCGCCTGCTGGCCGAAGATGCCGGATATGGCCTGGCGCTGGAGGGACTCTCCGCTGCCGCACTGGTGCAAGGCGGCGTGCCCTGAAATCGAGGATGGCGCGCTTGCCGGCGGATCGCCACCGTTGGTCATGGCCCGCCGCCCCGGGCAGCAGGCGTGGACAACCATGCGGCCATGCCCGCCCTGCGTCCTGTCCTCGCCCTGCTCACCAGCCTCGTGCTGGCACCGTCCGCCTGGGGCATGCAGCTGGATTCGCATCTGAATCTCGACCGCCTGCGCCCAGCCGACGCCACGCCAGTGCTGGACAGCGAGCGCGTCGCCATCACCGACTACCTGCGCGCCAATCTCGGCGAGCCCTACCGCTTTGGCGCTGCTGGTGGCAGGCAGGGATTTGACTGCAGCGGCCTCGTGCAGCGCGCCTACGAGGCGGCGGGGCTCGAAGTGCCGCGCCTCAGCCGCGAGCAGATGCGGGCGGGCGAGCCGGTGTCTCTGGACGATCTGCGCGCGGGTGATCTGCTGTTCTACCGGATGCAGGCCAACGCTCCGCAGCGACTGCATGTGGTGGTGTATGTCGGCGAGGGCCGCGCCATCCATGCCTCAGTGACCCACCGCAAGGTGCGGGAGATCGACATCACGCGCGACACCTGGGTCAAGCGGCTGATCGCCGCGCGCACATTGCTCTAAGCGGTTTCGAGAGCAGCCCGAATCTCGGTGGTAAACGTCTCGCCGTAGTGGGCGAGCTTGGCTGCACCGACACCGGGGATTGCTGCAAATGCGGTGAGCGTGGTTGGACGCTGTGCTGCCATCGCGCGTAGTGCCGCATCGGCAAACACCACATAGGGCGGCACACCCTGCTCGTCGGCGAGTTTCTTGCGCAGGGCGCGCAAGCGTTGAAACAGCTGATCCTCGGCACTGCCCATCGCCGGGGCATCGACGGCATTCCTGCCGCGTGACTTCTTCTCCCGCTTGACGCGCTCGGCCTTGGGCACTGCGGCCAGTTCCACTTTTTGCAGGCCTCGCAGCACGATCCAGCTCGCCGTGTTGAGCATCAGCACGGGGAAGCCATCCTGGGTTTCTTCGAGCACGCCCTGATGCTTGAGCACCCGCACCAGATGCCGCCACTCGTCTGTGGATTTCTCTGCACCCAGGCCATAGGTGCTGATCGCATCGTGATTCTGGCGGATGAGCTTTTCGGTTTTTGCACCACGCAGAATGTCGATGATGTGGCCCGCGCCGAAGCGCTGATTGAGTTTGGCGAGGCGAGCGACAGTGGAGAGCAGTTGCTGCGCAGACACTGTCCAGTCCTCCACCACGCGCTGGCTGGTGCAGTTGTCGCAGGCCCCACAGGGGCCGCTGAAATCCTCGCCGAAATAGCGCAGCTGCACGCTGCGGCGACAGGCCGAGGTCTCGGCGTAATCGAGCACCTGCCGCAACTGCTGGCGGGCGTTGCGCTGCTCGTCCAGCAGCGGCTCGCCAGTGGCGGGATGCACTTTCTGCGCAATCAGGAACTCGGCGGTGTGGATGTCGCCGGCACCGAAGTAGAGCGCACATTGCGCAGGCTCGCCGTCGCGTCCGGCGCGGCCGGCCTCCTGGTAGTAGCCTTCGAGCGATTTCGGCAGGTCGTAGTGGATGACCCAGCGCACGTCAGGCTTGTTGATGCCCATGCCGAAGGCGACGGTGGCCACCATCAAGCCCACGTCATCGCGGATGAAGGTCTCCTGGTTACGGCGGCGCATCTCGGCATCGAGGCCTGCGTGATAGGGCAGGGCGGCGATGCCATCGCCTTGCAGGCGCGCGGTCAGTTCATCGACGCGCTTGCGCGACAGGCAGTAGACGATTCCTGCACCGCCCTTCTTTGCTTGTGTCAGCAGCGCGCCATAGGTCTTCGAGGATTTCGGCGCGACGCTGTAGAACAGATTGGGCCGGTCGAAGCTGGCGACGTGGATGGCAGGCTCTGCGAGCGCCAGTTGCTTGACGATGTCGGCCCGCACCCGCACCGTCGCCGTCGCGGTGAATGCGAACACCGGTACCTCGGGAAAGTGCCGGCGCAGCAAGTGCATCTGCCGGTACTCGGGGCGAAAGTCATGCCCCCATTCGCTGACGCAATGTGCCTCGTCGATGGTGAAGCCGCTGATGCCCTGTGCCTCGCATAGCCTTGGCAAAAAGCCTTCGAGAAAATCCGTCATCAGCAGGCGCTCTGGTGCGAGATACAACAGTTTGATTTCACCGCGCAGCAAGGCGCCCATGCGTTCGCTGGCTTCGCCACCCTTGAGCGAGGAATTGAGAAACGTCGCCGGGATGCCGTTGTCGGCCAAGAGCCGCACCTGATCCTGCATCAGTGCGATCAGCGGCGAGACCACGATCATCACACCGGGCATCAGCAGTGCAGGTAGCTGGAAGCACAGTGACTTGCCGCCGCCAGTCGGCATGATCGCCAGGAGGTCGCGGCGGTTCAACGCATCACGGACGATGGCCTCCTGCCCAGCGCGAAAGCTGTCGAAGCCGAAGTGCTGCTTGAGGGCGGGGAGTAGTAAAGGCATATCGAGAGTGTCGCGCGCGCAGGTGGCTGAAACAAAGCTGCGCTACAAGAAGCCTGTTATTCCCGCCTGCGCGAGAATGACAAAAAAAGACCAGCCGCCCTTTAGCCTTGAGTGCCTTCCCATGCCACCACCACTGGATCGCCGTGACTTTCTGAAAGCCGCCGGTCTCATTGCTGCCACGCCCCTGCTCGATGCCTGCGGCGATTCCGGTCTGGCCGAAGCGCCCACCCTTCCGCCACCGCTGCCAGTGCCAGGCCCCGCGCCGGCGCCATCACCCGCGCCCATGGTCGATCCGGTGTTCCCCGCACCGGGGCAGGAACCGCCCAGCTTCGACTTTCCGCTGGTGCTGGCGCTGCCGTTTGCGCATGGCGTGGCGAGCGGCGATCCCCTGAGTGACCGCGTGATTGTGTGGACGCGCATCACCGAGATCACGCCGAGTGCCCAGAGCATTCCCGTCGCCTGGCAGGTCTCGACCAGCCCGACCATGACACCGGTCGTAAAGGCAGGCTCACAGAGCACGAGTGCCGCCCGCGACTGGACAGTGAAGGTGGACGTGACGGGCCTGATGCCCGCCACCACCTACTACTACCGATTCACGGCGCTGGGCCAGCAGAGCATCACCGGCCGCACCCGCACGGCGCCGGCGGCTACCGTCGACAACATCCGCTTCGCCGTCGTCGCCTGCAGCAGCTACTGGTCCTCGACCTGGAGCGGATACGACCATATCGCCGACCGCAACGATCTCGATCTCGTCCTCCACTGCGGCGACTACATCTACGATTTCATCGACGAGGACGAGTTCGTCCGCAGCCGCAAGAACAGCCGCGACTTAGGATTCGTCGACAACCGCGACTGGCTCGACATTGCCGAGCTGCGCCGCCGCTACGCCCTGTTCCGCAGCGACGCCGCATTGATGCGCGCGCACCAGCAGCACCCCTGGTTCATCGTCTGGGACAACCACGACATCGACACCGGTTACGGCAACGAGTTGCCCACACCGCAGGACGGCATGCAGAGCACCACCACCCTCGCGCAGACCACGCAGGTGTTCTGGGAGTGGACGCCCTCGCGCCCACCGCTCGCCGATGGCTCGGGCCGCTTCCTCCTGGTGGACGACGGCAGCTACCCGACGCCGCCCGACAGTCAGCTGCTCTACCGTCGCCTGCCCTATGGCCCGCTGGCCGAGTTCTTCGGCGTCGATACCCAGATCGGTCTGCCCGGCTACGGCCTCACGCTCGACGCCAGCCATCTGCCCGCCAACACGCCTTCGCTCTACGGCCGGCCGCAGTTCGAGTGGTTCACCGGCTCGATGGTCGCGGCAGAGCAAGCCGGCGTGCGCTGGAAGATCGTCAACAACCAGACCTGGTTCGCGCCAGCCGACACGCCGGATGTGATCGCCGGCTTCCCCTCCGTGCCCAAGCTCAACATCTCGCGCTGGAGCAGTTATTCCGGCGAGCGCACCGCGCTGTGCCAGGCGCTGCGCGGCAGCAATCCGGCGAGTTTGCGCGTGCGCGGTGCGGTGTTCGTCTCCGGCGACTCACACGGCAACTTCGGCTCGGATGTGATCGAGACCACACAGCTGCTGTCGAGCTACGTGCCCGGTGCTGTCGCCCGCAGCACCCGCAATGGCAGCACCGCCACCAACACCGGCGCGGGGTCGGTGCGCGTCACCACCGGCAACACGCCGGTTGTCAACAACCGCGCGCTATCCGTGGGTGTGGAGTTCGCACCCAGCTCGCTGGGGCGCGGCGGTGCCGACGAGCTGGTGTCACGCGCGATGATCGACGGCAGCACCACCCCCGCGATGCCCGGCACCAGCTCGCAGGAGGCCAGCGTGATGGCCACCCGTGGCGTCGAAGCCGCCGTCATCAACGGCAACAAGAACGTGCAGTTCATCGAGTGGGTCGATCACGGCTACGGCATCGTCGATCTCAAGCCTGAGCGCGCGATCTTCGAATACTGGTGGCAGGACAAGCTCACGGTGGATTCGCCCGATGTGCTCGGCATGCAGATGGTGAGTTTCGCCGCCGACAACCCCACCGCCGTGCCGATGCCGCGCTACCGCGACCAGCTCGACTACGTGCTCACCCACGGCATGACCGTCGCCGCCACCACCGGCACACGGATGAGCGAGCCGGCACCGCTGACTGAGATGGTGCTGCCGCGGTGAGGGGTTGATTGGGCGGCAGGCCGATCACCACTGCGGGGTGGGCAAACAGCTTCACGCTTGCCCACGCCGGGCAGAGCGCAATGGTGGGTAGGTAAAGCCTGCCCACCCTACGTCAGTGCCCTGAAAGGCAGTTAGCCTAGCGCCCCTGCGCGTTCGTGCACCCACCAAAACCACCCTGGCAAGGTCCCATGAGCATCCAATCCCAGCAGGAAAAGGCCAGCCGCCTTCAGACACTGCATTATCGGCCTGGGGTCCTCCTCATGCCCAATCCATTCGACGGCGGATCGGCTGCATTGCTCGAGCGCCTGGGCTTCGAGTGTTTAGCCACCTCTAGCGGCGCCTCCGCTGCGACCTTGGGCAAGCGCGACGGTGCCTTGTCACGCGAGCAGGTGATGGCGCATGTGCGGCTGGTCGCCAACGCGACCACGTTGCCGGTATCGGCTGATCTCGAGAACGGCTTCGGTGAAGCACCCGGGCAGGTCGCCGAGACCATCCGCCTCGCCGCGGAGTCGGGTGCCGTGGGCGGCTCGATCGAAGACTACACTGGCGACCCCGCCCATCCGATCTACGATCATGATCATTCGGTACGGCGGATCGCTGCAGCGGCCGAGGCTGCGCGTGCGTTGGCATTCCCCTTTACGCTCACCGGGCGCTGCGAGAATTTCCTGCGGAACCGCCCTGATCTCGATGACACGATTGCCCGGCTGCAAGCCTACGAACAAGCCGGTGCTGATGTGCTGTTCGCGCCTGGCCTGCCAGACCTCGAAGCGGTGCGCCGCGTGGCCGCCTCGCTGACGCGGCCGCTCAGCTTCATGGTCAGCATTCCGGGGAAGTCCTTCAGCGTTGCCGAATTGACGGCTGCGGGAGTGCGCCGCATCAGCTTCGGCGCATCGCTGTATCAGGTCGCGATGAAAGCGCTGCGCCGTGCGGCGAAGGAGACGATGGACCGCGGCAGCTTTGCTTGGCTCGATTGAGACTTGCGTGGCGGGTCCGCGCGACGCTAGCTGCCGGCCGAGACGCCGAGCCTGACGGCTATCCCCAGTGAGGTAGCCCGGATGCAATCCGGGGGTCGCAACCCCTCACCAGAAAAGCCCCGGATTTCATCCGGGCTACGCTGGTTTCAACCCAGCCTTCGGCCCTACCGCCAGGAAGCGGTCTTGAGTGCGGCAGGCGTGAAATCGTTTGGCGAGAAAGTGGCCTTGAAATCGGGCGCGCGCTCATCGCCGATGAGTCGCGTTGCCACATAGCGTCCGTCCTTGAGGTCATAGACCAGGAGCGGTGTGTAATCCACACCTTGCACCGTGTAGATGGGCAACAGATGCCCTTCCTGCACGCGCCAGAGCTTGCCGTCACGGTCGTAGCAGTCCACCAGCAGAATGCTCCAGCTGTCTTCGTCAACGTAGAAAACGCGCCTTGAGATGGGATGCCCTATCCCAGGACGAAGCGTTGCATCGACAACCCACACGCGGTGAAGCTCGTAGCGCGCTTGACTCTGGTCGATATGCCCAGGCTTCAGCAGCTTCGCGTTGCGCGTGCGGCTGAGGCGGAAGCTGTTGTAGGGCACGATCATCGGACGCTTCCCCATCAACTTGAACGTATAGCGGTCGAAGGCACCGTTGAACATGTCGAGCTGATCCATATAGCGCAGGCGGTTGCTGAAAAGGCCCACATCGTCATGGCCGAAAGTGGGAGCGCGCCGGATTTGGCCTGTCGTTCCTTCGTACCAGAAGTTGCGTCCCTTGGTGAGGGCATTCACCGGGTCGTGCCAGAGCATGGCGATGCTGGAGTATGTCTCCGCCGGAGTCAGCCTCAGGGCGGTGAGGGAATGCCTGCCTTCATCGTTCAAGCCGGCGGGATGCGTCAGGTTGGCGTAGCGAAACAGCAGCCGCTCGACGGCCTTCGAGTCGATGCGAGCACCATCGGGATACTGCACAACCTGGTGATGCCACCACTGCTGTGCGTCTCCGTGGTAGCGAAGACGGTGATTCCAAAGCACTTCGATGCCCGATCGCGGGCGAGGGAAGGGGATCGCTAAATGTGCACCCGCGATGGCATCGACGCCGACGAGTTGCGCTTTCGCTTGATTCTCGGCGGTGGCCTGGTAAATCGCTTGCGGAAATCCGACACTGCGCCGGGTGGGATAGACCGGCAGGCGATAGTCCGGATACTTGGCAAACAGGGCCTTGTGTCCAGCACTAAGCTTGTCGGCGTAGCTCTTGAAAGTCTGTGCAGTCACCGTGAACAAGGGGCGATCTGCGGAGAAAGGATCGACGAGTCTCCCGTCATCCGAAACTGGTGTTTGCGGATCAAGGCCGCCGGTCCAGGCCGGAATGCTTCCGTCTGCACTGCCGGTGCGGATTGCGCCCATGGGTGTTAGCACGTCGTCGGCCGCAACAGCCACCAGCGCGCTTGCGGTCAATGCGGCCGCTAGTGTGACTCTCATGAGATTTCGCATTCTTGATCTCCTAAAGATCCGCAGGCTGGGTAGAGCACAACGAAACCCAGCACTCGGCATCGCGGCCTACGAGACGCTGGGTTTCCGCTCTGCTTCAACCCAGCCTGTGGCCTTTGAGTGGTGGGTTCTCGCGACGCCACCTTCAGCGAGGTAGGGCGGGTTAGCACAGCGTAACCCGCCATTTACGTCGGCCTGAAGTGGCTGGCTACAACCTCGACAAAGTCTCAATACGCCCGCCCATCTTTGTGTGCTGCCGTCTCGACAGCCTGCCCGCGCTCATCCCGAAACACCCAGAGCAGATCGTCGTCGGGGTAGAAGGCGACATCGCCCTCGCAGCGCCCACCGACCTCCAGATAGCGCGCAGCTGCGGCGCTGCGGTTGACCATGTGATGCCCATTGCCGCTGCCGGCCGGGTAGCCGGCGCAGTCGCCGGCGCAGAGGGTCGTCTCACCCGCATCGGTGACGAGCACCAGCTCGCCTTCGAGCAGATAGACGAATTCCTCCTCCAGCGTGTGCCAGTGCCGGAGTGCGGACTGCGCGCCGGGGCCGAGCACCACCAGATTCACGCCGAACTGGCTGATGCCGAAAGCCTCGCCCAGCCGGCGCTTGGCGCGGTCGCCCATGCGGGACTTGAAGGGTTCGGGGTAGCCGCTGCCGCGAATCTCGGGCACGGCGAGCGCGGGTAGTGCGGTGGGCTTGGCGGGGGCGGTCATGGCGGACTCCGGGC
>JAKFXK010000068.1 GCA_021731445.1 Nevskiaceae bacterium | reverse complement strand
AGCGGCATTGCGCTGATCGGGGTTGCAGCCGGTATACAGCAGGGTGCGGGCAATCGAGAGTTCGCCTTTGAAGATGGCCCCCATCAGGGCCGTGTTGCCGCGATGGTCTTCGGCGCAGGCATTGGCACCGGCGCTGATCAGCAGGTTCACCGCCTGCGGCCTGCCGTGATAGGCGGCCAGGATGAGGGCGGTATAGCCCTTGCCATCGCGGCTGTTCAAGTCGTACCCGGCATTGATGAACTCTTGCAGCATGTCGCTGCGCCCCTCACGGGCGGCGGCGAAAAAATAGCTTTGCAGCTGCGCCTTCAGGTCGCCTGCGGTAGCGGGTGTTGCGGCGTAATCTTCATCGGCAGCCTGACTGTGGCGGCTGAATGACAGCGCGCACAGCAGTGCCAGTGTGGCGAGACCAAAGCGATGGTGGTGTGACATGGGTATCTCCCCGATGCAGAAAGCGCCCCTCACCGACCGCTGGTGAGGGGCGCTGGTCTCAACGATGTGCGCTCACTCGCTCAGTGTCGCGGCCTTGGCTTTCACACCCGCCACGTCCGCGCCCGCCGCCTTCGCCAGTGCTGTGCCGTAGTCGGCATCGGCCTTGTAGAAATACGAGAGCATGACCAGACGCGTGTTCATGTCCTTGACCTGGCTCAACTCGCCGCCGAGGTTGGAGATCAGATTGGCCTGATCCGGCTTGCCCAGCGAGCGGTAGAACTCACCTGCTTGCCGGAAGTTCAGCTGCTTGCCAGGGCGGCGCATCTGCACCGTGGTGCCACTCACCGGCAGGCTGGATGAGCGGGCGTAGTCCGGCTGCGGCTTTGGCTCCAGGCTGCTCGGCTCGTAGTTGACCTTGCCGCTGCGCGCCCCGCTGTTGCCCTCACCGTCCTGATTGTTGCTGTTGGTGGCGACTTTCGGCGCATTGATCGGCAACTGGAAAACGTTGGTGCCGACGCGGTAGAGCTGGGTGTCGTTGTAGGAGAACAAGCGGCCTTGCAACATCTTGTCCTCCGAGGCTTCGATGCCCGGCACCAGGTTGCCGGGCGCGAAGGCGCTTTGCTCGGTTTCCTGAAACACGTTCTTCGGATTGCGGTTGAGCGTCATCGTGCCCACCATGACTTCAGGGATACCCGGCCAGATCTTGGTGGTATCCAGCGGGTCGAAATCGAACTTGGCGAAATCCTTGGGTTCGAGAATCTGCACCTTCAAATCCCACTTCGGATAGTTGCCGCTGTCGATGGCCGCGAGCAGGTCACGGGTCATGTGGCTGAAGTCCTTGCCCTGGATTTTCTCGGCCTCCGGCACCGACAGGTTGCGCTCGCCCTGCTTGGAGTCCCAGTGGAACTTCACATAGACGACCTCACTTTTGTCGTTGACGAGCTTGAAGGCATGGACGCCGTTGCCATCCATCTCGCGGTAGTTGGCCGGCGTGCCAAAGTCGGAGAACAGGCGCGTGAGCATGTGGGTGGATTCCGGCACATTGCTCATGAAATCGAAGATGCGGTTGGCATCTTGCAGATTGGTGTCGGGGCTGGGCTTGAGCGAGTGGATGACATCCGGGAACTTGATGGCATCGCGGATGAAGAACACCGGCAGGTTGTTGCCGACCAGATCCCAGTTGCCATCCTGGGTGTAGAACTTCACGGCAAAGCCGCGTGGGTCGCGAGCGGTTTCCACCGAGTGCAAACCGTGGATCACCGAGGAGAAGCGGGTGAACACGGGCGTCTTGGTGCCGGGCTGGAACACTTTCGCCTTGGTGTATTTCGAGATGTCGCCGGTCACGACAAACTCGCCGTGTGCTGCCGTGCCACGCGCATGCACCACCCGTTCCGGGATGCGCTCGCGATCAAAGCGTTGCAGCTTCTGGATGAGATGCACGTCCTGCAACAGCACGGGGCCATCTGCCCCTGCGGTCTGCGAATGCTGGTTGTCGCCAACGGGTGCGCCGTTGTCCTTGGTGAGGTTTGCTGCATGGACATTTGCAGCCATCAGCAGCGCGGCAGTGGCCGCAGTGGTGATGGCCAGGGCCTGGATCACGCGGCCTGCCGACAGTGAGGGGGTATTCATTCTGGGTCTCCTTGGGGGTTGGTTTACTACCCGCAGACCATAAGCAGCCATAACCCCCAGGGGTAATCGTTTTTCTGTGGGCTGGCGATTGCCTGTGACGATGGTGCGTTGCACCAGATGAGCGAGGGCAGCCGTTACATACAAGGCAAACCCGCTGGAGCAGGCAACCAAGCAGTGGCCTGAACATCGCATGGGCCAGCAGCGAGTAATACCTACGGGTCGGGGGTGGCGATCTCGGCCATCACAGCGAGCGGCTATTGCCCCTGAGCGAACTGGCTGATCAGCATGAACCCCGCAGCGAGCCATGAAGGCCCGCTGCGGGCTTGCCACAGCGGATTGCGCTACACGCCACCCCAGCTGTAGCTGATCTCCAGCTCGAACTGCCGCATCTCGATCTCGATGGTCTGCGCCGGGTCGAGCGGATTGCTGCCGCGCACCTTCTCGTTGGGAGCAAACATCAGCGCCACGCTCAAGGCCCTGTTGCTCGTCATCTTCTGGGTCAACCCCGCCGTGAAATGCTGCTGCACAACCGCCGGGGCGAGGATGTTGAACAGCACCTCGGACTCGCGGATGGGCTGCTTGCCATAGCTGTAACCCGCCTGCCAGGTGCGCTGCGCATTCTGTTGCCAGGCGAGTCCTGCCTTATAGATGGTCATGTCCTCCCAGCCAAAGCCCGCACCGCGGTCGTCGCCAAGACGAGCCTGGGCGAGATTGGGCAGCATCGGGTTTCCAACGGCATTCACTTCGCTGAAGCGGATGTGCTGGACATCCAGCGCCACCGTGATCCCTGACGAAGCCTGCACTGCCGCTCCAAGAGTGAAGTTGGACGGGATATCGAAGTCGCCCTGCTCTGCGAACAAGCCGGCATAGCGATCAAACTCGGTCATGTAGACGCGGCTCTGCCAGGCGGCACCCAGGCTCAGTACCGGATTGACTCGCGTCTGCACCCCCAGTCGCACGCCGCCACCGTAGGAGTTCTCATAACCGGTATCGCTGACATGCGCGGGATCGCTCGAAAACGCGGCAAAGTTGCCGAGCCCCTTGGCCTTGAATCGCTGCACGGCCAGGATGGGCATCACGCCCCAGGCACTGTCTTCACCGAAGCGACGGGCATAGGTGGGGGCGATGAAGAGTTGCGTCAGGTCAACGCCAGTTTCACCGGCGCCATAGGTTCCGGGGGCCGTGAACGACATGCCCGGTGGAACGGTGCCCATCGGCACGCCAAAGGTGGCGCTGCCACCCTGATAGTTGGTGTTCAAGCCGCCGTTGCCATACACCGACAAGCCCCAGTTGGCCTGGTCACTGACACGCCGAACCAGCCCGAAGTGCGGGATCGGAAACAGCTCGTTGCCACTCTCAATACTTTGCGGCCCGATGCCAAAGGTACATTGCTGGGCCGAGGCGCAGGCGCCCGTGGGCGTGCCGGTGCTGGTGTATCCCCGCTGGGGGACGAACAGAGCAAGGCCCAGGTCGTTGCGGGGCTTGAGCCTTGCCACCGCCGCGGGGTTGCTGGCGGCCGAGAGGCCATCGAGAGCCAGTGCGACACCGGCACCCGCCATCGCTTTGCTCTGCGTGCCGTAACCGTGGGCAAAGTAGCCATTGGTGGCCAAGGCGCTGCCGCTGACACACAGCGATAATCCGAACAGGCCCAACTGCACAGTGGGTTTCATTTGACTCTCCTCAGTGAAGCCGCATGGAGTAAATGACCGTTGCGGCGGCTTCGCTAACGGCCAATTAATACCGATAGGGGTATGGTATGCCTCTTTGCAGGAATCGTATCGCCATGCCACAGACCTGCCGCCAGACGGCCACATCGAATGCACCCAGCGCGATCAAGGCAGCCGCCCTGCTGATCGGCCTGTGTTCGGCGCTGTCCGCGCCTGCGGCTCCGCTGGAGCTATGGATGTTCACCAGCCCGGAGTGCGCAGCCTGCGCGCAGTTCGAGCGGGAAGTGGGGCGCTCCTATGTCAAGACGGCAGAAGCCCGTCTTGCGCCGCTACACCGGCAGCCGCTAGCAGCGTCAAGGCCTGAGAGCTTGAAAGCGGCAGGCCCAGTGATCGGCACGCCCACCTTCGTGCTGATGGAGAACGGCCGCGAGCAGGGTCGCATCGAGGGATACAGCAGTGATGAATTGTTCTGGATGCGGCTCACTGCGCTGCTGGGAGAGCGCAATACTCAGGGCAAGTGATTGCCTGCTGAGTTGCTTTTCAGTCCCTCGATGAAAACGGCATCTTCAGGCACCACAGCAAGCGTTCGGTCTCGCGGCCCGGATACTCCTGCAGCCCGATGCGCATGGCCGCATGGCCATCTTGCGGTTGGGCGCAATAGCTGCCGAGCAGGCGATCCCAGATCGCCAGATTGAAGCCGAAGTTGCGGTGATGCTCGTGCTCGTGCGTGGAGTGATGTACGCGGTGCATGTCCGGCGTGACGACCAACCAGCGCAGCAGACGATCCACTGACAACGGCAGCCGCAGATTGGCGTGGTTGAACATCGCGCAGGCATTGAGCAAGACCTCGAACACCACCACGGTGAGTGCCGAAACGCCAAGCACCCACACTGCCGCGACCTTGATGAGCATGGAGAGCGCGATCTCCACTGGGTGAAAGCGCAGCGCGGTGCTGACATCGATGTCCAGGTCGGCGTGATGCACGCGGTGAATGCGCCAGAACAGAGGGATGCGATGAAACACGCGGTGCTGGGCGTAGATCAGCAGATCCAGCAGCAGCAGCCCGACGACCATGGCGAGCCAGGCTGGCAGCGGCAGCCAGCGCAGCAGCCCGGCCCCCTGCTGCTCGGCCAGTACCGCCGCGCCCACCGCCAGCAGCGGTGCGGCCAGTGCGCCCATGAGCCGCACGGTGAGCGAACCCAACACCAGAATGCCAATGTTGGCCGGCCAGCGGCGATAGCCACGGTGCAGCGTCTTGCGCGGCCACAGGGCCTCGGCGATCAGCAGCAACAGCAGCCCCCCGACAAAGATCATCAGCCGAAACTGCGGCTCCGCAAAGCCGAAGAAGCTCATGGACACAGCCCCCTCATGGCGCCTTGGCGAGACCGGCTTTGATCAAGTCCTCGTAGCCGCCATCGCCCATCGCCAGCACATGGGTATAGCCGGCGGCGCGCAAGCGGGCCGCTGCGGCTCGTGCCCGCACGCCAACGGCGCAATAGGTGACGATGGGGGTAGATTTGTCCGGCCACAGTTGCTCGGTCTTGCCCGCCACGCTCAGCCAGTAGGCGTGCTCGGCCCCGGCGATGTGACCGGCCTTCCACTCGCCGTCGCTGCGTACATCCAGCAGCTTTACCCCCTGCGCCGCCAGCGCCTTGACCCCAGGCGCACCCAGGGCGGCATTGGCTGCCTGCTGTTGCGTGACGGCCTTCTGGCCGCTGGTCTCCGCAGCCTCGGTGATATGTGGGCAAGCCAGCAAGAGCGACATCAACAGCGGGGTCAGCAGACGCATTTCAAAAGGCTCCTGGAGGATGGTTGTTGGCTTGGACACAAGCCCATGCGATTTGTTAGATGCCTATGACCGCGCGCACTGTGAGCGCAGCAGCGGTGAGTGTGATCAGCACCAACAGAATCTGCGGCCAGCGCAACTGATAGCCGGCGGGGATTTCAGCGGGCCTCAAGCTCTTGAGCACGGCCCGGTATTGCAGCAGACCTCCGATGGCAGTGAGTGCGGCCAGGGCCATCATCAATGCCCCAGCCCAGACCGACTCCCGCAAGCGGGCGGGATCGAGATCAGGCTTGAGCATGTGCAGGAAGAGCGCGAACCGCTCCATCGCCACCCCAAACGCCAGCAGCGTCAGCGCGGTGCGCAACCAGGCCAGCGCCGTGCGCTCGGCCGCCATGAGCACGCGGGGGTCATTGAGATCGGACATGGTTCAGTGCGTGGAGGAGAATGGGGAGATGCAGGATTTCACGGAACTCGATTGTTGTCAGACAGTCACAGCCACGTTCACGCCATTCCAGTTATCGTGCCCTATGAATACCCTACCCCGTTCCGCGTTCCGTCGTCGCCTTCTCGGCTTGCTGTCATTGACGGCTCTTGGCATGGCGAGTTCCGCAAGAGCCGCTGCCCCGCCCCAACGCGCCACGCCGTCACCAAGATTGAAGGTGGTGTATCACCTGAATCATCCAGATCAGGCATCGGATGCACTGCGCAATATCAGAAACCACCTCAAGGATCGCCCCGACTCCGACATCCACGTCGTGACGCACAGCGGTGGCATCAACTTCCTGTTGAAGGACGCCAAGGATTCATTCGACGAGCCGTTCTCCCCGCAAGTGGATGCGCTGCATGAAATGGGCGTGTCCTTCTTCGTCTGCAACAACACCCTGTTGGGCCGAAAGATCGCGCCGGATGCATTGATGCCCGTGACAAAGATCGTCCCGGCTGGCGCCCTGGAAGTGGTGAGGCTGCAATGCGATGAAGGTTTTGCCTACTTCAAACCCTGAGCCGCACCCTCAGGCTGCTGCGGCCCCATAGGGGTAGCGAGCCGACGGGGTGTAGGGATAGCCCAGCATCAGTTCGCCATCATCAAGAACGGCGGATGGCAGCAGTCGATGATTGACGAGCTGTGTTTTTATCAGCTGATCAGCCACAGCAAAATGCCGCGCTGCGGAATCACGGGCATCAGACGAGTAGTCCCCATCGAGTCTTTCTTTGAGCAAGTCGATCGGGCACAGAAACTCCGCTGCAAAAGCACGCTGGATTTTTTGACGCGCCGTCTTGGCATCTGTGACGGGAAGCCAGGAATCTGTTGCGTCCGCAATCAGGGAGTCTCCTACCATTCGCGCCAATTCAAAACGTCGACCGGGTTTGTTTTCAGGGCTCTTTCGCAATAGAAAGCGAGCCTGATCATTGCCCTTGCTCTGGATGGCCAAACCTAGTGGCAGTCGACTTTTCTCTTCTGCGTCCACTTGCTGCTGCGTCAAACCCACCAGACCACAAAGCGTGGCATCTGCCACTGGGACCGCTGCAAGACCCATTTCGGCACGCAGGCGGCGCGCCAACCGAGCACCTCGCTGCCAGGATGGCTGAGGGTTCACCACTGGCTCCGTCAGGAGTTTTGGCAGCGTGAATCGACCCCTCAGTCGCGCGTGCTGCGCGGCGGATGACAATGCTTCCAACACAGCGAGTGGATTGCTCAGAGCGCAGATCGGTGCGACTTCTTCGGCAGCAGCTGCGCCCGCTTCTGGAATCAAACGATCAAGACGTTCCCTCAACTCAGCAGGGCATTCACCAACATCAAAGCCCAAAAGCGCTTCCAGGCGACATTGCGAGGACAACTTCTCGTCGCCTCGCTCTTCGCTTAGTGCAGCCCATGCCTGGTGAAGGTCAGTCTGGTGGATGCCGGTGGCATCCAAGCGCTTGAGCACATCCAAAACAAAGGCATCGACTGTCCGCTCAAAAGCCTCCGCGTCGATCACCGAATAGCTGTTGGTGAGATAACGCACCGCAGACTGTTGATCGACTGTGGTGTCACGCGACCAGGCTTGCAGGATTTCACCGTCGGACGAGAACACCATGCGTGGCCAGACATATCCATGGCCCGCCGATACCATTTCATGCGCCATGCGCCAACCACGCGGCGGCGCATTGGCTGCCTCCGGCAGAGGCTCCCAGCGCAACCGCCACCAGTGTGTGGCGAACCAGAGTGCCAAAGGATAGGCCGAGAGATAGGCTTCATCCCGAATCTTTTCGAGCCAGACGCTTTCATTGCGGGTGACAACCTGGTTTCCCAAGACGATCTTGAGCATCGTCGTGGTCTGGGCCAACTCCGCCGCCTCATGCTCGACCGGATGCCAGTCGCCCGTGTGGATTGAAAAGGGACTGCTCATGGTGCTGCCCACCGCTCAAACACTTCGTCCGCAAGGGCGCTATCCGCATCGAGAGGGTAGCCGTGGTACTGCCCATCGGTATGTTTTTCAAACATGGCTTCGATCGCCACTCCGCCGTCGGTCACAGCCCAGACGCGCGTCGGCCAGCCGTTGAACTCCTGAGTGCAAATGAGACCACGCAGAAAACCTTCTTTCAGCAGCTTTTCAGCCTTCGCACGTTCAAAGATGCCCGCGTTGTCGCACAACGATTTGTAGGTTCGTGGGTCGCAGGGCGGTGTCAGCCCGTAGTCACCCGGCCTGCGCTTGTGGTGCGGGTTGCCGGTATAAACCGCCGCTGCCGCCCACGCAGCAAGACGAGCCTTGGCCTCTGGTGTCAGAGGCTTGGGCTGGATCTTGATCTTTGAACTAGGGGCGCGGCGGGTAGACATACTTTAGATGATAGCGAATACGCATTAATCACAGGCAACTGGGCTGAATGGCGATCAGGATGATGTCTTTGGCTTTCGTATCTGCTGATCCGCCTTAGCCAGCCTACGCAGACTCCCGTCCTGACTCGTCTTTGCCGACAAATAGCAGCCGACTCTTGGCTTGGCGGAGCACGGATCACTTGCGCTTGAATATGTCGGCATGACGATGATCTGACATACACTACGGAGTATATAAACCGCACGTTGACGCTTAAGGAGCGTCCCACGATGCCAGACGCCTCCGCGCCACAGCCGCTTGTTTCGCCGTCCCTAGTCGGGCCACTGGCGGATGCGCGTGGTCGGGTGAAGCGCAAGCTGCGTCTTTCGCTCACCGACCGCTGCAATCTGCGCTGCCTGTATTGCATGCCGGAGCATCCGCACTGGCTGCCGAAGAACACCCTGCTGCGGCAGGAAGAACTGCTGCGCCTGGCACGGCTGTTCGTGGCAGAGCTTGGCATCACCGATATCCGGCTCACCGGCGGCGAGCCGCTGTTGCGACGTGATCTGGTGGCCATCGTCGAGCAGCTCAACACCCTGCGCCCGCTGGGCCTGCAACGCATTGCGCTAACCAGCAATGGCGTGTTGCTGGCCCGCCATGCGGACGCACTCAAGGCCGCTGGGCTGGATGACCTCAACATCAGCCTCGACGTGCGTACGCCAGAGCGATTTCGTGCGCTCACCGGCGGTGAGGTGCAGCCGGTGCTGGAGGGCATTGCCGCTGCCCGCGCGGCAGGGCTCTCGGTCAAGCTCAACAGCGTCGTAATCCGTGGCTACAACGAGACAGAAGTGCTGCCACTGGCCGACTGGGCGCTGGCAGAGGGTCTGACCCTGCGCTACATTGAGCTCATGCCACTCGATGGCCGGGGCTTCTGGCAACGGGACAAAGTGGTGAGCGAGGATGAGATCGTTGCCGCCCTGCAAGCCCGCCATCCACTGCAAAGGCTGCCTCGCAGTGAAGACCCCGCCAGCTATTACCAGACCGAGAGCGGCCAGCGCATCGGCATCATCTCGACGGTGTCGCGCCCGTTCTGTGCGCAATGCGACCGGGTGCGCGTCACCGCCACCGGCACCTTGTTTCCCTGCCTGTTCTCAGAGACCGGGCCCGACCTGCGCAGCCCGTTGCGGGAGGGTGCGGGTGACGCCGCACTGATGGCGCTGATCCGCGAGGGCATCTGGCACAAGGAGGCGGGCTATATCGCCAAGCCGGGCTATGTCGAGCGGCCCATCACCATGCATGTTTTGGGGGGCTGATGCAGATCACGATTCACTGCTATGGCGTGGCGGCGCGGGTATCGGGCGGCGAGACACACACACTGCAACTGCCGGAACGCTCGAAGGTGTCCGAAGCACTCGAATACTTTGGCGAGCGCGATGCCGAACTCGCGGCCGTATTGCGCCGCTGCGCCTGCGCAATCGACGACCGAATGGTCACTCGCAGTCAGATGCTGAGTGAGGACGATGTGCTGGCCCTGCTACCGCCGGTGGCTGGCGGCTGACCCCAACCTACGGAGACCGCTGATGTCCGCGCTGCAAGAGGCCCCGCTCTCACTCGATGCCCTGATGGCCGACAGCGCCCGTGCGGATTGTGGCGCGCTGGCGATCTTTGCCGGCACGGTGCGCAACCACCACGAGGGCCGCGCCGTCGCGCGGCTGGTCTACACCGCACACGCGGCGCTGGCGGCAGAGGTGATCCGCGAGGTGGAGCAGGAGGTGCAGAGACTCTTCCCCGCCAAGCTCTGCCGCATCGTGCATCGGCTCGGCGCCTTGGAGATCGGTGAGACCGCCATCCTCATCGTGGTGCGTACGCCGCATCGCGCCGAGGCGTTTGCCGCCGCGCAATACGCCATCACTCAGGTGAAGCACCGCGCGCCGATCTGGAAGGAGGAGTTCTACCCGGATGGCAGCTCCGCTTTTGTGCAGGGCTGTTGCCTGATTGACGAAGGCGATGCCCATCAGCACGAGCACCACGCCTCGCAGGGGCATCACCACCCTGGAGTGGAGTAGATGCCCCTGCACCTCATCGTTCTGGAGCCTCTACGTGCTGACTCTTGAAGAAGCCTGGTCACGTCTCGATGCCGCCATTCAACCACTGCCCACCGAGTGGCTGCCCATCGAAGACGCCGCCGGCCGGGTGCTCGCGCAACCAGCCGCCTCCGCAGTGGCGCTGCCGCCTTTCGACCAATCCTCGCTCGATGGTTATGCCCTGCGCTTGAGCGAGTCTTCTTCCCAGCAATGGCTGCCCATCGCCGGGGTGACGCCAGCCGGTCGGGTGGATGCGCCCACCACGCTGCCCGCCGCGAGCGCCTGGCGGGTGTTCACGGGTGCGCTGGTGCCTGTGGGTGCCGACGCGGTGGTCGCGCAGGAGCACACGGAAACAGGGCCGCAAGGCATGCGGGTGTTGCGCGCGCTGAAAGCTGGCCAGGCGCTGCGGCGCGCCGGTGAAGAAATGGCGGCCGGCACGGTGCTGGCCGACGCCGGTCAGCGGCTCACCCCCGCGCTGGCTGCTGCACTGGCGACGGCGGGCGTGGCCAAGGTCTCGGTGCGACGACAGCCCAGGGTCGCGGTGCTGGTCACCGGTGATGAAGTGGTCAGCCCCGCAGACCCGCTCGCACTCGGCCAGGTACATGACGCCAATTCAGTGCTGCTGCGGCACTGGCTGGCGACGCAGGGCTGCCAACTGGTGTTTCTCACCGCCGTCGCCGATACCCCTGAGGCCGTTGAAGTCGCACTCGCCCGCGCCTATGCCGAGGCAGACCTGGTGCTGACGACGGGTGGTGTCTCGGTCGGCGACCATGACCACATCCCCGCCGTATTGAGGCAGCTCGGCGCTCAGGAAGTGTTCTGGAAAGTCGCGCAAAAGCCCGGCAAGCCGCTTTACTGCGCCCAACTGGGCGACAGCCTGCTGCTGGGCCTTCCCGGCAACCGGGCTTCCGTGCTGGTCAACCTCATTGCCTTCGCGCATCGCGCCCTCGCCCGCCTGCAAGCTCGGCGTGAGGAAGACCTCGCCTGGCGCAGCGGCCTGCTGGCGCACCCAGTCGCCGCCGATAGCGAGCGCGGTAGCTGGCTGCGCATCGCCCTTCACGATCAGGGCGACGGCTTGATCCACCTGATGCCCCTGCGAGGACAGGCCTCACACATGCTGGGCAACAGCCAGGCACTCGCGGGCCTCGTCTGGCTGCCTGCGGGTGCCGAGCTGATGCCTGCGGGCAGCCTGCTCCGCTGGTTGCCTGCCCACTGAAATCCCCATGAGCCCTGAACATCTGGCCGCGCTGACGGCGGGGATCTTCGTGATCTCGCTGTTGTATTCATCGGTCGGCCATGCCGGGGCCTCCGGCTACATCGCGGTGATGTCGCTGCTCAGTCTGGCTCCAGCCGTCATCAAGCCCACGGCACTGACCTTGAACATCCTCGTCGCCAGCATCGGCACCTGGCAGTTCTGGCGTGCCGGGCATTTCTCCTGGTGTCTGTTCTGGCCGTTTGCGGTGTTGTCGGTGCCTTTCGCATTCATCGGCGGCTATCTGAATCTGCCCAGCCATCTGTTCAAGATGCTGCTCGGCGCGATCCTGCTCTACTCGGCGCTGCGCTTTCTGCTGCGGGCCGCGCCGGAGAAAGAGCCGAACGCGCCATCCCGATGGCAGGCGTTGCTGTCCGGCGGCGGCATCGGTTTTTTGTCGGGCCTCACGGGCACCGGCGGCGGCATCTTTCTCACCCCGCTGCTGCTGTTCATGAACTGGGCGCGGGTGAAACCAGCGGCGGCGGTTTCGGCCCTGTTCATTCTGGTCAACTCGGTGGCGGGCCTCTTGGGCAATATCAGCAGCACACAGCAGTTCCCCACCTTCGCGCTAGTGCTGGTCGCTGCCGCTGCCCTCGGTGGCAGCATCGGCTCCTACTATGGCAGTCGGCGGTTGGATCCGGTGGCGATCAAGCGGTTTCTGGCACTGGTGTTGCTGATCGCGGGGACCAAACTCATTTTGACGTAGTTCGCTCCAAGGACCAACGCCAATCTGAACTGCCTAGACATGGCTACAACTCTCTAGCTCTTGGTCAATGTCACGATGATTTGTGTGCCGGGCTGATTGTCTTCAATCTGCACGGTGGCTCGATGCAGGTCTGCGATGGCCTTGACCAGCGACAGGCCCAGCCCCAGTCCTGGCGTTTGCCGGGAGTGATCCAGCCTGTAGAGACGCTCAAAAACTCGTAGTCTCTCTTCCGTAGGGATGCCCGGCCCTGAGTCCGCCACGGAGAGCCTCCAGCCGGTGTCGTCAGCGTGGGCTGAAAGCCGAATACTGCTGCCTGGCGGCGCATGTTTGACGGAGTTATCAAGCAAATTGATAAGTAGCTGGAACAGCAGATGCCGGTGCCCAGAGAGAGGAAGCCCGGTCATTACGGACACTTCCAGACGCAGCCCTTTCTCCTCGGCTAGCGGCTCAATGTAGTCAGCCGCATCCTGCACCAGCTGCGCTACATCGCAGGCGGCAAACTCCTGCCGCAACAACCCCGACTCCACACTGGCGATGCGCAGCAGCGACTGGAAGGTGGCGAGCACTTGATCCAGGTCAGCCAGATGTTTTTCAACCCAGGGCTGTAACTCCTCCGCACTGGGTGGATTGCTCAGCGCCGCTTCGAGTCGTGAGCGGTGGCGTGTGAGTGGCGAGCGCAGGTCGTGGGCGATGTTGTCGGTGGCACCGCGCACCGAGGCGATCAGATTGTTGATGCGATCCAGCATCGAGTTAAGGGTTTCGCCCAGCCGGTCAAACTCGTCGCCGTTCGGTCGGGCGGGAATACGATGACTTAGATCGCCCTCCATGATGCGCTGGGCCGCCGCGCGGATCGCCTCCACGGGCTTCAGCGCCGCGCGGGTCAGCAGGAAGCCCGCGCTGAGCGAAATCACCAGCATCGCGCCCAAGCTCCACAGTGCCGCCTGGCGGATGTCTGCGCGCACGGATGCCACCTCGATCTCGTCGAAGCCCACCAGCAGGCGGCTTCCGTCTGTCAGTTTGGCCCACTGCAACACCACCTCGGTCTCGCCTGGATATTTGCGGCTAGGCAGCTTGAAAGATTGCTCCTGTGCCCCGGCCGCCGCAGGCCAGGCGTCCACGTTGCCAGCCTGCTTCACCCCCTGTGCGTCTTCCAGCCGATACAGCCGGTCGTGATTGAGCGTGAGGTTTTCCATGCGGCGGTTGATGAGCGCAGTGACGCCGCGCAGGCCATCTACCTGCAACTCTGCCTGCATGATGTGCAGCTCGGCCTCCACACTCTCTTGCACATGGCCGACCATGAAGCGATCGGCCAGCCAGGTGACGAGCAGCAGCAGCGCACTGAAGCCCACCGCCAGCAAGCCGCTATTGGCGAGGGTGAGTCGTGCCGTAGTGGAGAGCCGCATTGTTACTCCGGTTCGCGCAGGCAATAGCCCGCGCCGCGCAGCGTATGGATCAGCGGCTTCCAGGGGGCTTTGTCCACCTTGGCGCGCAAGCGGGAGAGATGCACGTCGATGACGTTGGTCTGCGGATCGAAGTGATAGTCCCACACGCCTTCGAGCAGCATGGTGCGGGTGACCACCTGCCCGGCGTGGCGCAGCAGAAACTCCAGCACGCGGTATTCCTGCGGCTTCAGGGTGATGACCTCACCACCGCGCTTGACGGTGTGCGCCATGCGGTCGAGTTCGAGATCAGCCACGCGCAGGCGGCTCTCCGCAGCGGGCATGAGGCCACGACGGGTAATCACTTCCAGCCGCGCCAGCAGCTCGGCGATGGCGAAGGGCTTGACCAGATAGTCGTCACCGCCCGCCCGCAAGCCCTTGATGCGCTCATCGACTTGCCCAAGGGCCGAGAGAATCAGCACCGGCACCCGCGAGCCGGTGGCGCGCAGCGCGGCGAGCATCGAGAGGCCGTCCATTTGCGGCATCAGACGGTCGAGCACGATGGCGTCGTAGGCCTCGCCGGTCGCCAGAAATAGTCCATTGCGACCGTCCGGCGCATGGTCGGTGACATGCCCTGCCTCGCGCAGGCCCTTGCACAGAAAGCCTGCGATATCTGCATCGTCTTCCACCACCAGAATGCGCATCGCCTAGCCCCCGCGCACAGCAAACATCTTGCGCATCAGGCCTTCGCCGCGCCACTCGTGAATCACCGCCATGCCGGCATGACCAAGCAGGTAGACCTTGAGCGGCAGCGCACCGAGTTCGTGGATGCTGCCGATGCGGTGCATGAGATCAAGGGTGTCTTCCAGCAGCCACATCGCGGTGCCAGTGACGGTGAAGAACAGCAGGATCAGCAAGCCCAGGCCTTGCACGGCAGTGGCCAGATGCTCGGTCTGCCGTGAGGTGGGCGGTGTCAGTTGCTTCAGGCCGCCAAGGGCCTGCTTCGCCTCCGACCAGATGCCACTGCGCCCCGCCGCCGCCAGCCAGGGGAAGTAGCGGCTGAAGAACCCACCCTGAGCGCGGCGAAACAGGCTGACCAGCAGCAGCACGAGCATCACGGTCGCGGTCAGCCCGGCCCATTCGTGCATCTCGAACAGCGTCGCTTGTAGAGCGCTGGCTTCTGCCATCTTCCAGGGCTTGGCCATCCACTCCGAGCCGATCAGCTGGTGGATGACCGCCACGCCGAGCACGGCGTGGCTGAAGCGCAGGCCGGGCGAACGGGGCGTGGTGATTTTGGGCATGGCGGACTCCTCAGTTGTTTTGAAGTGCCGGCAGCGTAGGCCCGCGCTGCTAACCGGAACATGGCCGTCACATTAACGTTTGTTCATGGAGCGGACACCCTCCGGCAAGGCGGCGAAGTCGAAGGTATGCGGCGTCCCAAGCCCCCACCAACTTCGCCATGACGAGACCACCCGCCACATCCCGGATCAGGCATTTGCAATGCCTTATCGCCTTCACGATCCTCACGGCGTTCGCACCATTGGTGCAAGCGCAAGCGCAGGCGCAGGAGTCCGGCGCGCTCACCGATGAGGAAAGCGCGCCGATTGCCACCGATGTCTCGCTGACGCTCAATCAGGCCTTCGAGGCCGCCGTGGCGCGCGCACCCGGTGCGGCCTTGCTGGCCGCGCAGGTAGAGGGCGCTGCCGATGCCAAAGCCCGCAGCCGCAGCCTCATCGCAGGCGCGCCGAGTGTGCAGCTGCGCTACCTCAGCGACCGCCTG
>JAKFXK010000051.1 GCA_021731445.1 Nevskiaceae bacterium | reverse complement strand
AGCCGGGCAGGTACTCGCGGCGTGCGGCAAGCGCCTCGATGACATCGGCCTGGATGGCTTTCGGTGCGAAGACTTCAGCGGCGGCGGACATGGGCATTCACCTGGCGGTTGGCTGGGTGGAATTGGAGGGGAAATTCCTGTGCTTTGACCGCAATGCGCGGTGCGGGATTCAATGACGCTGCCATGTCGGCGAGCGTCACGGCTTCAAGCGCCTGGGTGATCGCCGCATTGATGAGACGGAATGGGGCCTTGGCACCACAACCGGCTTCGAGCGCGCAAGCACCATGCACGACGCAATCGGTGACGGCGATCGGGCCTTCCAGCGCGCGGATCACATCCGCCACTGTCACTTGGGCAGGCGCAAGCAGCAGGCGATAACCGCCACGCGCGCCGCGCACCGATTCCACCAGGCCGCCTTGCTGCAGCTGCTTCATCAGCTTGGCGACGGTGGGTGCAGCAACCGCCGTGCTGCGCGACAGTTCTTGCGCGGCGTGCAGACGCTTGGGCGCTGCGGCCATGGCGGCCAGCAGCACGGTGGCGTAGTCAGTGAGTTTGCCGAGCTTGAGCATGCAATCTCGATACAAGACCAGATCAGTGCGGATTGAAGGGCGCGCAGTGTAGGCCTCGCCCCCGGCCACTTCAAGCACCTATGCTTGAACCATGATCATTACCGCCAACAAGTCAGCCCCTGTGTGGGATGTGCCTCGCCCCTTCATCTTGCCCGTGACGGTGACAAGCGAACATCTCGACGGTTTCGGCCATGTCAACAACGTCAACTATCTCAAGTGGTTGGAGGATGTGGCCTGGGCGCACAGCAATGCGCTGGGGCTGGGTTGGGAGGCCTATCGCCGGCTCAATGCCGGCTGCGTGGTGTACCGGCACGAGCTGGATTACCTCGCTGCCACGTTTGCTGGCGATGAGCTGTTGAGCGCGACCTGGATCCACGAAAACTCGGGCCGCCTCGACATGTGGCGGCGCTACCAGATCATCCGTGTCGGCGACGGCAAGACCATCATGCGCGCTGCCAGCCATTTCATCTGTGTGGATTTCGGCAGCGGCAAGCCCAAGCGTCAGCCTGCGGAGTTTGTCGCGGCCTACACCACCGGGCGCGGTGCGCTGGATTGACCAGCAACGCGCGGCGAAATGAAGGTCAACACACCCTAAACCAGCCACACCAGCCGCAGCGCGTCACCGACCTTCGCAGCCACATAAGCGTTCTGCTTGAAGCGCCTGCCCAATTCACGTACCCACAACACGTCGGCATCGGCGATGGCAAAGCCTGGCTCATCCTGCCAGCTGCCGAGCGGGTCGTGGTTGATGGCGGCAACCCACTGGCTGTTGCGTGCAGCCAGCGCGTCACGCAGCTCGTGGTAATAGAAACCGTTCATCTCCTGCGTGGCCTCCTGCGAGCGCGGATTGCAGGGCGTGAGGATGCTCCAGTCGCGTCTGGCTGCGATGTGCTGCACCAGTACTTTCTCCGCCTCCGCGTCGTAATGGCCGACGCGGAAACTCAATGTCCGGGCGCCCACCACCACCCGGTATTCGGCCTTGCGGTAGACCGTGTCGAGCCGTTTGCGCTGGCTGCCGTTGAGCAGGGTGTCTTCTGGGGAAATCGGCTTCATGGTGTGGCGTCCAGTACTCGGCGCAGCAGGTCGTCGAACAGCAGGCAGAGTAGCGGCAATTGGTCGTTGAGCGTATGGCCCGAGTCGACGAGGTGCAGTACTGATCTGTGACGCGCGGCAAACCGATGGCCTCGCTCGACCGGCACGATGTCATCCTGCCAGCCGTGGACAACGGTGGTCATCGCCGGAATGCCTGAGGGCTCTTCATCCCAGCCCGGGAAGTACAGCGCCGGAGCCATCAGGAAAAGAGCTGCCGGCTGCAGGGCCGCACAGGCCATCGCACTGACATAGCCGCCCATGCTCGAACCCACCAGCACCAGCGATTTCCTGGCTTGCGGCTTCAGCTGCAGCAGATGCGCGACGCGGGCCTGAGCCTGCATCGTGAAGCTATAATCCGGACTCAACACCGCAAAGCCACGGCGCTTGGCGACTTCGGCCAGCTCAGTGATCTTGGTGCCCCAGGGGCCGCTCTCCTTGCCGTGTGCGAACACGACCAGATGGTCGGGATGGTTGCCTTCGGAGTTTGCGATTGAGGTCGAGACATTCATTTGACGATGATAGCCAAAGCGCCTGAGGCCTCCACCAAATCCCGCCGCAAGCTGCGCGAGCCGCTGGATGTGCGTCTCACTTTCAAGATCAATTTTGGCGAGTCGCCAGCCGATGCGGTGACGGTGATGCATGAGCGCCAGGTGCCCATGGTCAACAGCGTGTTCGAGCATCGCGACCGCATCATCCGCACCTTTGCCATGAGTCTGCTGCGGGTGGGCATGGCGCAGCCCAAGGTCGTGCGCGAGGTGTTCCCCGCCATGAAACTGCTGCGCAAGCTCAAGGCCACGATCCGCTGATGCTGCGCTATCTATTTGTGCTGGACGTGGCAGTTGCCGTGCTGGGAGCCTCGATGACGGTCGGTGTTGGCGTCAGTGCCCTGCTGCTGGGCTGGCACCTCGACATGGCCCCCGAGCAGCGCCCCTCTTTCGACAACCTGCTGTGGCTCACGGCGGCATTCACCGCCATCACCGTCACTGCTGCGGCCAGTGCCTTGGGCCTGCATCGCAAACGGCGCTGGCATTGGGGGGCACATGCAATGTCCCTGTTGTCGCTGGCCGCATCCTTTCCCCTGTTCATCCGCATCCTCGCCACCCCATGACCATCCGCCTTCTCGCACTCTCCGGCAGCGCCCGCAGTGCCTCCCACAATCTCAAGCTGGTGAAGGCCATGTCAGCGGGCGCCACAGCGGCGGGAGCGACAGTGACGTTGATCGACTGGCGCGAGTTCGTACTGCCGGTGTTCAACGAGGATATCGAAGGTGAGACCCCTGCGGCCGCCGTCAGACTCAAGACCCTGTTTGCCGAGGCGCAGGGTTTCCTGATTGCCGAGCCGGAGTACAACGGCGGCTATTCCGCGCTGATGAAGAACGCCATCGACTGGCTGTCACGCCCGCTGCCGGGTGCGCCAGTCGGCTCGGTATTCAAGAACAAGACAGTTGTCATCGCTGGTGCCACCACCGGCAAGTGGGGCGCGGTGCGATCAATGCGGCAGCTGCGCGAGGTGCTGGGTTATCTCGGCTGCATCGTATTGCCGGACACGCTGTCGGTGAACGAAGCCGGCAAGGCCTTCGACGCCGATGGCAAGCTGCTGGATGTCAAAACCGCTGAACTGGCCGCCGCCGCCGGTGCTGCGCTGGCACGTGTCACGGCGGCACTGAGCCGGTCGTGAAGGGCGTCACCGCCATCGGGCGGAGGCAAGGCCCGCCGCCCGCAACCCAGCCGCGCGCTGTCGTCGCGCTGTTCGCCGCCTTGGCCTGGGCCCTGGGTGGAACTGACTGGACATGGTGGATATTCGCCGCACTGCCTCTGGCCTATCTCTTGACGGCGGCGATTGCGCTGTTCGGCAAGATCCACGATGTGCGTGTGCACCAGCTGCACGCGGCGGGCGGGGCGCTGGGCACTGTGCTGGCCATCCCGGCGCTGCTCTGCGGCGGTGGCTGGGCGGCATTGATTGCCGGCGTGCTGTCCGTCTGGGCCTTCGTCACCGCAGGCCGCGTTGCGCTGCGCAGTGAGCCGCGCTACGACGGCGCAGAAGCCCCGGAAGCGCGGCCGCTGGTCGACCTCAAGGCGGCCGTCGACGAGGCGCTGATTGCCTATTTCGTCGGCGTCGCCAGAATCCCCTCCGGCCCTTCCGCCGAGGCGATGTGCCTCGAAGGCCTGAGGCTGGAAACGGTATTGAAACAACAAGGCTGGTCGGATGACATCGCCAGCTACCACGCCACGCCGAGCGTGCCGGAGGCCGTCACCACGGAGATGCGCCGCTACTTCGGGCTGAATTACGAACGGGTCAGCTACGCCAGCGGATTCGTGCCACGACCGGAGCTGCCAGGTGCCGCCGCCTGGGCTGCCCTCGTGCCCAACCAGCGCAGCGTGCTGCGTGTGTTCCGCCATGCCGGTGCCGATCGCCCCTGGCTGTTCTGCATCCACGGCTACCGCATGGGTGACAACTGGCTGGACTTTGGCCTGTTCCCGCCCGAAGTGCTGCACAAAAAACTCGGCTTCAATCTCTTGATGCCGACGTTGCCGCTGCACGGGCCGCGCAAGGTGGGCGGCAAATCCGGCGATCAGTACCTGGACGGTGACCTGCTTGACCTCGTCCACGCCCAGACGCAGGCCTTGTGGGATCTGCGCCGCGCCCTGGCCTGGCTGCGAGACCGCGAGACCGCACCGCGCGTCGGCGTCTATGGCGTTTCGCTCGGCGGCTACAACGCGGCGCTCTTGGCAACAGCGGAGGCCGAACTGGATTTCGTGGTCGGCGGCGTGCCGCTGGCCGATCCGGCAGGCGTGCTCTGGCGACATTTGCCACGTCTGCACGAACGCTTCTATGCCCAGCATGGGCTGACCGAGGAGCGTTATCGCTCGATCTTGAGCGTGGTGTCGCCACTGGCACGTCCGGCACGGCCAGCGAAGGAGAGCCTGCACCTGTTCGCTGCCGCCGCCGACCGCATCGTGCCGCCCGATCAGCCGCTGCTGCTGAGCCAGCATTGGGGCGTGCCGGTGAGCTGGTATCAGGGCTCGCACCTGTCGATCCGCTTTGAAAAGGCAACGCGCGAGACGCTGCGCGAGGCGATCAGGCGTGCTGGATGGGGGTGAGCTGCTACGCCTCTCCCCCTGGGAGAGGCCGCTGCGAAGCAGCGGGTGAGGGAACGCGCTATGGGCATGGATTAGACTCGTCTGATAGCGCAGCCCCTCACCCCAACCCTTTCCCGGAAGGAGAGGGGATAAAACAGAATTAAGGTCTCAGAAATGATCCGCGTCGCCATCACCGGCTCCGGCCTCTACACCCCGCAAGATTCCATCAGCAACGACGAGCTGGTCGCCTGCTACAACGCTTGGGCAACGCGCGAAAACGCGGCCCATGCCGCCGCGATTGCGGCCGGCACGGTGCAAGAGCTGCCGATGTCCTCCACCGAGTTCATCTACAAGGCCAGCGGTATCCAGAGCCGCTATTGCATCGACAAGGTCGGCACCCTCGATATCAACCGCATGCGCCCGCGCGTGCGCACCCGCCGCGATGACGAGCCTTCGCTGATGGTCGAGATCGGGGGCATCGCGGCGCGTGAGGCCCTGACCAACGCGGGGCGCAGCGGTGCGGATGTCGATTTCGTCATCGTCGCGGCCTCCAATCTGCAACGTGCCTATCCGGCGATGGCCGTCGAGATGCAGGCGCATCTGGGCAGCACCCAGGGTTTTGGCTACGACATGAATGTCGCCTGCGCCTCGGCTGCGTTCGGCATCCAGGCGGCGGTCGATGCCGTGCGGCTCGGCAATGCCCGATGCGCGCTGGTGATTAACCCGGAAATCACCAGTGGCCACCACAACTGGCGCAACCGCGACTGCCATTTCATCTTCGGCGATGCCGCAACCGCAGTCGTCGTGGAGCCGCTGGAGACAGCAGTGGCGAAGGAGAAATTCGAGGTACTCGGCACCCGGCTGAAAACGCAGTTCAGCAACAACATCCGCAACAACTTCGGGTTTCTGAACATCGCCGAAACCGAAACCCGCGCCTGGGACGACGTGTTGTTCCAGCAGGAAGGACGCAAGGTGTTCAAGGAAGTGGTGCCGATGGTGGCCGAGCTGCTGAGCAGCCATCTGGCGGACCTGGGCCTCAAACCCGACGAGGTGAAGCGGTTCTGGTTGCACCAGGCCAATCTCTCGATGAACCAGCTCATCGCCAAGCGCGTGCTGGGACGTGATCCTGACGAGATCGAAGCACCCATCATCCTCGACCAATACGCCAATACCAGCTCTGCCGGTTGTGTCATTGCCTTCCACAAGCACCATGCCGACTTCGCGGTAGGCGATGTGGGGTTGCTGTCAGGCTTTGGCGCAGGCTATTCGGCAGGCAGCGTGGTAATCCGCCGGGTGTAACGATTCCTTCACGCCGTAGAAATGTGACAAGTTTTTAACCGAACTGTCATGCGTTGCTAATACCCTGATTCCTAGCGTCTAATCGGATTATGGGAATGCAAAACAAGCAGATTCTGGTCGTTGAGGATGAGTCCGCCATCCGTGACATGCTGCGCTTTGCCCTGGAGCGGGCCGAGTTTCGTCTCGCGCTCGCCGCCAATGCCCAGGAGGCTCGCCTGCGTATCGCCGAAGCGCGCCCTGACCTGATCCTGCTGGACTGGATGATGCCGGGCCTCTCTGGCGTCGAGTACGCCAAGGAGCTGAAGAACGGCGCCACCACCAAGGACATTCCGATCATCATGGTGACGGCGCGCGCCGAGGAAGAAGACAAGGTGCGCGCGCTCAACATCGGTGCCGATGATTACGTCAGCAAGCCTTTCTCCTTCCCGGAATTGATTGCCCGTATCCAGGCCGTGCTGCGCCGCTCGATGCCGGGCGGGGTGGAAGAGCGTCTGGCCGTGGCTGGGCTGGAAGTCGACGCTGCCAGCCAGCGCGTTACCGCCAGGGGCGAGCCGGTCAAGCTCGGCCCCACCGAATACCGCCTGCTGCACTTCTTCATCAGCCATCCCGAACGGGTCTACACCCGCGAGCAGGTGCTGGATCGCGTCTGGGGCCAGAACGTCTATGTGGAAGAGCGCACGGTGGATGTCCACATCCGCCGCCTGCGCAAGGCCCTGCAACCGTACGGCTACGACAACATGATCCAGACTGTGCGCGGCACCGGCTATCGCTTCTCCGACAAAGTCTAGTGCCTCGCAGGCAGGCATGACACCCGCCCTGCAGCAAGAGATTTTCAAAGCCGGCCTGCGCGGCTTGCTGGGCTTGCTGATCGGCGGCTTGTTTGGCCACTGGCTGTTGGGCGTCGGGATGGGTCTGGCCTTGTATCTGCTGATGCATCTGCGCTACCTGGCGGTGCTGCGCAACTGGTTCTCGGCCCCCAAGCTGGTGGAGCTGCCAGAACCCGGTGGCATCTGGGGCGAGGTTTACGAGAGCCTGCTCAACCTGCAAAAGCGCAACCGCAAACGCAAGAAACGTCTGGCTGCGATCGTTTCGGAGTTCCAGGCCTCCACCGAGGCCCTGCCGGATGGTGCCGTGGTGCTTGGCGAGCGCGGCGAGATCGTCTGGTTCAACACCGCAGGCCGCACCCTACTGGGCCTGCGCAGCCCGCAGGATTTCGGCCAGCGCATTGCCAACCTGGTGCGCCATCCCGCCTTCACCGCCTACTTCACCAGTGGCGACTACGGCAGCGAGGTCGAGGCCCCGTCGCCGATCAACACGGCCGTGCTGCTTTCCTATCGCATCATCCCCTATGGCAGTGGCCAGCGGCTGCTGGTGGTGCGTGACATCTCTGACTCACGCCGGCTCGACACCATCCGCCGCGATTTCGTTGCCAATGCCAGCCACGAATTGCGCACGCCGCTGACGGTGCTGCGCGGCTATCTCGACATGATGTCGGCAGATGCCAGCGGCCCGCTCAAACCCTGGCGCGCGCCGATCGTTGAAATGCGTGCACAGGCGCAACGCATGGAGGCCTTGATCGCCGACCTGTTGAAACTTGCACGCCTGGAGGCCGATGGCCAGCAGGCGCGACTCGATGTGCTGGATGTGCCGGCGATGCTGACCCGTGCGGTGGAAGACGCCAAGGCCGTATCGCAAGGCCAGCACTGCTTCGAGAGTGACATCGCGCCCGGCGTGCAGCTTCTGGGCCGCGATGTGGAAGTGCAGAGCATCTTCACCAATCTCATCGCCAACGCCGGGCAGTACACCCCCGCAGGCGGCGTCATCCGCGTGCGCTGGTGGGCCGATACCGAAGGCGCACATTTCAATGTGGCCGACACCGGCATCGGCATCTCGGACAAAGACCTGCCGCGCCTCACCGAAAGGTTCTACCGGGTTGATGTCGGCCGCTCGCGCGCCAGCGGCGGCACGGGCCTGGGCCTGTCCATCGTCAAGCACGCGCTGGAGCGGCACGAAGGACGCATGAAGATCGAAAGCGAGGTGGGGGTGGGCAGCACTTTCACCTGCAATTTTCCGCTGCATCGGGTGCAGATGGCGGTGGCCGCTGTAGCCCCGCCTACGGCGCTGGTCTAAAACGCGACTTCATCCTTGCCGTCCTTGGCGCGACCGCAGTGATGTCCCTGACGCCGGCCGGTTGGCGTGTCACAAATCCTTCACCCCCCTTTCATAAGCTATACACCGCCAGCAGCAATGATCGCTGCGCACCCCCCTTTTGAAAGAGGCGTTCCCGAATGAAACTGAAGTCTTTTGCTATTGCACTCGGCATGTTTGCCGGTGTCGTCGCCACCTCCGCCACTGCGGCCGTGGATGCTGCTCTCCCCGACTACAAGGCCACTTCCGGCGTCTCCGGCAACTTCAGCTCTGTCGGCAGCGACACGCTGAACAACCTGATGACTCTGTGGGCCGAGGAGTTCAACAAGTTCTACCCCAACGTCAACGTGCAGATCCAGGGTGCCGGTTCGTCCACCGCCCCGCCGGCGCTGACCGAAGGCACCGCCAACTTCGGCCCCATGAGCCGCCAGATGAAGGATCAGGAAATCCAGGCCTTCGAGAAGAAATACGGCTACAAGCCCACCGCCATCGGTGTGGCCATCGACGCACTCGCCGTGTTCGTGAACAAGGACAACCCGATCAAGAGCATGACCATCGCGCAGGTGGACGGCATCTTCAGCGCCACCCGCAAGTGCGGCGGCAAGGATGTGAAGCGCTGGGGCGATCTCGGCCTCACCGGTGACTGGGTGAGCAAGCCGGTGCAGATGTATGGCCGCAACTCGGTGTCCGGCACCTACGGCTATTTCAAGGAGAACGCGCTGTGCAAGGGCGACTTCAAGAACACCGTCGGCGAGCAGCCGGGTTCGGCGTCCGTCGTGCAGTCGGTGGCTGGCGGCCTGAACGCCATCGGCTACTCCGGCATCGGCTACAAGACCGCTGGCGTGCGCACTGTGCCGCTCGCCAAGAAGGATGGTGCCGAAGCTGTTGATGCCACCCCCGCCAACGCAATTGCAGGCACCTATCCGCTGTCGCGCTTCCTCTACGTCTACGTCAACAAGGCGCCCAACAAGCCGCTGAGCCCGATGGAGCTGGAGTTCTTCAAGATGGTGCTCTCCAAGGCCGGCCAGCAAGTAACCGAGAAAGACGGCTACGTCGCCCTGCCCGCAGCGGTGGCAGCGAAAGAACTGGCGAAGCTCCAGTAAGCACGCCTTCGGGCTGCTTGAAGCTGGCTTGGGGTGTTCGCCCCCCAAGTCAGCCGCTTCAAAAAACAGACTCACCAAAAAGCGGCACACACAAACAACGCATCACTTCTAACCCAACGGGAGATTCAACGTGAGCAACACTCTTAAAGTCGCTGCACTCGCAGTGCTCGCAGTCGCAGCCAGCAACGTCTATGCAGACCCCGCCGAAACCAAGGGCGGCATCAAGGTGAAGACCGAAGACGGCCGCTTTGAAGCCACCGTCGGTGGTCGCATCCAGTTCGACTACTACAACTTCTCCGAAGACGAGAGCGCCCGCATCGGCACCACGCCGTTCGGCACGGGTGTGGCTGCAACGGGTGCCAACCGTGGCGGCGCTGCCTTCCGCCGCGCCTACCTCACCCTGACGGGCAAGGCCTATGGCTGGGATTACAAGTTCGAGAACGATTTCGCAGGGGCCACCGGTAACGGCGCGAGCTTCCGCGAAATGTGGATCGGCACCAAGTTCGGCCCCGGCAAGATCATCATCGGTCAGCACAAGCCCTTCCGTGGCATGGAAGAACTCGCCAGCTCCAACGAGATCACCCTGATCGAGCGTCCCAACACGACCGCCACCGGCATTTATAACGGTCGCCAGTTCCTGACCGGTCTGTTCTACAAGGGCAACACCGATAGCTTCGGCTACGGCATCCATGCCGCCACGCTGGCTCCGGCCACGGCCACCACCGAAGGTCACTCCTTCGGCGCACGCGCCTATTACTTCCCGCTCTCGGCGGATGGCAGCACGCTGCACATCGGCTTGGCCTACAGCTCGGATCGTGAAGATGCCGGCTCCAGCAATGCCACCAGCACCTTCCAGTACGGTGGCCGCCGTGGCCCCTCGATCACGCTCGGCAATGCCGGCGCTGCCAATGCCAACACCTTCGGCACGCAGGACACTATCCACGGCGAACTCGCGGGCGCTTTCGGCCCCTTCACGCTGCAGGCTGAATATGCGATGGCCACGCTTGAAGAAGGCTTTGGCACCGCCGCCGCACCGAGCGACATCGACGTGATTGCCTACTACGCCCAGGCCAGCTACTTCATCACCGGCGAGAGCAAGGTCTACAAGAAGGATCGTGGCGCGTTTGGCACGCCGAAGCCCAACAACGACTTTGGCGCGGTCGAGCTCGTCGCCCGCTATGAGGCTTCCGAAAACAAGGAAACCGACACTGCCCAAGCCCGTGGTTGCGCACTCGGCGGCGTGGCCGCTGGCAGCTTCCAGACCTGCGAAGGCTCGCAGATCACGGTGGGTGCCAACTGGTACGTGAACCCCAACGCCCGCTTCATGCTGAACTACTACATCGCCGAAGCTGACGTCAACGCCAACGGCCAGGACAAGCCGGAGGCCATCACCCTCCGCGCGCAGTTTGGTTTCTAAGCACTTGCTGTAGGGAAAGCGCCCGGCCTCAAGCCGGGCGTTTTCTTCAAGCGCCGACTAAACTGTCGGCGCTTGAAGAAAACGAGCAGGGATCTGTCCGTCAGGGCACGACAACGAGTTAAACCATGAGCGAAACCACCACGCCTCCTGCTGTTTTCACTGGTCAGAGCATCACCAAGGCCGGTACTGCGTTCCAGCCCCGTGTGTTCAAGGATAACGCGGCCCGCTGGGTGGTCTGGGTCGGGGGCCTGGGCGTGATCGCTGCGCTGCTGCTGATCTTCTTCTACCTCGTCTCGGAAGTAGCTCCCCTATTCGCACCCGCCGATTTCAAGTCGCGCCCGACTTATGCCGTGCCAGGGCAGGGCAAGACGCTTTACGCGACGGTGGAAGAGCAGGGCCAGATCGCCATGCGGGTGTCCGACACGGGTGCAGTGACTTTCTTCGATCTGAACTCGGGTGCGGTGCGTCATGCACAGCAGCTGGCCCTGAACGGATTGACCGTGGTCGATGTCACGGAAGTTTCCGCCGAGCGTGGCGAGCTGGCAGCTTCGCTCAGCGATGGCTCGATCCTTCAGTTCTCCCACAACTACGACATCAGCTATCCCAACGACAAGCAGCTCATCACGCCTTCTGTGCGCTTCCCCAAGGGCGAAGCGGCGACGGCCTTCATGCCGGAGGCCGCGCAGAACCTCGTGGTGCGCGAAAACGGCGACAGCCAGATGCTGTTCGGCGTCGATGCCGCGAAGAGCATCCACATCAAGACCTTCAGCCGCAGCGAGAACGCCATCACTGGCGAGACCACCGTCGAGGTGGCTGGCGAGCTGAATTTCAAGCCCGCTGTCGCGGCTGACCTTTTGCTGGTCGAGCCGCTGCTCGCCTGGCTCTACGTGATCGACCAGAAGGCCGGCAAGATCGCCTTCTACAAGCTCGATGGCGCGGCTGAGCCGAAGCTGGTCGAAGTGAAAGAGGCAGGCAGCGAGATCAGTGCCGCGCAATACCTCTCCGGCGGTATTTCCATCATCGTCGCGCAGACCAACGGCAAGGTCTCGCAATGGTTCCCGGCGCGCGACAAGGCGGGCGAACCCTACCTTGCCCGCGTGCGCGAGTTCGATCTGCCGGGTGATGCCAAGCCGACCGCATTGGGGGTGGAACTGCGCCGCCGCGGCTTTGCAGTGGGCGATGAGACCGGCCGAGTGAGTGTGTATTACGCCACCTCCAAACGTCTCATCCACAGCGAGAAAGCGCTCGACACGGCCGTGAGCCAGGTCACCTTCAACCCGCGCGCGCAGGTGCTCTACACCGAGAGTGTGGATGGCAAGGTTCACGCCTATGACGTCCACAACGAACACCCTGAAGTCTCCTTTGCCGCACTCTGGGGCAAGGTCTGGTACGAGAGTTACGACGAGCAGCAATGGCTGTGGCAGTCGTCCTCGGCCAGCTCGGACTTCGAACCGAAGTTCTCACTCAGTCCGCTCGCCTTCGGCACCTTGAAGGGCGCGTTCTACGCGATGATCTTCGCCATCCCGCTGGCCGTGCTCGGCGCGATCTTCGTCGCCAATTTCATGTCGCCCGAACTGCGCCAGGTGGTGAAGCCGACGGTGGAGCTGCTCGCGGCACTGCCGTCGGTGATCCTGGGCTTTCTCGCAGGCCTCTGGCTCGCCCCTTTCATCGAATCCAACCTGCCGGGAATGTTCCTGCTGCTGATCCTGCTGCCTGTCAGCGTGCCGCTCTTTGGTTATCTGTGGCTCAACATGCCGGCGCGCGTGCGCTACCTCATGCCCGCAGGTTGGGAGGGCGCACTGCTGGTGCCGGTGATCGCGCTCGTCACCTGGTTCTGTTTCGGCGTGGCCAAGCCGATTGAGGCGGTCGCCTTCGGCGGCAACATGCAGGCGTGGATGGACTCGACCTTCGGCATCAAGTACGACCAGCGCAATGCACTCGTGGTCGGCATTGCGATGGGCATCGCGGTGATCCCCACCATCTTCTCGATTGCCGAAGACGCCATCTTCTCGGTGCCCAAGCAGCTCTCGCTCGGCTCGCTCGCCCTCGGTGCCTCGCCTTGGCAGACGCTGGTCGGCGTGGTGATGCCCACCGCCAGCCCCGGCATTTTCAGCGCCATCATGATCGGCCTTGGTCGTGCGGTGGGTGAGACCATGATCGTGCTGATGGCCACCGGCAACACGCCCGTCACCGACATCAGCCTGTTCAGCGGCATGCGCACGCTTTCCGCCAACGTCGCGGTTGAAATGCCGGAGTCCGAGGTGGGCAGCACGCACTTCCGCCTGCTCTTCCTCGCCGGCTTGGTGCTGTTCATTTTCACCTTCTTCTTCAATACGCTGGCCGAAGTGGTGCGGGCCCGCCTGCGCAAGAAATACGAGAGCATCTAAGCCATGACCACCACCACTCTTGATCTGACTGCCAAGAACACGCAGACGGTCAGCGCCTATGTGAAGTCGGGACAGCCTTATGTGTGGCTGACGGCAGCGGCGATTTCGGTCTGTTTCATCATCACCGTCGCGTTGCTGTTTTTGACGGCGGCGCGCGGCATGCCGCACTTCTGGCCTGCGGATGTGCTGAAGGCCGAATACGCCGAGCCGGGGCAAGCTGCCATCCCCCTCCTGGTCGAGCTGGTGAGTGAGGAGGAGGTCAGCACAGCACGCCTGAAATCAGCCGGTGCCAAGCTCGACGACAGCGTGCCTTTCCACACCCGCGATCTGGTGAAGGTGGCGAACCGCGACCTGCTGGGCGCGGACTTCCGCTACCTGCTCGATGAGTGGATCGTCAATCGCAGCTACCCTGAAGATGTGGTGGTGCTGGAGCGCGCCGAGTGGGGCAACTTCCACGGCTTCATCGCCGAGGTGAAGCAGGACGGCAAGATCGTCGCCAGCGGGGCCGAGGCCTGGGCGGCTTACCAGCCGCTGCAGGTGCGCGCCAATCAGCTGCGCGAAAAGCTGCATGCGATTGAAGACGGTGATATTGGGCCGATCAATGCCGGGCTTGAAAAAGTGCGCCTTGATGGCCGCCGCCTGGCACTTGAGGGCAAGACCAAAGAGAGTGCACCAGAGGCCTACGCCGCACTCGACATCCGCAAGGCCGAGTTCGATGCCCGCTACGAAAAAGTGCGTATTGAACTTGCCGCCCTCAAAGCGGAGATGAAGCGCGACGCGCTGGTGTTGAAAGCTGTGGATGGCACCGTGAAGGAGCTCGATCTCTCACAGATCATCCGCGCCTACCGTCCCAACGAAATGGGGCTGCTGGCGAAGATCGGCACCTATTTCTCCAAGCTCTGGGAGTTCGTCGCCGCCGACCCGCGCGAAGCCAATACCGAGGGCGGCATCTTTCCCGCCATCTTCGGCACGGTGATGATGGTGATGCTGATGAGCGTGTTCGTCACGCCGTTCGGCATCCTCGCTGCGCTCTACCTGCGCGAGTATGCCAAGCAAGGGCCGGTGACACAGATGATCCGCATCGCCGTCAACAACCTCGCCGGTGTGCCCTCGATTGTTTACGGCATGTTCGGTCTCGGCTTCTTCGTCTACTTCATGGGCGGCAACATCGATCGCCTGTTCTATGAAGAGTCGCTGCCCGCACCCACTTTCGGCACCCCCGGCATTCTCTGGGCCTCGCTGACGCTGGCGATCCTGACGTTGCCGGTGGTGATCGTGGCGACCGAAGAAGGTCTGGCACGCATCCCGCGCTCGATCCGCGAAGCCTCGCTCTCGCTCGGTGCCACCAAGGCCGAAACGCTGTGGAAGATCGTGCTGCCGATGGCCTCACCGGCCATGATGACCGGTCTCATCCTCGCCATCGCGCGTGCGGCGGGTGAGGTCGCCCCGCTCATGCTCGTCGGTGTAGTCAAGCTCGCCCCCAGCCTGCCGCTGGACAGCATTTTCCCCTTCGTGCATCTGGAGCGTAAGTTCATGCACCTGGGCTTCCACATCTACGACGTGGGCTTCCAGTCACCCAACGTCGAGGCCGCACGCCCGCTGGTGTATGCGACCAGCTTCCTGCTGGTGCTGGTCATCATTTTGCTCAACATCTCCGCGATCCGCATCCGCAATCGCCTGCGCGAAAAATACAAGGCGCTTGAAGGCTAGCCTTCAAAGACGAACACTCCAATGACCAACTTGCAACCCACGACCTCGGTACGCGCCATGGATATTGACGCCCTCAACGCCTCCCGCGCGCCCTCGCGCATCGAAGACGAAACCCACGCCATCACGGTGAAGGACCTTGACCTCTATTACGGTCAGAAGCAGGCCCTGAAGAAAGTGACCATGAACATCGCCAAGAAAAAGGCGACGGCGTTCATCGGCCCTTCCGGCTGCGGCAAGTCGACGCTGCTGCGCTGCTTCAACCGCATGAACGATCTCATCGACGGCTGCCGTGTCGAAGGTGCGCTCAATCTCGAAGGCAAGAACATCTTCGACAAGGACGTGGACATCTCGGCCCTGCGCCGCAACGTGGGCATGGTGTTCCAGAAGCCCAATCCCTTCCCCAAGTCGATCTACGAGAACGTCGCCTACGGCATGCGCTTGGCAGGCGTTAACAAGAAGAGCGTGCTCGATGAAACCGTCGAGTGGGCGCTGAAAGGCGCGGCCCTGTGGGAAGAAGTGAAGGATCGTCTGGACGACTCCGCGCTCGGCCTCTCCGGTGGTCAGCAGCAGCGTCTGGTGATTGCCCGTGCGGTGGCCATCAAGCCGCAGGTGCTGCTGATGAACGAACCCTGCTCGGCACTCGACCCGATTTCCACACTCAAGGTCGAAGAGCTGATCAACGAGCTGAAGAAGGAGTTCACCATCGTCATCGTCACCCACAACATGCAGCAGGCCGCAC
>JAKFXK010000107.1 GCA_021731445.1 Nevskiaceae bacterium | reverse complement strand
GACGAAAGGCTCAACCTCGGCGAGATGCCGGAGCTTCTGGGCGTGATGGCCAATGCCTACGCCGACCTCGGTGACGAGGCGCGTGCTCTGCGCTACATGCGCCAGGCTTTGACCCGCAACACCGAATACAACCCTGGCCTGCGTCTAGCCTATGCCAGCCTCTTGTTCAAGCTCAGGCAGGACACCGAGTTCGAGGTGGTGATGGACGACCTGCTGCGGCGTGGCAAGCTCAATGAGCAGCAGAACCTCGACCTTGCCAATTTGAGGATTGGCTATCGTCTGCGGCAGGCCGATCTCGTCCGCGAGGAGGGCGATCTGGCCCGCGCTTACGATTACCTCGAACCGCTGATCCGCGCCAACCCCAACGACCCTCGCCTGATGATGGCGATGGCCCGCCTCTACAGCGACAGCAAGGATCACGACAAGGCCTACATCATCTACGAGCGCGTGTTGCAGCAGAACGGCCAGGAGGTCGATGCCTACAAGGGCGCGATCACCGCTGCGCTGGCCCTGAACGATCTCGACAACGCCGATGCCATGCTGGAACGCGCGTTTGCGGTCGACCCCAACAACCCACGTCTCTACGCCATGGCCGGCCGTGTCGCCAAGGCGCGTGGTGACGAGGGCCGTGCCCTGGGTCTGTTCCAGCAGGCGCTGCGCCTGGATGCAGAGCAGAACGGTGCCACGCCGGGCGCCAGAAGCAGCGGCAACTCGCAACCCCTGCTGCAATTGGTCGATCCGTCCAGCACCTATCTGAATGCGCCACCTCGAGCCGAGGCGGCACCCCCACCCTTGCGACAACAGGCGGCCGGGGTCGGCCGTTTTTTTAAGACCCGCGCCGGCCTAGCGCTTCGCAAATCAGCGAAGAAGATGGTCGCAATGCCGGCTGCCCGCCCGGCGCAATTGCAGCAGGTTCGCCAAGCCACCGGTCCGGCGCGGATGCCGGCCTGGCTGCTGCGCGCCAAGCTCAGGTCAGGGGGCGATATCTCCTTGTCTGCCTACCGCCCTGATGTCCGCGGCGGTTTCATCAAGGTTTCGACTCCGCCCCGGTCCGGCGCACCAGTGCCTGCGACCCGCTCGCTCGACCAGCCCAGCGGTTACTGGGCACAGCAACCGCGCAGCCAGACTACGGTTCCTGCCTACAAATATGTCGAGACCCTGACCCTGCCGCAGCCCGGCACGGACAGCAGCTATGTCCCGAGGACGGGATTGCCGAGTGATTTTCCGCCGCCGCGCCGCGTCAACCCGCGCATGAGCCCGTCCCTGGGCCGACCCGGCGGCGGCTCGCTGCGCGACGAGATGATGGGCGAGATCAAGGCCATTGACGACGCGCGGCCCAAAAGCAACAGCAGCTACGGCAGCTACAGCAGCGCACCGCCTAGCAGTGGCCAACGTGGCGGTGTCTACGAGGTCCCCCGGCTCGGTGAGGGCGGTGGTGCTTACGGCCCGTTCTACAGCACGCCGTATTCCACTGCGCCCGTGGCCGCACCGGCCTATGGCGGCGGCGAGGTGCTGGTGCCGCCGCCACCGCCGCCTACCTACACCCCCATCGCGCCACCGGTCATCAGCCGCGATCCGATGACCACCACGCCGGATTTCGTCCGCAGCACCCGGGTCGATAGCCAGGATCGCCGCGCGCTGCTGAAAGAGATCAGCGAACTGCGTGCCAGCCGCACTCCGTTTGCGCAGGCAGGTCTCGCCCTGCGCTCCCGCGATGGCTCCGAAGGTCTCGACCGTCTCAACGGCTTCGAGGCCCCGGTGGAGGTCGGTATCCCAGCCGGCGAGGGTGGCCGCTTCAAGGTACGTGCGGTGCCGGTGTTCCTGGATGCGGGTACGGTATCGGGTGCCAACCTGCCGCTGTATGGGGCGGTCGGCCTGGCGCTGGCGCTGGATCGTGCCAGCCCGACGCTGCGCTTCGACAACGCTGAATCCGGCGTGGCGTTTGGCCTGGGCTACGAGGCCGCTGATTTCAGGATGGACGTTGGCACCACGCCGCTGGGCTTTCCGGTCGAGACCCTGGTCGGGGGCATCAACTGGCGGCCCAAGGCGCAGAACCTGAGCTTCAAGATCGACATCGCGCGCCGCTCGGTGACGGACAGCCTGCTCTCCTACGCAGGCCTGCGTGACCCGGCAACCGGCTTCACCTATGGTGGTGTCACCAGGACCGGTGGCCGTCTGGATGTCGCCTATGACATCGGCAAGTACGGTGTCTACGGCAATGCCGGTTACAACCTCTATGATGGCAAGAACCTGCCGCGCAATTCCTCGGTGGAAGTCGGCGGCGGCATCTACGGCCGTGTGCTGGAAACCCGCAGCAGCCGGGTGACCGGTGGCGTCAACATCACTACCTTCGGCTACGAGAAAAACCTGCGCCGCTTCAGCATTGGCCACGGCGGCTACTTCAGTCCGCAGTCGTACTTCGCGGTCAGCCTGCCGGTGGAGTGGGAGGGCTACCGCAACCGCTTCAGCTACAAGCTGGGCGGCGCGCTGGGCATCCAGGCGTTCAGTGAGGATGGCCAGTCGCTCTACCCGAACGACGATGTGCTGCAAACCGCCTTGACCGAGGCACTGCTCACCTACAGCGGCACGCTCCCGATCCCTGGGGGTTACAACGCGCAGCGGCAGACCGGCGTCGGCTTTTCGCTGTCTGGTGTGTTCGAGTACCTGCTCGACCCCAACCTTGCGGTCGGCGCCCGTCTCGCACTCGACAACGCGCGGGACTACAACGAGGCCAGCGCCTCGGGCTACATGCGCTATATGTTCTATCCGCAGAAACGGGTGTCGTTCCCGCCCAACACTCTGCTGCCGAACTTCAACTTCGGGGATCCCCGTCTATGAAATCCTTGCTCGCTTCCATCGCCTTCGCCGTGCTTGCCTCGGCTTGTGCCCACGGCCCTGATCTGGACATGCGCTATCCCGGCACGGCGCCCAGCATCGGCAGCGGCGTGATGACGCCCGGCCAGAGCATCGTCAGCCAGCCGCAGGCTTCGCCGTTCGGCACACCGTCCAACATCCCTGACCCGATCCGCGCCCCGGCGATGGAGCAGGCCGCCTTTGGCACGCCAGTGGATATGGATGCCCTCTACGGCTACGACGGTCAGGGCCGCATGGGCATGGCCGAAGGCGACCCCGGCAAGGCCGAGTTCAACTTCGAGCGTGCGCTGGAAGTAAACCCCTTCGACCCGATCGCACTCAACAACCTTGCCGTCGCCAAGGCCGAGCAGGGGCAGTTCTACGAGGCCATGTCTTTGCTCGAGCGCGCCGCCAAGCTTGCGCCGGACAACAGTGAAGTCGTCGCCAACCTTGCCCGCCTGCGCGGCTATGTGCAGAGCTACGCGACTGCGGGCATCGAGCCCGTCGGAGCGCCCAAGCCCTTCGCAAGTGCCCTGCCGCCTGCGCCGCCGGCGCTGTGGGGCGCGGTCAGCTATCTGCCTGCCACCGGCTATGACGCCGGCATAGCGCCACGTCCCAGCATGGCCAGTCCGGGTGAAGACTTCGTCTCCGATGCCTGCCGCCGTGTCACCTCCAGAGGCGGCAAGGTGGAAATCGTTTGCGAGCCAGCACGCTGAGCGCGCGATACACGAAAAAGCCCCGCCATGCGGGGCTTTTTTTGTGTCCAGAAAACATCAGCCGCCGAGTGAGTCGTAGAGCGCCACGTACTCCTGCGTGACGCGGTGACTCTTGTCGAGATGGATCAACGGCAGATGCCGTTCATGGGATTCCTTCACCTTCACACTGCTGCTGATGGCCTGCGCCAGCACGGGCTTGCCTTCGCCTTTCAGTTCCGCCACCAGGCGCTGGGGCAGGTTGCTGCGTGACTGGTACTGATTGACGACGATGCCCTCGATTTCCAGATCGTCGTTGTGGTCGGCACGGATCTCCGAGACGTTGTCGAGCAGGGTGTAGAGCGCCTGCCGCGAAAACTCGTCGCAGTCGAAAGGCACCAGCAGCCGGTCCGAGGCGATCAGCGCCGAGCGTGAGTAGAAGTTGAGGGCGGGCGGGGTGTCGATGAACACTGCGTCGTAACCCTTCAGCTTTTTCAGGGCATCGCGCAGCTTGTAGATTTTCTGCTTGGCTTCGAGCTTGACGATCAATTCTTCCAGACGCGGTGCTGAGGCCACCACATCGAGATTCTCGAACGGCGTGTTGGTGGCGAAGCTCATCAGCGGCGGCAGCTGCAGCGTGAAGCTCAAGGTGGCGTCGAAGAAGTCCGCCACCGTGCGATCCGATTTGATCGCCGACGCGCCCAGCAGGTACTGGGTGGCATTGCCCTGGGTATCGAGGTCGATCACCAGGGTACGCAGACCGCGGGAAGCCGCAATGGCGGCGAGATTGCAGACGATGGTGGTCTTGCCGACACCGCCCTTCTGGTTGAAGACAACGCGCTTGATCATTTGGTTTTGCCGGGAGGGTGAATGACTTAGGAGCGAGGACGGGGCGATCAATCAGCAAGCAGCTTGCTTGCCATCTCCGATGCAAAAAACGGTTGCAGCAGACGGCGGATCATCGGCTCCAGCAGTTTTTTCTTGTTCAAGACAGCCAGCGCCGGCGGTGCGAAGCGCAGCACGTCCTTCAGGATAATCTCGCGGCTGACACCCATTTCTTCCAGCAGATCTGTCAGCGCGGTCTTGCCGTACTTGTCGAAAAAGCCCGCCACGCCCGCGTCGATCATGGCGCCGTAGTAGGGGGTCTTGCGCACGCTGCGCCAGTGTTCGTAGCCGATCACGAACAGCTCTTCGACGTCGCCTGCACTCACCGTCGAACGCACTTCGGCCACGGTCATGCCTTTCAGGCTGGCCCAAATCTCGAGCGCGGAATCGCGCAACAGCTGGTCGGTGAGCAGGGTCTTCAGCGATTGCTCGCTCTCGCGCAGGGTGGCGTCGAGACTCTGCTGGATGTACTTGCGCAGGGTGGTTTCGATGGCAGCGTCGAGCTTCGGCGTGGCCTTGGCCAGCATCGACTTGCCGAACTTGAGCATCGAGCTTGCGCCGGGGATGCTCTTGGTCAGCGCGCTGTCACCCAGATAGCCGCTGATGCCGCGATATAGGAGGTCGCCTGCGACGGCGGCGACGACCGGATTGCTCAGGGCCGCATGAATGAGTGCATCCCGCGCCGCATGCAGCTCCAGGATCTTGTCCAGCCATTCGCGGAACTGCTTGTCCGGCATCAGCTCGCCGAGCCTGGTTTTCTTCTGTGCCGGATGCGCCTGCAAGGCTTGCGCGATCTCGCCGACCAGTTCGGGGATCGCCCCGCTGGGCTCCAGTTCGGCAGCGTACTGGCGCGCCACCGCCTGCACGTCCGCACGGCTCACCACTTCTTCGAGCTTGAGTCTGGCAGCATCGGCAAGCAGGGCATCGACTTCGGCCTCCACCCAGGGCTTGAGGGCCTTGGCATCGAGTCGCTCCAGCCACCAGGCGACCTGGGCGTCGAGCAGTGCCTGTGCCTTACTGCTGAGTTTTACTGCGGTGAGTTTCTTCGCCATCGGGCACTCCCTGCGGGGTCAAAACAAAGGGCGCTTTCGCGCCCTTGAGGAATGCTGCCAGTATGCCCGCAATGGGTTTCAATGGCGCGGCTTTCGACGCCCGGCTAAGGCGGTGGCCAGCAGCATCAGCAGCATGGGATTGAGACTGCCGCCGCCAAAGCGGCCGCTGTCGGTGGCTGCCGCCGCAGCCGATACCGGGACAGGGGCCACTACTGGCGTCGGTGCTGGGGCAGGCGTCGGCGTTGGGGTCGGCGTCGGCGCGGGTGCGGCCGTGCCAGGGCAGATGTCCGCTACTGGCGCGCCCACTGCCATGGCGAGGGCCTTGCGCACGTTAACCAGTCCGAACCCGGAAGCCTTGTCATGGCCTGAGACCAGCTCGGCATGGCCTTCGATCACCATGTCGGTGGCGGTGCTGGTAAGGATTTCGCGCACCTGGGCCGGACTGAGATCAGGATTGGCTTCGAGCAGCAGCGCCACCACGCCGGCGACATGCGGGGTCGCCATCGAAGTGCCCGAGAGACGCATATAGTTGGCACGGTTCTGCGCCTCGTCCTGCGGCGTGTCGCCGAAATAGTCGCCTTCGAGTGTCTGGCCCAGCGGGGCCAGGATGGAGTTGGGTGCCTGCGTCGAGAGAATCTGGTCGCCGGGAGCCGAGACATCCACCGCCGCGCCGCGCGAGCTGAAATCATTCATTTCGCCACCGGGGCAGCTGCCGAAGCTGGCCTTGCAGGCGGAGCCGACGGTGATGACCTCGTCCATGCTGTTCGGGAAGGTGCGCACGGTGTCCACACCCGGCCCGCCGCCATCGTTGCCCGCCGCAAACACCATGACGATGCCCTCGGCGACGGCCGCGCGGATGGCGGCCTGCACGGGGTCGAAGTCAGTCGGGCCGAGCAGAGGTGCCTGTTCCTCTTCTTCCAACAAGCCCCAGGAATTGCTCGCGATGCGGGCATTGAGCGCATCCCGGTGGCGGGTGAGATAGTCGATGGCGCGCACCGCATTGGCCTCGAAACCGGCATCGGCAGCCACGCCATTGGCACCGCTGGCGATCTTCATCGAGATCATCTCGACACCGGGGGCCACGCCCGCGAGATCCAGGCCCGCAGCACCCGTGCCGTCACCACCGATGGTGCCCGCACAGTGGGTGCCGTGGCCGACCTCGTCCTGCAGGGCGCTGGGGCCGGTCGCTTCCGCATAGGCATCGGACTCTTCCGCCGTGAATACGCCGGATTCGCGTTGCGGCAGCGAGCCTTCAAAGTTGAGGCCGGTCAGCACGCGACCCACCAGCCCGACGTGAGCGGCATGCACGCCGCTGTCGATCACCGCGACGGTGACACCCGCGCCGGTGACGCCGGGGCGCTCCTTGGCGCAAGCGGCAGGGCCGACGGTTTCGGCCAGCTCCACCCCACGGGCATTGATCTGCTCGACCGAGCCGTACAGGTTGAGCTTGAGCTTGCGCTGTGGGCGGATGGCGAGCACGCGCGGGTCTTGCGCCAGCACTTCAAGCAGGACACGCGGCGCCGTCAGCGCGACGGAGTTGATGGTGGGTAGTACATGTCCCTGGCTCACCACCGCATCGCCGACCCGCATCAGGTTCAACTCGCTGGCGATGCCAGGCGGCAGCGTCTTGTAGGTGACGATGGCGCGCATCGGGGGTTCGGCTGCGGAGGCCAGTTGGGCGATGTTGGCGATGACTGCCACGAGAACCAGGCTTGTGCGAAGGCGCATCGGTGCTTCCCTTTGGGGGTGTCCTGAAACTGTAACGTGTCCAGGCGCCGCCTGGGGCACAAGCGGGGTGTCTGAAACGACGAAAGGCACCTTGCGGTGCCTTTCTTGCCCCAGATAGCCTCCTTACGCCGCCATCTGCCGCAGCATGTATTGCAGCACACCGCCGTGGGCGTAGTAGTCCCATTCCTTCGGCGTGTTGATGCGCACCTTGACCTTGAAGGCTTTCACCGTGCCATCGCTCTTCTTCGCGGTCACATCCAGCTCGGTCGCACCCGCTTTCAGGCCTGCGAAGTCGAACAGTTCGGTGCCATCCAGACCCAGAGACACGGCGGACTCGCCATTGACGAAGTTCAGCGGCAGCACACCCATGCCGACCAGGTTGGCGCGGTGGATGCGCTCGAAGCTCTCGCTGATGACGGCCTTCACGCCAAGCAGAATCGTGCCTTTCGCCGCCCAGTCACGGCTTGAGCCCGTGCCGTATTCCTTGCCCGCCAGCACCACCAGCGGCGTGCCGTCGGCCTGGTGCTTCATGGCCACGTCGTAAATCGCCTCGGCAGGGCCACCCTTGTAGGACGACACGCCGCCTTCCACGCCCGGCGTCATCGTGTTCTTGATGCGGGTGTTGGCAAAGGTGCCGCGCATCATGATTTCGTGATTGCCGCGCCGACTGCCAAAGCTGTTGAAGTCCGCACGCTTGACGCCATGCTCCTCCAGGTACTTGCCCGCAGGACCGTCCTTCTTGATGTCGCCGGCGGGCGAGATGTGATCGGTGGTGATCGAGTCGCCCAGCACCGCCAGCGCGCGGGCACCGACGATGGGCTTGATGCCGGGGGGGGTCATCGTCATGCCGACGAAGTAGGGCGGGTTCTGGATATAGGTGCTCTTGCTGTCCCAAGGATAGCTGTCGCTCTTCGCCACCTTGATCGACTGCCAGCGTGCATCACCTTTAAGAACATCGGCGTAGCTGGCTTTGAACAGGTCAGCAGTGACGGCCTTGGCGACGAGATCGGAGATTTCCTTGTTGGTCGGCCAGATGTCTTTGAGGAACACGTCCTTGCCGTCCTTGCCCTGGCCGATGGGTTCGGTGGTGAGGTCGATGTCGGTGTTGCCGGCAATCGCGTAGGCCACGACCAGCGGCGGGCTGGCGAGGTAGTTCATGCGCACGTCCTGATGCACGCGGCCCTCGAAGTTGCGGTTGCCGGAGAGCACCGCCGAGACGCTCAGCGTGTTGTCGGTGATCGCCTTGCCCAGCGGTTCGTTGAGCGGGCCGGAATTGCCGATGCAGGTGGTGCAGCCATAGGCGGTGACGTAGAAGCCGAGCGCTTCGAGGTCTTCGATCAAGCCCGCTTTCTTCAGGTATTCGGTGACCGCCAGCGAACCGGGGGCGAGTGAGGTCTTGACCCAGGGCTGTGCGGTGAGGCCCAGCGCGCGCGCCTTCTTTGCCAGCAAGCCCGCGCCGATCAGCACGCTGGGGTTGCTGGTGTTGGTGCAAGAGGTGATGGCCGCGATCATCACCGCGCCGTCCTTCAGCGCAAAAGTCTTGCCGTTGTCGGTGACCGTCGCAGGGCCTTTAGACGGACGGGCTTTCTGCTCGGCTTCGAATGCCTTGCGGTAGTTGGCTTTCACGTCGCTGAGCAGCACACGATCCTGCGGGCGCTTGGGGCCGGCGAGGCTGGGCTTGATGGTCGCAAGATCAAGGTGCAGCACATCGGTGTATTCGGCTTCGGGGGTGTCAATCGTCCACCACATGCCCTGAGCCTGCGCGTAGGCCTTGACCTTGGCGATGTCGTCTTCGGCGCGGCCGGTGAGGCGCAGGTAGTTGAGGGTCTCTTCGTCGATGGGGAAGATGCCGCAGGTGGCACCGTATTCGGGCCCCATGTTGGCGATGGTGTTGCGGTCGCTGGCCGAGAGATTGGCCAGACCGGGGCCGAAGAACTCGACGAACTTTTCCACCACGCCACGCTTGCGCAGCGTTTCGGTCACGGTGAGCACGAGATCAGTGGCAGTCGCACCTTCGGCCAGCTTGCCACTGACGCGCACGCCGATCACTTCCGGCATCAGCATGGAAGACGGCTGGCCCAGCATCGCTGCCTCGGCCTCGATGCCGCCCACACCCCAGCCCAGTACGCCGATGCCGTTCACCATCGTGGTGTGGCTGTCGGTGCCGAAGCAGCTGTCGGGGTAGAGCAGCCCGTCCTTCTCGAACACCACGCGGGCGAGGTATTCAATGTTCACCTGGTGGACGATGCCGGTATCCGGCGGTACCGCCTTGAAGTTCTTGAGTGCCTCCTGGCCCCAGCGCAGGAAGGTGTAGCGTTCGGCATTGCGCTCGAACTCGACCTTGGCGTTCAAATCAAGCGCGGCTTTCGAGCCATAGTGGTCGATCATCACCGAGTGGTCGATGACCAGCTCGACGGGGCAGAGGGGGTTCACCTTGGTGGCGTCGCCGCCCAGGGTCTTGATGGCATCGCGCATGGCGGCGAGGTCAACCACGCAGGGCACGCCCGTGAAGTCCTGCAGGATCACGCGGGCCGGCGTGAAGTCGATGTCCTTGGCAGGCAGCTTCTTGAGGTCAGCTGAGGCAAAGGTCTTGATGGTGTCGGCCGTGGTGTTCAGGCCATCTTCGTGGCGCAGCAGGTTTTCCAGCAGCACCTTGTAGCTGTAGGGCAGGCGGCTGACTTTGTATTGTGCTTCCAGCTTGGTCAGGTCAAAGAAGGTGTAGGTTTTCGCACCTACGGTAAGGCTCGACTTGGCTTTGAAACTGTCCGACATGGCTGGCTCGCTCCGTGGAGATGGCTTGGGTGGTGAGGCACTGCACAAACCGCAAGCGGCTGCGCGGGCGGCAATTATACTGGCGGCATTCATCCATCACGGCAGAACCCTAATGCTTCTCGGATGCGCCCGACTGCCGTTGCAATGGCTGCTGGGTGCCCTGCTGTGTGTAGCATTGCCTCTGGCGGCAGAAGAGCCTGCGGTGGTCACGACACCTGCAGTCTCGCTGGCGCTCTCAGCAGAGGAGACAGAGTGGCTGGCCGAGAATCCGGTGGTGCGCGTGCTCTCCGATGCCGCCTCGCCGCCGTTCGATTTTCTCGATGCAGAGGGACGGCACACCGGTCTGTTCCCGGACTATCTCGCCGAGCTGTCACAGCACACGGGCCTGCGTTTCGAGCGGGATCAGCAGACCCGCCGACAACGGTTGGCGGATGCCGCCAAGGGTGGGCAGAGGCAGCTGGTCATTGCCTTTGCGCTACCGCTCTCGGCAGAGCGCGGTTTCGTGCCCATCCGCCGGGTCATTGCCCATGACTATCCGGTACTGGTGATGCGCCGCGACGGTGGTGGATTTGAAGCCCCGGTGGCGGAAAACCAGCGTGTCTCCGAGGTGCGCGCCTATGCACCGGCACAGGAATATGCCGAGCGGATGCGCGCGCGCCAGTACCTCAACAGCGAGGTGTTCGAGACCGCCCTGGTCGATGTCGCCGTGGGCCGCACCGATCTCAGTGTGCAGCCGCTGGCGGTCGCCGAGTTTCTGATCCGACAGCGCGGACTGGCGGGCTTGCGCATCGCCGGGCCGTACAGCCAGTCGGCCAGCCCCCAGGGCGGCGATGCAGCCGCACTCTACTGGTGGGTGCCAACCGCCGCCGCGCCGCTGGCGGGTATCCTCGAAAAAGCCTGGGACAGCCTGCCAGCCGAACGCCACCGCGCCTTGCGCGCGCGCTGGCTCGATCCGCCGAAACTGGCGAACGTTACAGCTCCGCCGCTGCCTGCTGCGGCACAGGCCGGCAAGACTCTTACCTGGCTGGCGCTGGGCATGGTGACGGCGGTGGCGCTGTTGCTGGCCGTGTTGCTGTGGCGGCAGCGCCGCCGCAACATCCTGTCGGACGCCCAGTGGCAGCGGGCGCAGCGTCTGAGCGATGTGCTTGACCACAGTCCGGGGCTGCTCTTCGAGATGGAGCAGAATGGCAATGGCAATGTCGTGGTGCGTTATGCCAGCCCCGAAGCCCGGCAGATGTTTGCCATCGACATCGACGGCGAGTCGCTGCCCCTCGAAGCCTTTCTGCGCACCATCGCTACAGAAGACCAGCCCGCTGTACTCGCCGCCATCCAGCACAGTGCAGCTCACCGGGTTGAATCCGAGCATGTCTATCGGGTGCTCAGTCCCACCGGCCTGCGCTGGGTCAAGACCATCCTGAGGCCGCATGTCCGTGAGCGGGGCAAGCTGCGCTGGAGCGGCATCACCGTCGATATCGGTGCGCAGAAGCAGGCCGAGCTGCGCGCCGAGGAGGCACAGCATCAGCTGCAGGAGATCACCAACAAGCTGCCGGGTGTGGTCTACCAGATCCAGCGCGATCTTGCAGGTGACTACCAGCTCAATTTCGCGAGTGCGGCGATCAGCAATGTACGCGGCGTGCGGATCGAGGATTTCAACCGCGATGGCGATGCCTTTTTCAACTCGGTGCATGAGGAGGACCGCGATCGACTGCGCACCCTGCTCGATCATTCGGCGATGACGCTCGAACCCTTGGCGACCGAATATCGGGTGCGGATGGCCGACGGCAGCATCGAGTGGCTGAGCACCACCGCACACCCCATACGCCGCCACGATGGGGTGGTGGTATGGAATGGCTACACCAGCAACGTCAGCCGCCTGAAGGCGAGTGAGGTGGAACTGGGCAAAGCCCAGCGGTTCCTGCATGAGCTGACCGACGGCGTGCCCGGCTGCATCTACCAGATGCGCCGTGACAGCGCGGAGTTGCCTTACCGTTTCAGCTTTGTCTCTGTCGGGGTCAGCAGCCACGGGGTGACGGTAGACCAGGCGATGGCCGATCTGGGCTCAGCTTTTCAAGCCATCTATCCGGAGGATCTGGTGCGCCTGCGGGAGGCGATAGAGCGCTCGTATGGCGGGCTGTCGCCGCTGCGCATGGATTACCGCCTGCACCTGCCTTCTGGCCTCACGGCCTGGATGCGCACCCAGGCCATGCCCAGCCGCCTGGCCGACGGGGCTGTGTTGTGGAACGGCCTCACCATCAACATCAGCGAGGAGAAGCTGCGCGAGTTGCAGGCACGGCGCGCCGAAGAGCGGCTGACCCGCATCGCCAACACCCTGCCGGGTGTGGTGTTCCAGGCCGTCAACCTGCCGTCGGGCGAGCGCATCTACCCCTATATCAGCGATGCGGTACGCACGGTCTGGCAGCTGGAGCCGGACGCCGTGCAGCGTAACCCCGAACTGCTCTACAGCATGGTGCTCAGCGAAGACCGGCGGCGCACCACCGCCGCCTACGCCGAATCGGCCGAGACCCGCCACGAATCGGTGATGGAGTACCGCATCCGTCGCACCGACGGGGCGCTGCGCTGGCTGCGCACGATGATGCGGCCGCAGGGCATGGACGGCGAAACCTTCATCTGGAACGGCTTCACCCAGGACATCACCGACCAGAAGGAGTCGGAAGCCGCCGCCTTGGCGTTGCAGCAGCGGCTGCGCGAGGTGACCGAGAACGTGCCCTGCACGGTGTTCCAGCTGCAGCGTGATTTCGAGGACGAGCTGTCGGTGCGCTTCGTCAGCGAAAACCTCTATGCCCTCATCGGCATCAGCCGCGAGGAGGTGATGGCGGACATCAAGGTGCTGATCAACCGGATCACGGCGGATGATCTCGCGCACATGCTGGAGGCACTCGACACCGCCCACACCGAGCAGCGGCCGGTGTTTTTCGACATCCGCATCCGCGACACGGCTGATGTGCAGCGTTGGGTGCGTGGTTCGGTGTCCACCCCGCGCGTGGAGGACGGTGGTCTGGTGTGGAGCGGTGCCTGGCTCGACATCACCGACATCAAGACGCTTGAATCCGAGCTCGCCAGCGCCAGCCGGGTGGCCGATGTCGCCAACCGGATGAAGAGCGAGTTCCTGGCCACCATGAGCCACGAGATACGCACCCCGATGAACGCCATCATCGGTCTCGGCCAGCTATTGCAGCAGACGCCCCTCAACAGCCACCAGCGCAGCTACCTCGACAAGATCAACACGGCGAGCCAGTCGCTGCTCGGCATCCTTAACGACATCCTTGATCTGTCCAAGATCGAGGCCGGCAAGATGAGTGTCGAGCGCATCGAGTTCGATTTGAACGGCGTGCTCGACAACCTCTGTGCCCTGACCCATTTCAGGGCTGCCGAAAAGGGACTCGAACTGCGCTTCGAAGTGCCGCCGGGCATGCCGATGCGACTGCTCGGCGACCCGCTGCGGCTGGGACAGGTGCTGCTCAACCTCACCAGCAATGCCATCAAGTTCTCGGAAGACGGGCAGGTGGTGGTGCGGGTGCGCGAAGTCAGCCGCGAAGGCAGCGAACTGCGTCTGGCCTTCGAGGTGGCGGACGAGGGTATCGGCCTGAGCGTGGAACAGATCGAGAGACTGTTTGACAGCTTTTCGCAGGGTGATGCCTCCACCACCCGCAAGTACGGCGGTACGGGCCTGGGCCTGTCGATTTCGCGCAACCTCGTCCGCCTGATGGGTGGCGATATCTCGGTGCAGTCGGTGCCGGGCGGCGGCAGCACCTTTCGCTTCGAGGCCAGCGTCGGGCTGCCGCTGGAATTACAGCCCCGCTACGATCTGCCGCGCGACCTCTACGGCCTGCGTGCGCTGGTGGTGGATGACAATCCCGCCACCCGCTGCGCCATTGCCGGCTGGTTGGCGGCGTTCGGTTTCCAGGTGGTGGAGGCCGACAGCGGCGAGATGGCCTTACGGCTGATCCAGCCGCAGAAAGAGCCATTCGCGCTGGTACTGCTCGACTGGCGCATGCCGGACATCAATGGTGCCGAGGTGGCCGAGCGCATCCGCGCCCTGCCATTGGTCACGCAGCCCGCCGTGATGATGACCAGCGCCTTCATCAACGAGGCAATGGTGCAGCGGCTGGAAAAAACCGGCATCCGGGATTTTCTCGCCAAGCCGTTCAGCCCAGCATTACTGTTCAAGTGTGTGCTTGCGGCCATGGGGCGGCTTGAAATGGGCAGGACTTCGATGGCTGAAAGTCGACAGGCGCTGTCCGGCCTGCGCGTGCTCATTGCCGACGATAACGAGATCAATCTGGAAATCACCCAGCAGATTCTCGAATCCGCTGGTGCCACCCTGCGCCTGGCCCGGGATGGCGAAGAAGCCTTGAACTGGCTGGAGGGCACCGAGTTCGACGTGGCCCTGCTTGACCTGCAAATGCCGAAGCTCGACGGGCTGGAAGTGGCCCGGCACCTGCGCAAGTTGCCCCGCCACGCGACCCTGCCGCTGGTGGCGATGACCGCGCACGCCCTGCCCGAATACCGTGAGGCCACGCGTGCAGCAGGCTTTGATGCGCATCTGCTCAAGCCGATCGACCGCCACGAACTGGTCGAGACGCTGTTGCAGTACCGGCAACTGCACGCAGTGATGTCGATGCCAGCGACGATCATCATCGGCAACACCGTCAGCGCCCCAGCTGTCGGGACCGTGCCGGCTTTCGACCGCGCGGCAGCACTGCTGCGGCTGGGCGGCAACACGCCGCTGCTGGAAAACCTGCTGTTGCGGTTTGCCGCCGACCACACCGACGCCGCGCAGGTAATACTGAACAGTCTTGAGACTGGTGACCGCGCCAGAGCCACGCGGGAAGCACACACCCTCAAGGGCGTGGCTGCCAACCTCGGCGCCAATCTGCTGGCTGGTACGGCATCGGCGGTGGAGGCGGCCCTGCGGCAGGGCGAGGCGCTCGACGCTGCGCTGCTCGGCCAGCTGCGTATCCATCACCAGGAAACCCTGCGGGCCATGCAACCCAGACCTCAGGCCACCAGCGTTGCACCGCCCGCCGAGCCGCCTGCGGCGGCGGCCCTGCTGGTTGCGCGCCTGCAGGCCCTGTTGGCACAGCATGATGCCGATGCCAAGGATGCCTTCGAGGCGCTGACACACAGCCTGTCCGGTGTGCACCCCACGGCTTTGCTGCGCCTGCGCGCGGCAGTGGAAAATTACGAGTTCGACGAGGCGCTGGTGGCCTTGCGCGATGTGCTCCGCAACCTCAATCTTGAGTGAGGGGTGCGTTGACCTATGAATGATCGCTGCGTTGCTGACCAAAAAGCCGCCAGGCAAGGCGCGAGCCGACGCAAAGGCTGGAGCCTTTGCGAGGTTCACAACGCTGCATGGCGGCTTTCTGGGCAGCAACCCTCCGGGGCCGGAGCGTTTGGCTTGCGGTCGGGCATGACATTGAGTCATGCCCGCTTAGGCCAAACGCATTGGGGCATTGCTTCCTCACAAGGCTTGCGTATGGAAAAACCATTCGCTGCACCTGGTTCCTCGCACTGCCCCAATACAGCCTTCGGCCGCAGCGACCATTCATAGGTCAACGCACCCCTCACTCAAGATTGAGGTTGCGGAGCACATCGCGCAAGGCCACCAGCGCCTCGTCGAACTCGTAATTTTCCACTGCCGCGCGCAGG
>JAKFXK010000085.1 GCA_021731445.1 Nevskiaceae bacterium | reverse complement strand
ATGTTTTCGCGGATGCCATCGAGGGCTTCGAGCTTGAAGCCCCACCAGTCCGCCCACAGCGCGCCGCAGACACCCTCGGCGGCGAGACGGTCAGCGATCTTGTAGGCCTCGACGCCGTGATGGAAGGCGCTGATCTGAAAGCCGAACTCCTTCGCCACGTCGAGCATCACCGCCATCTCGTCGGCGCGGTAGCAGTGGTTCTGCACCAGGATTTCGCCCTTGAGCACACCGACCAGGGTTTCCATCGCCAGGTCGCGTTCTTCGAGCTTGCCCTCATCCATTTTCTTCTGGTAGGCCTTGGCCTTGGCGAACGCGGTGCGGTAGCCCGCGACATTGCCCATGCGGGTGCTGGGTGCTTTCTTGCCATCGCGGCCGTAGACCCGCTTGGGGTTTTCGCCGCAGGCCATCTTCAGCGAGTGCGGTGCATCGGGAAACTTCATGTCCTGATAGGTAATGGCAGGCACGTTCTTGAGCACCACGGCGCGGCCACCGATGAGGTTGGCGGAGCCGGGCAGGATCAAGAGGCTGGTGACGCCACCGGCGCGCGCAGTTTCGAAGCCAGGGTCCTGCGGCCAGATGGAGTGCTCGCTCCACACCTCGGCCGTCGTCGGTGCTGTGGATTCGTTGCCGTCCGCCGTGGCCCAGATGCCGGGTGAGGCGTAGACACCCAGGTGCGAGTGCGCGTCGATCAGGCCCGGAGTGACATAACGCCCCTTGGCGTCGATGATTTTCGCGCCCAGCACCTTGCCCGCACCCTTGCGCACGGCCGAAATCTTGCCGTCCTGAATCAGCACATCGGCTCCGTCCAGCTGCACGCCGGTGCCGGTGAGCACGGTGGCATTGACGATCAGCACGGGCGCGCTGGCAGGCGCGACATAGGTGCTGGCGAAGGGTGCTGCCGGAGTCTCGGCCGTTTTGGGCTTGCAGCCGCCAACGAAACCGGCGGCCAGGAGGCTGCCCAGGACAATGCGGAAATATGGCGTCATGTCGCCTCCTTGCGAATTATTGGCACTATGCCCGATTCAAAAGCCGTGCCGCATTGCCGGGTGCGCCGATGCGGATGAACTCGGCAATGGCCTGCTGCCGCCAGGCTTCTACATCGGCAGCCAGCCGGCTCGACTGCGACTTGGCAAGCAGCAGCCAGGAGTGAAATCCTTCGGCACCGGAGTCTTCGATGAGCTGCTCCAGCCTTGCGCGGCCTTGCTCAATGCGCGCACGCGGCACCTCCCCGGCGGGCAGGCGCAGCAGAAACAGCCAAGCATAGATTTCCCAAACCTTGGAGCCGGAGTGCTCCGCACTGGCGATAGCGGCCTCGGCCATGCGATGGGCGTCGGCAAACCGGCCCGCGCCCAGATAGGCACGCGCCAGCGTGGCGAGATGATTGGACTCGAACTGCGCCCCGAGACTGCCGGGTGCCGACAGCGGGGTGAGGCTCTCCAACAGTGCGATGGCTTCGTCGAACTGCCCGGTGAGGCAGAATGCCAAGCCCAGCGCGCGGCCAGCGATAGCCTGGAAGAACGGGCCGCCATTGTCCTCGGCCCGCTCCACCGCCAACCGACCCTGCTGTAGAGCCTCGCCGTAGTCGCCGCTGAACCAGGCGAGATCGACCATGAAGGCGTGCATCCAGCTGGCATTGCGGCCTTCGCGGCTGGCGTAGTCGAGCACGGCGCGCAATTGCGCTTGTGCCTCTGGCAGCGCGCCCAGCCAGGCCAGCATCAGCGAGTGGAAGCCGCGCGAGATGAAATTGTCCTCGCCGACGGCTTCGCGCCGCCACTGGCCGTCGTCGGCGGCGTCGACCAGCGCAATGCCCTCGCGCGGGCGCCCGGCGGAGAAATGGCTGAGCAGGATTGCCAAGCGGAAACGCTGCACCTGCAAACCTTGTCCATGCTCTAGGCAGTAGCGCACGGCATCGCGGTGCAGACGTACCGCACCCTCGGCATCGCTGCGGTGCAGCAGTTCATTGCCATAGCTGATCATCAGCTCGGCGGCACCGGCGATGTCGCCGGACGCCGCCGCCATCGCGCGGCCCTCGGCGTAGGCGCGTTCGACAGTGGCACGCGGTACCGGTGTGAACTGCGCCATGCGGATCAGGCCCGCGCGCGCAGCGATGCGCAGATGCCCGGTCTCGGCCTCTGGCGGTGCGCGGTCAAGGTTGGCGAGCGCCAGCTGGAATTGCTCGATGGTGATGCCGGTATCGCGGGTACCGGCCCAGCGTGCCGCAATCAGATTCCACTGGCCTGCCTTTGCCCATTCGCCTGCCTGCTGCCAGTGATGGGCGATGCGCACCGAGTTGGCATTGCTGCTGGCACCGGCAGGGTTGCTGGCTTCCAGCAGCGCAGCGAGGCGTGCGTGGCTTTGTGCCCTTTGCGATTCCAGTTGCAGGCCATCGGCCACTTCACGCATCAGCGGATGGCGGAAGTTGTATTCGCTGCTATTGGCTGCCTCGAACAGGAAGCCACCGTCATCCAGGTTGCGCAGCTCTTCGCTGCAAGCCTGCGCATCGCGTTCGGCCAGTGCCGCGAGGGTGGCAGGCGCAAAGGCTTGGCCGATGACCGCTGCCGCCTGTAGCAGGGTTTTGCTGGCCGATGGCAGGCGGTCGATGCGCGCCGCGAGCAGGGCGTGGACGGTATCGGGGATCGGCCACTGGGCGATCGGTGCCGCCAGCGCATAGCTGCCGGGCGCACCGCGCAGATGGCCCGCATCGGCGAGTGCCTGCACGGCTTCTTCGACAAAAAACGGATTGCCGCCGGCGCGCGCGCCGATCTGCTGGGCAAGGGCGGTCAGGCTCGCATCGCCGCCGAGGCGGGTCTGCGCGAGCCGGGTCAGCTGCTCCGCGTCGAGTGCGGTGACGGCGATGCGGGCATCGAGCTTGTCAGTGAGCCAGCTTGCCGCATATTCGGGCCGATGGTTGAGCAGCAGCAGTGCGCGATGGCCGCGCACACTCTCTGCGAGGCTGCTCAGAAACTCCTCGCTGGCGGCGTCGAGAAAATGCAAGTCTTCGATCAGCAGCACCAGCGGCTGCTCGCGTGGGCAGGGCAGAAAGTGCGCGAGCAGCTCGAACAGCTTCGCGCGTGTCAGCGTGGCCTGGTCGGGTGCGGCATTGCTGACCTCGCCGGCGCCGAGAAAATCGAAGATGGCGGGCAGGGCGGCTGCGTGCTCGGGGTGTTCCAGCAGCAGTGTGCCGGCCACCAGCCGGCGGATTTCAGCCGGGTTGCTGCGACCGGCCAAACCCATGCGCGAGAGCGCCAAGGTGCGCACCGGATACAGCGGCAGTGCGCCCGAATAGGGCACGCCCGTCGCCCGATGCACCTCGAAGCCGCCCTCGCTGCAGGCCTGCAGAAACTCGTGACAGAGCCGCGACTTGCCGATGCCGGCCTCGCCGACCACAGCCACCACCTGGCCGTAGCCAGCCCGCACTTTTTCCAGAGTGGCGAGCAGCATCGCGGTTTCCGCTTCGCGGCCGATGAAAGGCGAGCCGCCGCGCGCCAGCGAGCGGTCGAGCCGCGTGCTGAGCGGCCCGGTGCCTTCGAGATCGAACACTTCCACCGCCTCGTCGATGCCCTCGACCTGCATTTTGCCAAGGCTGCGCAGGGCGAAATAGCCCTCCACCAGACGCGCCGTCTCGCGGCTCAGGTAGACGCGGCCCGGCTCGCAGATGTGCTCCATGCGCGCGGCAAGATTCACGGTGTGGCCCTGCGCGGTGTAGTCCATGCGCAGGTCGTCGCCGATGGCGCCGACAATCACCTCGCCGCTGTTCAGACCCACGCGCAGGGTGAGATTCAGACCCTTGGAGAGGCGCAGCTCGTCGGCAAAGCGGCGGAGTTCCCTTTGCATCTCCAAGGCTGCGAAGCAGGCGCGCTGGGCGTGGTCTTCGAGCGCCACAGGTGCGCCGAACAGGGCCATGATGCCGTCCCCGGTGTACTGGTTGACGGTGCCCTCAAAGCGATGCACGGCGGTGTTGAGGAGGCCGAAGAAGCGGTCGAGGATGTGGTGCCAGGCTTCGGCCCCGGCCTGCTGGGCGAGGCGGGTCGAGCCCTTGATGTCGCAGAACAGCACCGTCACCCTTTTCCGCTCGCCACGCAACGCGCTGCGCGTCTTGAGGATGCGCTCTGCCAGATGTCTGGGCGTGTAGCTTTGCGGCAGTGGGGCGGCGCTGGCGCCATCCAGCCGCGCGCCGCACTGGTTGCAGAAGCGTGCGGTGGCGGGGTTTTTGGCGGAACAGCTGGGGCAGCACGTCATGGTTCTTCGGATTCTCCTCTCCGAATCATAGGCCCGGCGGCCCTATAAAATCCGCCCTCCGATGGCCCGCACCCCAACAACCGATCTCACGCCACAGCTGCTTGCGGGCCTCAAGGCCTTGCAACTGCCGGCAGCTGCCGCGTCGCGCCTGCTGGTCTTCCAGGACGAGCTGGTGAAGTGGAACTCGACCTACAACCTCACCGCCATCCGCGATCCAGCCGAGATGGTGACGCGGCATCTGCTCGACTCGCTCGCTGTGCTGCCCCTGCTGCGCGGCCGGGTGCTGGATGTCGGCGCCGGTGCGGGCCTGCCCTGTATTCCGATCGCCATCGCAGCACCCGAGCTGCATCTGACCGGCATCGACAGCATCGGCAAGAAAGTGCGCTTCATGCGTCACGCGCAACGCACGCTGGGCCTAGGCAATTTCGAGGCAATCGAAGGCCGTGTCGAAGATGTACCGGCCACGGTGCGTTACGACACCATCACCAGCCGTGCCTTTGCCAGCCTCGCCGATTTCTTCACGCTCACCCGCCATCTGCTCGCCGGGGATGGGCAGTGGGTGGCGATGAAGGGCAAACTAGATGCACAGGAACAAGCCGCCATCCCGGCGGATGTCGAGATTGTCGAAGTGCGCCGTTTAAGCGTGCCGGGACTCCATGAAGCGCGACACGCAGTGATCGCAAGGCCCAAAAAAACATGACCCGGATCATTGCGGTTGCCAATCAGAAGGGCGGCGTCGGCAAGACCACCACCGCCGTCAATCTCGCTGCCAGTCTGGCAGCCGCCAAGCGGCGCGTGCTGCTGGTCGATCTTGATTCGCAGGGTAATGCGACCATGGGTCTGGGCATCGACAAGAACGCGCTCAAGCTCACCAGCCGTGACGTGCTACTGGAAAAAGCCTCGCCCCATGCGGTGATCCAGCGTCTCGGCGACAGCAATCTCTGGCTGATGCCGGCCAACCTCGACATGACCGAGGCCGAGATCAAGCTGCGCGAGCAGCCGGTGGGCGACTTTGCCTTGAAGACCGTGCTCGCCGAGGTCGATGGCCAGTTCGACTACATCCTCATCGACTGCCCGCCAGCACTCAGCAAGCTCACCATCAACGCCTTGGTCGCCGCCGATGGCGTGCTGATCCCCATGCAGTGCGAGTACTACGCGCTGGAGGGCCTCGCAGCCCTCTCCGACACCATCGGCAAGATCCGCCGCGCGATCAACAACAGGCTCGACATCGAGGGCGTGCTGCGCACCATGTTCGACCCTCGCAACAACCTGTCGAACGATGTCTCCGCCCAGCTCATGCAGCACTATGGCGACAAGGTGTATCGCACGGTCATCCCACGCAATGTACGGCTGGCCGAGGCGCCTAGCCATGGCCAGCCGATCATTGCCTACGACGCCCAATCCGCCGGGGCCAAGGCCTACCTCGCACTGGCTGGCGAAGTGCTGCGGCGGCATGATGGCGGCCAACTCAAGCTTGCGGAAGGGATTTGACATGTCGGTGAAGAAACGCGGTTTGGGGCGTGGTCTTGACGCGCTCCTGGGCAGCGCCTCGCCCTCGACCGAGAGCGAAGCCGCCGATGTGCTCAAGGAGCTGCCGCTGGCACAGCTCATCGCCGGCAAGCATCAGCCGCGCCGTCACTTTGATGAGGCGGCACTGGCCGAGCTGACCGCCTCCATCAAGGCGCAGGGTGTGGTGCAGCCGATCGTGGTGCGCGCGACCGGCATCGACCGTTTCGAGATCGTCGCGGGCGAGCGGCGCTGGCGGGCGGCGCAGGCGGCCGGTTTGCAGACCATCCCCGTGGTGATCCGCGAACTCGATGAACGCCAGGCGATGGCGATTGCGCTGGTGGAGAACATCCAGCGCGCCGACCTCAACGCACTCGAAGAGGCCGAGGCGCTGAAGCGGCTCATCGACGAATGCGGGCTGACACACGAGGCTTGCGCGACCGCCGTTGGCAAATCACGTGCTGCCGTCAGCAATCTGCTGCGCCTCACCGATCTCGAAGCCGAGCCGCAGGCGCTGCTGCGCAGCGGCCAGCTTTCCTTCGGCCATGCCAAGGTGCTGCTGGGTGTTGCGGGTGCGCGGCAGGTTTCGCTGGCGAAGCTCGTCGTGCAACAACAGCTCTCAGTGCGCCAGCTCGAAGCCCTGGTGCATGCCGAACCTCGTGCGGCGGGCAGGAAAGCGCCTGCACCAATGCCGGTGGAGGCCGAGCTGTCCAGCAAATGGGGGCTGGGTGTGAGACTGCGCCAGTCCAACAAGGGTACGGGCACGCTCACGCTGGCGTTCAAGACACAATCCGATCTCGACCGCGTACTAGCGGCGTTGCGCTGAGAAATTACATGACCACTGCCCTAATCACCGGCGCCTCCACCGGCATCGGCGCCAGCTTTGCCGAAGTGCTGGCCGAGCGCGGCCACGATCTCATCCTCGTCGCCCGCAGCAAGGACAAGCTCGATGCGCTGGCAGGAAAGCTCAGCGCCGACTTTGGCTGCAAAGTGACGGTAATTGCTGCCGACCTGGGCTTGCCCAGTAGCGGTGCCGCACTGGCGCAGAAAGTGGCCAGCCTCAAACTTGACGTGGATTTGCTGGTCAACAATGCCGGCTTTGGCTCGGCTGGTGCTTTTGCCAGGCAGCTGCCTCAGCGCGATGCCGAAATGATCGCGCTCAACTGCACGGCGGTGGTCGATCTCGTCCACGCCTTTCTGCCTGCGATGATCGAGCGCGGCACGGGCGGCGTGCTCAACGTCGCCTCCGTCGGCGGCTTCCAGCCCCTGCCGTATATGGCGATCTACGGAGCGACCAAGGCCTTCGTGCTGTCATTCAGCGAAAGCCTGTGGGCGGAACTGCGCGGTTCGGGCGTGAAAGTCACCGCACTCTGCCCGGGCCCGGTCGATACGCCCTTCTTCGAGGCCTCCGGCACGCCCAGCCTGCGCAAGACCGTGCCCAAGGGCTTCATGATGCAGTCGCGTCCGGTGGTCGAGGCTGCCCTGGCCGCACTTGAAGCCGGCCGCCCGGTGTGCGTGCCGGGTGTTTCCAACCAGGCCCTGACGATGATGCCGCGCCTGTTGCCGCGCAGCCTGATGGCCAGGATGTCGGCCAAGATCATGGGCCGCTGAAACGCAGGCAGCGCGGGCCTGTGGCGCCAAGCCGGTGCGCGTGCTGCACCATTGCCCTGCTTTTTTGCTTGAAGAACACCGCACCCGACGATTACAATCCGCGCCCTTGATGCACTGCACCATGACCTCTTACGCGTGGGAAGCCTGATGGATTTCCATGCCGTGGTGAGATCTTCCACCGCGCCGTTGCTGGTGGGACTGGTTGGCGCAGCGGCGGCATGGGGCCTGGCAGATGCTGCCAGTGCAAAGGGATTTGCGGTCGGCGCGGTGTTGGTGGCGCTGGCCTTGTTGATCTCCGGTGGTTTTTACACACGGGTGGCGGCGCGCAATGCAGGCAGGGTTCTGATCCGCCTCGCCTTGGCCTCGCTGCTCAAGTGGATGGTCCTGATGGGCGGCGCCTTCGTAGTGCTGTCGCAGGGCCTGGTGTCACCTGCGGCGTTTACCTTCGGGGTTATCGCCGGGTTGTTGTCGGCAGTGTTCAATACGGCCAAGCGGTCCAGTCACAGCATTCAGGGGCAGAGTTCATCGTGAGTAGCGAAGCAGCGACAGAAGCCAAGGGTGGCGGCCTCACCGAATACATCCAGCATCACCTCCAGCACAATGTGCAGGAAGTGGGCGGCTACATGTTCAACATCGACTCACTGATCGTCGGCTTTCTGACCGGCGCGCTGGTACTGGGCTGGTTCTGGAGTGTGGCGCGCAAAGCCTCTGCCGGTGTGCCCACCCGCACGCAGGCGTTCGTGGAACTCGCCATCGAGTTCGTCGAAGGTCAGGTGAAAGATAGCTTCCACGGCGACCGTCGCTTCATCGCTCCGCTGGCACTCACCATCTTCCTCTGGGTGTTCGTGATGAACGCCATGGACTTGCTGCCGCTGGATCTCATCGCGGGCATCGTTACCAATGCCTGGGGTCACGAGACTGCGCACCACTTCTACTTCCGCGCCGTGCCGACCGCCGACATCAACACCACGTTTGCGATGGCGCTGGTGATCTTCGCGCTCATCATCTATTACTCGATCAAGGTCAAGGGTGGCCTGGGTTTCGTGGCGGAACTGTTCACCGCGCCCTTCCATGCCCACGGCATCGTCGGCAAGCTCTTGCTCGCCATCCCCAATTTCTTCCTGAACGTCGTCGAATACCTCGCCAAGCCCGTGTCACTCGGCATGCGACTGTTCGGCAACATGTATGCGGGCGAGCTGGTGTTCATGCTCATTGCAGGCCTCATGGCCGCATCGACCCTGGCCTTCATCCCTGCCGTGCTGCTCAACGCGGGCTGGGCGATTTTCCACATTCTGATCATCGGCCTGCAGGCCTTCATTTTCATGGTGCTCACCGTCGTCTACATCTCGATGGCGCACGAGAAGCACTAGTTTCCAGCGGCAAACCTTTCCTTTCACCCCAACAGTAAAAACGGAGTCAGCAATGGAGTTCATCGCACAAATTCAGGCCTTCACCGCGCTCGGCGTCGGTCTCATCATCGGCCTCGGTGCAATGGGTGCCTGTATCGGTATCGGCATCATGGGTTCCAAGTTCCTCGAAGCCGCTGCCCGCCAGCCGGAACTGATCCCCCAGCTCTCCGGCCGCATGTTCCTCCTCGCCGGTCTGATCGACGCCGCCTACCTCATCGGCGTTGCGCTCGCCATGTTCTTCGGCATCGCCAACCCGCTGCTCGCTGCGCTGAAGGGCTAATAACCCGCATTGTGGGCAGCGTATTTTTCGCTGCCCACCTGGATACGGTTAAAACATGAACGTCAACGCCACCCTGTTCGGCCAGATGCTTGCCTTCGGCATTCTCATCTGGTTCACCATGAAGTTTGTCTGGCCGCCTTTGCTGGCAGCCATCGACGAGCGCCGCAAGACCATCGCTGATGGTCTGGCTGCCGCTGATCGTGCGACCGCTTCGCTGAAAGACGCCTCCGCCAAATCCGGCGAAGAGCTGAAAGCCGCGCGTCAGCAGTCGGCCGAGATCGTCGCTGCTGCCAACAAGCAGGCGGCGCAGTTGGTTGAGCAGGCCAAGGTCGCTGCGTCCACCGAAGCCGAGCGCATCCGCACCGCCGCCAAGGGCGAGGTGGATCGTGAGATCGCCGTCGCCCGCGAAGCCCTCAAGAAGCAGGTCGGCGAACTGGCCGTGTTGGGTGCCTCGCGCATCCTCAAGCGCGAAGTCGATGCCAAGGCGCACGCTGACGTGATCGGCGAACTCGCCGCGCGTATCTAGGGTGCAAGAGACTCATGGCTGAAATCTCTACCCTCGCGCGGCCCTACGCCAAGGCAGTGTTCGAGCTGGCACTCGCCAGCCAGAGCTTTGCCGCCTGGTCGAAGCAGCTGGCGGCGATTGCCGAGGCGGTTGCGGTGCCAGCCATCGCGCAGGCCATCCGTGCGCCGGGCGTCGGCAAGACGCAATTGGCCGAGGTCATCATTGACGCGCTGAAAGGCACGCTCGATGGTCAGGGCCAGTCACTGGTCAAACTGCTTGCCCAGAATCACCGCCTGCACGCGGCCGCTTCACTGGTCGAGCAGTACGAAGTGCTGCGCGCCGAAGCCGAAACCCGCGTCGCGGTTGAAATCACCACCGCAGCGCCGGTCGCCGAGGCGCAAAAGAACGCGCTCTCCGCCGCCGTGACCAAGAAGCTCAATCGTGCCGTGGATATCAGCTGGGCCACAGACGAGAGCCTCATCACCGGCGCGCGCATCAAAGCCGGCGATCTGGTGATTGACGGTTCCGCGAGCGGCGAGCTGGAACGCCTGAAAGCAGCACTCCTGAAATAGCAGCAGCGGCGCGTCCCAAGGCGCGTCGGCAGTCCTCACAGCAACGAATCGAAGAACAGAGAACACACATGCAGCTCAACCCTTCCGAAATCAGCGACCTGCTCAAGGCCCGCATCAGCAACTTTGATGCCGGCGCGGAATCGCGCAACACCGGCACCATCGTCTCCTTGCAGGACGGCATCGTCCGCGTGCACGGCCTCTCCGATGCGCAGTACGGCGAAATGCTGGAGTTCCCCGGCAACACCTTCGGCCTCGCACTCAACCTCGAGCGTGACTCGGTCGGCGCCGTCGTTCTCGGTGACTACAAGCACCTGTCGGAAGGCGACATCGTCAAGACCACCGGCCGCATCCTCGAAGTGCCGGTCGGCAAGGCCATGCTCGGCCGCGTGGTGGATGCGCTCGGCGCTCCCATCGACGGCAAGGGCCCGATCAATGCAGAAGAGAAAGCCCCGGTCGAGAAGGTTGCTCCCGGCGTGATCTGGCGCAAGTCGGTGGATCAGCCCGTGCAGTTCGGCGTGAAGTCGGTGGACGCGATGGTTCCCGTCGGCCGTGGCCAGCGCGAGCTGATCATCGGTGACCGCCAGACCGGCAAGACTGCGCTCGCCATCGACGCGATCATCAACCAGAAGGGCAAGGACGTGTTCTGCGTCTATGTCGCCGTGGGCCAAAAAGCCTCGTCGATTGCCAACACCGTGCGCAAGCTCGAAGAAACCGGCGCAATGGCCTTCACGGTCGTCGTCTCCGCCGCCGCCGCTGAGTCGCCCGCCCTGCAATATCTCGCACCGTATTCCGGCTGCGCGATGGGTGAGTACTTCCGCGACAACGGCATGGACGCGCTGATCGTCTATGACGATCTCTCCAAGCAGGCTGTGGCCTACCGCCAGGTGTCCTTGCTCCTCAAGCGTCCCCCGGGCCGCGAGGCTTACCCCGGCGACGTCTTTTATCTCCACAGCCGCCTGCTGGAACGCGCCGCGCGTGTGAACGAGGAATACGTCACCAAGCACACCAAGGGTCGCGTGACTGGCAAGACGGGTTCGTTGACGGCGCTGCCGATCATCGAAACCCAGGCCGGTGACGTCTCTGCCTTCGTGCCGACCAACGTGATCTCGATCACCGACGGCCAGATCTTCCTGGAAACCGATCTGTTCAACGCCGGTATCCGCCCCGCCATGAACGCCGGCATCTCGGTGTCGCGCGTCGGTGGTTCGGCGCAGACCAAGGTGATCAAGAAGCTGTCCGGCTCGATCCGTATCTCGCTCGCTCAGTATCGCGAGCTGGCAGCCTTCGCCCAGTTTGCGTCTGACCTCGACGAGGCCACCCGCAAGCAGCTGGAGCGCGGCCAGCGCGTCACCGAGCTGATGAAGCAGAAGCAGTATTCGCCGCTGTCGGTCGCCCACATGGCGGCGTCGATCTACGCGGTGAACGAAGGCTTCCTCGACGACGTGCCGGTGGCCAAGGTTCTGGACTTTGAGGCTGGCCTGCACCAGTTCCTCAATTCCGCCAACGGCGATCTCATCAGCAAGATCAACGAGAAGGGCGACTGGAACAATGATCTCGAAGCCGCTCTGAAGGCCGGTATCACCGCCTTCAAGAAGCAGTTCGCGGTCTAACCCCAGCGCACTAGGAAAGGGCAAGCCCGATGGCAGGCGCAAAGGAAATTCGCACCAAGATCAAAAGCGTGAAGTCGACGCAGAAGATCACCAAGGCGATGGAAAAAGTGGCGACCTCGAAAATGCGCAAGGCGCAGGTTCGCATGGCGCAGGCGCGTCCGTACGCTGAAAAAATCCGTCGCGTGGTCGGCCATCTCGCACTCGCCAACCCGGAGTATCGCCACCCGTTTCTGGTCGATCGCCCTGTCAAACGCGCGCTGATGATCGTCATCACTTCAGATCGCGGCCTCGCTGGCGGACTGAACGTCAACATGTTCCGTGCCGTCACCCGCGCCACCAAGGAGTGGAAGGACAGGGGTGCCGAAGTGCAGTACATCGCCGTTGGCAGCAAGGGCGTGTCGTTCTTCAAGCGTTTTGGCGGCACCGTGTTGGCTGAGGTGAGCAAACTGGGCGATGCACCCAAGCTCGATCAGCTGGTCGGCGTCATCAAGGTGGCACTTGATGCCTATCGTGATGGCAGTGTGGATCGTGTGTTCCTCGGCTCGACGCAGTTCGTCAACACCATGATGCAGAAGCCGGTGCTGTCGCAGCTGCTGCCGCTGGAGCCGGTGAAATCCAACGGCCTGCTTGAAGCTTGGGACTACCTCTACGAACCCTCTGCCGAAGAGCTGCTTGACTACGTGCTGGGTCGCTACGTCGAGGCGCAGGTGTATCAGGCCATCGTCGAAAACGGTGCGTCCGAACAGTCGGCCCGCATGGTTGCCATGAAAGGTGCGACCGACAACGCCGGCAAGATCATCGGCAAGCTGCAACTCAGCTACAACAAGGCGCGCCAGGCGGCGATCACTAAAGAACTCTCTGAAATCGTCGGCGGCGCTGCGGCGGTCTAACCCCATTTTTCTTCAAACAGATTCAAGCTAAGGAACACCCATGAGCACCGGCAAAATCGTTCAAATCATCGGCGCCGTCGTAGACGTTGAGTTTCCGCGCGATGCAATCCCGAAGATCTACGACGCGCTCTTCATCGCGTCCGAAGGCCTGACGCTCGAAGTGCAGCAGCAGATGGGCGACGGCGTCGTCCGCACCATTGCGATGGGCGCCTCAGAAGGCCTCAAGCGCGGCATGTCGGTGTCGAACACCGGCAAGAAAATCTCGGTGCCGGTCGGCAAGGGCACGCTCGGCCGCATCATGGATGTGCTTGGTAATCCGATCGACGAAGCCGGCCCCGTCGCCTGTGACGACAAGTGGGAAATCCACCGCGCTGCGCCTGGCTACGAAGACCAGTCCAGCTCGACTGAGCTGCTGGAAACCGGCATCAAGGTCATTGATCTCCTCTGCCCGTTCGCCAAGGGCGGCAAGGTCGGCCTGTTCGGTGGCGCCGGCGTCGGCAAAACCGTCAACATGATGGAACTGATCAATAACATCGCCAAGGAGCACGGCGGCTACTCCGTGTTCGCCGGCGTGGGCGAGCGCACTCGTGAAGGCAACGACTTCTACCACGAGATGAAAGACTCCAACGTGCTCGACAAGGTGGCCCTCGTGTATGGCCAGATGAACGAGCCGCCGGGCAACCGTCTGCGCGTGGCACTGACCGGCCTGACCATGGCCGAGTACTTCCGTGACGAAGGCCGCGACATCCTGTTCTTTGTCGACAACATCTACCGCTACACGCTCGCCGGTTGCGAAGTGTCGGCACTGCTCGGCCGCATGCCTTCCGCCGTGGGTTACCAGCCGACCCTCGCCGAGGAAATGGGCGTGCTGCAGGAGCGCATCACCTCGACCAAGAAGGGCTCGATCACCTCGATCCAGGCCGTCTACGTGCCGGCCGACGATCTCACCGATCCTTCGCCTGCCACCACCTTCGCGCACTTGGATGCGACGGTCGTGCTCAGCCGTGACATCGCAGCACTCGGCATCTACCCCGCCATTGACCCGCTCGACTCGACTTCGCGTCAGCTCGATCCGAACGTCATTGGCGTGGAGCACTACCAGATCGCCCGCGACGTGCAGGGCATCCTGCAGCGCTACAAGGAGCTGAAAGACATCATCGCCATCCTCGGCATGGACGAGCTGAGCGAAGACGACAAGCGCGCCGTGTATCGCGCGCGCAAGGTGCAGCGCTTCATGTCGCAGCCCTTCCACGTCGCCGAAGTGTTCACCGGCTCGCCTGGCAAGTATGTGTCACTGAAGGACACCATCCGCGCCTTCCGCGGCATCGTTGACGGTGACTACGATCATCTGCCGGAGCAGGCGTTCTACATGGTCGGCGGCATCGACGAGGCCATCGAAAAGGCCAAGAAGCTCTAAGCCGGATCGGATCAAGACATGTCTACCTTCCAGGTCGAAGTCGTCAGTGCCGAAGGCCAGATTTTTTCTGGTGAGGCGACTGCGGTCTACGCTGCCGCCATCACTGGCGAGATCGGCATCCTGCCGCGTCATGCTCCTTTGCTGACCAAGCTGAAAGCGGGCGCGGTGCGCGTGCAGACGGCTGCGGGCGAGCAGGCCATCTTCGTCGGCGGCGGCATCATGGAAGTGCAGCCCAAGCTGGTGACGATCCTTGCTGATTCTGCCCTGCGCGCGGGTGATGCCGACGAGAAGGCGGCGCTTGCCGCGCAGAAGAGCGCACAGGAAAAACTCAGCGGGGCCAAGACCGATCTCGACATGGCCAAAGCCCAGCAGGAGCTGGTCGAGGCCGCCGCCCGCCTCAAGTTCGTGCAGGACCTGAGCAAGAGCGCGCGCTGAGCAAGCTACACCGTCGCAAGGCACAATCGAAGCCGCTGAGAAGCGGCTTTTTGCTGTCCCGCAGCCTCCGAACCTTAAAGTCTCTCATTCCCGCTTAAGGCAAACGCAAGCCCTTTTGGCGCGAAGCGTATCTATCTTCACAACCCGAACCCACATCTGAATTCCTGCCTGCGGGAATGACAATCAAAAGAACAGCTGGAAAAACTGGAATGAGCAACATCCACGTCATCATCCTCGCCGCCGGGCAGGGCACACGCATGAAATCCGCACTGCCCAAGGTGCTGCATCCCATCGGCGGCACGCCCATGCTGGGTCATGTGCTGGCCACTGCGCAGCAGGTCAATGCAAAAGCCTGCCATGTGGTGATCGGCCATGGTGGTGAGGCCGTGCAGGGCTGGTTCGCCAAGTCCCCTTGTGCGGGGATGCCCGTGCAATGGGCGACGCAAGGCCAGCAACTCGGCACCGGTCATGCGGTGCTGCAAGCCGCACCTGCCGTGCCGGACGATGCATTGATCGTCATCCTCTATGGCGATGTGCCGCTGGTCTCGCCCGGGACGCTGCGTGCATTGCTGACTGCGGCGGAGCAGGGGCTCGCCATCGTCACCGTCACACTCGATGAACCCAAGGGTTATGGCCGCATCCTGCGCGATGCACGCGATGCCGTGACCGGCATCGTCGAAGAAAACGATGCGAGCGAGGCGCAACGCGGCATCGGCGAGGTCAATACCGGCCTGATGGCGGCACCCGCACGTCTGCTCAAACCCTGGCTTCAGCAGATCAAAAACGACAACCGGAAGGGCGAGTACTACCTCACCGATGTGGTGGGCTTCGCCGTGCGCGACGGTGTGCCGGTGACGGCAGTGCCTGCGCTGGATCGCGCCGAAGTCGAGGGCGTCAACGACCGCCTGCAACTGGCCATGCAGGAGCGCGTGTTCCAGCGCCGTCAGGCGGATGCCCTGATGCGGGAAGGCGTCGCGTTTGCCGATCCCTCGCGCTTCGAGCTGCGTGGCAGCTTGAGTTGCGGGCGCGATGTATTTATCGACATTGGTGTCGTCGTCGAAGGTGACTGCGTGCTGGCCGATGGGGTGCGCATCGGCGCCTATTCGGTGCTCAAGAATGTCCGGCTGGGGCAAGGTTCGGAGGTGCTGTCGCATTGCGTGCTCGAAGGCCTGGAGGCTGGCAAGCGCTGCCGTATCGGCCCCTTCGCTCGCGTGCGGCCCGACACCCACTTTGCCGACGAGGTGCATATCGGAAACTTTGTGGAAGTGAAGAAAGGCCAGCTTGGCGAAGGCAGCAAGGCGGGCCATCTCGCCTACATCGGCGATGCAAATGGTGGGCGCGCGGGTGAACATC
>JAKFXK010000112.1 GCA_021731445.1 Nevskiaceae bacterium | reverse complement strand
CTGCAGGGCCGCAGCACTCAGCAGGCCGACGGCAACGACGAACACCGTGACCATCGTCTCGACCAGTGTGAAGCCGAGGGCGCGTTGCCTCAGCATGGCTCGAGTACCAGCGCCACGCGGCCACTGCGCGAAACTGTGAGCTGCCGCCCGCGCGTGTCCGGCGTGCCACGACAGAGATCGAAGGTGGCCAGCGTGGCGACGCGGCCATTGGCGTCGAAGGTGAGTGGGCTGGTCACGCCCGTGAGTGCGAGATCACCCGGCAGCGGGCCATGAATCTGCAAGGGCGTGTCGGGGGTGGCCCCGGCATAAACGATCCAGCCGTCCTGCCAGTCAGTGGCGTCGTCGAGACAGGCTGGGACATCGAGATCGGCGAGGTCGCGCGCGCATACCGATACCTCGGCATTGCGGGCGATGGCTTCGGAACGCGCCCGCGCCAGAGTGCTGTAGAAATCCGTCGCTGCCTCGCGCGACTCGGCATTGAGGATGATGCCGCGAAAGCTGGGGATGGCAATGCCGGTGAGGATGCCGGCGATGGCGATCACCACCAGCAGCTCCATCAGGGTAAAACCGGTTTGGTTGCGCATCGGGCTAAAGCGGCACGGGCGTGGCGAGAGCGTTTGGTGAGTAGTGGACAACCTCTAGCTGAACGGTGCGCCGATAAACCGACAGACGGGGCGGCCATCGGGATGGGAGGCGTCAAAAGTCCGTCACCTTTAGTCCCCCCAGCAGGCAGGCTTGGTTGCGGTGCGGGTACCAGTGGCGGAGAGCGAGAGGGTCAGGCAATCCGGGTCTCTCTTAGCCTGGCTGCTGCCGGTCGGCGCGGTGGCGGTCAGGACGTAATTGTTGGTGCCGGTCATGGTGATTGCATAGATCTGGTTTGCCGTCACGGTGGTGCGGTTGCCACGGCGGTCCACGCTATATCCGGCGCTGTCGCCGAGCAGTTGTGCGGCGGTCGCATAGCGACGGTGACGGAGGAAATACTGCTCCTGCAGGGTGGCCAGTTCACTCAGTGCGCGCTGCGCCACCGCACGATTGCCACGCGCGACAAAACCGCTGTAGCTCGGCACCGCAATCGCGGCGAGAATGCCGACGATGGCGACCGCAGCGATCAATTCCATGAGGGTGAATCCCCGAGATGAGGTGCCGTTGTGGCGCTGCATGGTATTGATCCTTTTTCCGGACTTGAGCCTGACTGTGGAGCGTAGCGCAACGGGTGGATGGCATGAACCGTCCTGCTGATCGACAAGTGGGCTCCGCGGCCATCATTGGTGGTGGTGTCATCGGGCTGATGACAGCATGGGTACTGCACCAGGCGGGCTGGCGCGTGACCGTGCTGGAACGAGGGCGGCTGGCAATGGAAGCCTCCTGGGCGGGCGGTGGCATTCTGTCGCCACTGCCGCCATGGGAAGCGATGCCAGCCCTCTGGGAGCTGGTAGCCGAGAGTCTTGCCGCATATCCCGCCCTGTGTGCGGAGTTGCATGCAGAGAGCGGCATCGACCCCGAATGGTGGCGTTGCGGCATGGAGATACGCGGCAGTGACCTGGCAGCCGCAGTGGCGTGGTGCAGCGAACGCGGCCTGGCTTGCGAAACCAGGCCGGCGCAGGGCGGAACGGTATGGTTGCCCTGGGTAACGCAGCTCCGCAATCCCCGCTTCTGCCGCGCCTTGAGCCGGGTGCTTGCTTCACAGGGCGTTGTGCTGCGGGATGAATGCGGTACAGTGCGGCTCGAAACGAAGGCCGGACTGGTCGAGGCCTGTCATGCGCGCGGCAGGCAGTCTGCGGAGGTGATCATTGTCGCCGCCGGGGCCTGGAGTGCAGAGCTGCTGGCGCCGACGAACTGGGACATCCCGGTCTGGCCTGTGAAAGGCGAGATGTTGGCATTGCGGCCTGAGCGACCCGGCCTGGACCGCATCGTGGTGAGTGCCGGGCATTATCTCGTTCCTCGACGGGATGGGACGGTGCTGGTGGGCAGCACGCTGCAGGACAGTGGCTTCGACAAGAGCGTGGATGCCAATACCCGTGATCGTCTGCGGAGTATTGCCGCAGGTTTGCATGATGGGCTGCGGGATGCCCCCTGTGTCGCGCACTGGGCCGGACTCCGGCCTGGCTCGCCGGATGGCTTGCCGATCATTGCCAAGCACCCGAAGTTGCCAAATCTCTATGCCAATACCGGGCACTTCCGATACGGACTTACCTTGGCTCCTGCCTCGGCGCAGCGACTGCTTGGGCTGCTGTGCTGAGCAGACAGCTCACCACTGGTTGTTGCCCAGTTCCCGGTAGCGTTGCGCTGTGCCATCGAAACATTGGGTCAGCCGCAGAAAGCCGTCCTTCACCTGGGTGCTGCCCGATGTCGGTTGGGCAGTGAGCTGGTAGCGGTCAAGCCCTGATCCGCTACAAGCCGGCCCCGTGGTCTCATTGGTCAGGGTCACGGTGTAGCGAGTATTTTCGCGGCATGTCGCTGTGGCACTGGCGAAACCCACCTGGGTCAGACTGGTGGGATAGACATTCCTGCGTTGCTGGAAGGCTTGTACCTGCTTGCTGATGTCCATCAGGCAGGCCGCGCCTTTCTGCCGCTCGCTGCGACGCACATAGTCCTGATAGCTGGGTACCGCGATGGCGGCGAGTATCGAGACGATGACAATGGTGACCAGCATCTCGACCAGTGTCACACCTCGCTCAGTGATAGCTATGGAGTGCATGGTGATCACCGGTCGATACGCGAATCGCGCCAGTCGATTTCACCGCTGCGTGCGCCGGCACCCACCGTGGCACGGGTTGTGGTGAGCGCCGCAGTAGAGGTCTGCGAGATCGCGGTCAGCCGGCTGGTGGCGATCGAACTGCTGGCATCCAGATGCAAGGCCACGCCAGCCGCCAGACCCTGGCCCAGACTGACACTGCGGATCACCTGGTCGTCCAGCAGGCTCTCGGTGGCGTTGCTGATGGTACCGAAGGTCGGGATGGCGGCGCGCGGGGTGCCGGTCTTGTAAAACACGCCGAACAGCTTGCTGCTGCCCTCACCCTCGCAGAGCGTGGCGCTGGGCGTGAATGGTGTGGCGAACAGGATTTCTCCGAACAGCGTAGTGCGGCTGACCACGCGCTCTGAGGGTGAGCCGGTGGCCAGTTCGATCTTCCAGCCTTTTTTCAGGCGCGCTGAGCGGATCAACTCGTTCTCGTAGTTGTTGTCGCGCTCTGCCGTGCGCAGCGCAGTGGTGGTGGCCGAGGGGATAGCGCAATCTGGCAGCTCTGTAGTGGTGAGTGCTGTAACGCCGCTGACTGTGCCATCGCGTTTCACCACGGCACTAGTGGTATTCAGCAGCGAGCTGAAGTCCCGTGGCAGGGCCGTGTCGTAGTTGCTGTTCTCCAATTGCGGACAAGTGGGGGCTGTGGCACTGGCCGTCGGCTTGCGGTCCACTACACCAAACATCTTTTGCGCGGCGCTGCTGAGCTTGTCGTTGTTGGGGCTGGCCGCATTGACATAAAAACGTCCCGTGCCGGCATAGACCCAGCGGTTGTCCAGTTCGTCCAGCGTCACTGAAGGCGCCGAGATGACCGGACTGCCAGGATCCATCAAGGTCTGCGGGCTTTGCCAGGAGGAAGGTGTCGCCTCGACGAAGGTCGTCACGGCGCTAGCCCCGCTGCCGGTGGTGCTTACGGTGCCGGTGTCGATCTTCTTCAATTTGCCGGTCGGCGCGGCAGCGGTGCCGCCGATGGTGCCGGCATAAAGATTGTCCGTGCGGTAGTTGATGTTCCAGTCGATGGATGTCGGATCACTCACGAAACTATTGGCTTCACCAAGCGACACGGTATTGGCCAAGGTCTTGGTCTTGAGGTTCCAGACATACAGGCTGGCGGTCTTGGTGGTGGTCGCCGCGCTGGCCCCAGTGCGCCCGCCATCAGGGCTGTCGTTGAGTGGCCCATTGCCGAATACCAGATACCACTCTTCGGCGTTGGCGGCGGTGATGACATCACTGCTGCTTCGGCTGGCGACGCCATTGCAGCGGTTGGCACTGCCGCTGACGTTGTAAATGCAGTTGTCCCGGCTGCTCTTGAACCACACGGTGGGCTGACTGGTGGTGTAGCCGACCAGGGGGGAGGTGATTTCTGCCATCACGGTCGGCGCAGCTTCGGGGTTGGTCACGTCCAGCACCACGTATGCCGAGCGGGTGGTAAGCGTGCTCGGCAAGTTGGTGTAGCCGCCAAAACCTGCGTTGGCAAGCAGTGCGGTCTTGGCTGGCAAATCAGCCTGACCGCCGCCAAAGCGCATAGGTACCACCAGTACCGTGCCCCAGCCGTTGGGGTGAATGCACCCGCTGTTGGTCGGAGTGCTGCTGCCTGCGGTGCCGCAAGCCGTTTCCGGTGAAAACACACGTGCATCGAAGACCTTGGGTTTGCCGTCGATGTAGTACTGATGCTTGTAGTTGTTTTCGGTCAGCCAGCGCAGGTGAGGCAGCAGGTTGTAAGGCACATAGGCCCACAGCTCTGAACCCAAGGGGTGCTCGATTTCAGTGCTCCGCTTGAGCTCGAACTTCTTGGCGGTTGCGTTGTAAAAGCCGCCATTGAATGCGTGCAGCATGCCGTCGTTGGCACCTGCATAGATGACATTGCGACGCTGTGCCCAGCGCAAGGCAAACTCGTTGTAGCTCTTATCTCCATAGAGCAGGTTATAGCCCTCACTCGGCCGCCCCACTGGAGTCGGCGTGCTCTGCACGATGTCGCCAAGGCGCATGGTTTCGGTGCTGCCATTGCCGTCATAGTCCAGCGTGCGGCTGCGCAGGCCGATTGCGTCCTGGCCACGTACATAGCTGACGAGATTGCCAGCATCGGCATAGCTTTTTACATTGAGCACGCCCCACCGGTCGGTGCTGGTGCCGGTATCGCCACCAAAGTCGCTCTGTGTGAAGTTCACGGTTTCGCCACTGTCGACAACACCATCCTGATCACTGTCGACCCATGTGAGGATATGCCGGCCGTCGGCGGCGCTGCCGCTGTATGTCCGTTGCGCCACCACCTGCGCGTTTGTCAGGTCTGACAGGCGCTGGCGCGAGTTCCAGAGCGTACGCAAGTTATTGAGGGGCAGCAGGGCAAAACTGCTGCTTGCAGGATCGCCTGCATAGCGCCGCAGCTTCGTGGTGCGGTCCGTGGTGTCGTAGAAAAGATCAAAGGCGGGGTCTGCACCAAAATCGGCTTCGTCGAGAATCTTGTCTCCATCCCCGTCTTCGCGTAACCGTCCATCCCTATCGATAAATACGGCCTGCAAGGCACCGAACCATTTCACGTTGCGGCCATTGGCGTCGGTACGGCTCGATTCGTACAAAGCCTGATAAACCGCACCTTGCCCTTCCTGCGCATTGGAGACGACCGCTGCCGCGGTGCCGGAGGCGGTTTTGGCGATGATGGCATCCAGTGCTGCGCGCAGGGAGGATTCGAGAGCGGTCGGGTTCGAGACCAGAAAATAGGTATCCGGCACGCCATCGGTGCCCGGGTTGCCGTTGCGGTCGCGGCTGTCCCACTCGCTTTGCAGATCCGGCAGGCTATTGTTGTTGCTGTCGACGAAGCCGCCGTATTTGCTCATGTAATAGAGCGGACTCTTCAGGTTGCCTGCCGCTGCGGCACCCAGTGTGTAGGTGACGCTGGTGGGCGGATCATTGACGACGCAATCCCGGCATCCACCGCTGGTGTTAACAAAGATGCGATTGCCGTATTCCGCGTAGGCAGTGTTGTTGAGTACGCGGTTCAATGGATCGCGCACCTCGATCGGATTGGTGGACGACTCGTTGAGATAGTCGTAATTGAGGATGCCAGCGTGGAAGTGCGGGCCATCCTGTGTGGTGCCACTGATGATGTAGCCGAATCCCTGACCATTTGCAGTGGAGGCGGAAACCGCGTCGACAGTGATTTTGATCCTGTCACCGGACAGGAACTCGTACTCGATGATTCCGTACATGTCCTGGTCGTAGTCGCCGCCTTGCGTCGAATCTTCCCAGTTGACGTAGAAACGGCCTTTGCCGTTGACCGTGTCCTGCGAAACGATGCGGAAGTCGACGATAGCGCCACTGCCAAAAGGGCCTGTGCCGTTGGAACTCCGATCCAGCCGATATACCGGCTGGATCGACACTTTGCGGCCGGTGACCGGTTGCGTCAGTGTGATGTTCGGCGTGTTGGTGGCCAGCTCGATGCCGTAACTGGTGATCTTGAGTGAAGAATTGTCGCTGGCCGGCGGCTGGGTGGCTGAAAAGTCGTTGCGGATGCGGTTGGTACGTGCGTAGAGCGCGGCACCGCCGATCAGGAAAGCCCCCTCGATGGCCGAGGCTTCGGGACAAATGCCATCGATAGCGGCCAGAGAGGAGATGGTCTTGCCCGTGCAGAGCTGGTTGCGATTGGTCGGGATGTTGCCGACGAACCAATTGCTGCCGTGGATATTTTCCTGCGTGCCGATCGTGTCGGTGTAGGTGTTGGCATTCGGGCTCCCGCGCAGCGACGACAAGCCGTTCATCTGGTCGTTGTCGTATGACGACACGCTGGCGGTGAACGTCAGCACATTGAGGCTGGAGCAGTAATTGGTTGCAGTCATCGGGTCGGCAAAAGTCTGCTTGCCCAGCGACAGTGTGGCGTCCTTGCTGGCACTGTCCCCGGTGTTCACCCTGACCGTGCTGTCGAAGGCTGTTGTCGCGGATTGCGCGCCGAGGTACCGAAGCGATTCGAGGTAGACCTCACCGACGGGGTTGCCCCAGCTTGCGCAACGACCCTCTGAAACCTCGCGGGCGGCTACGGTCGTTCCTGCGGCCGCAATACCGACCAGCTGGTAGTCGCAATTCTCGCGGTCGGTACCGATGTAGGTACCGTTGTTGTATTCGTAGCCCCACATCCGCAAGCGATTCATGATGGCGACGATGCTGCCTGTCGACGGCGCAGTGGAGAAAACCCCCGTGGTCGGCTCCTCGACCTCGTCGGTGAAACTGGAAATGTTCTTGCGCAGCACACCGCCAGACACATTGCGTTCGTAGCTGGACGTCATCAGCCCGAAGCGGATGCGGTCATCGTCACCATAGACCTGCAGCAGGCCGATGGGTTTGCTATTGCCGCTTGGGTACTGTTTGCAGCGCTCCGTGCCGATCTTGCCGGTAACGCAGGCCTGCACCCGCACGTAATACTCGCCGGTGGCGGTATTCGCGCCACCCGCATTGCTGCCGCTGCCCAGCGCATGGTTGGCTTTGTTTGGGTTGGCGTTGCTGGCATTGAGTCCGCTGAAAAAGGCTTGGTTGCCGTTGCGCGCTGCGTCAAAAATACCGGTGCCAGTGCGTTCCTCGCGCCAGTAGCACTGCCAGCGCTCGTTGGCACCCCACAGTTCGAAGTTGCCGCGCGCCACACGCAACAACGGTGGATAGGTTGAGGTCGAGAGAGTATGGCTCTGCTGGTCCGTGGCGGCCCAGGTGGTGTTGCAGAACGAGATACCTGAGGTGCTGAGATTGGTCAGCGTCCAATCGGTGATGTTTGCGCCTGAGCCCTCGCTCGAGTAGACCTCCACGGTGACGCTGTCCGAGGCCGAAGCCGTTACGTAGCCCCGCATCACCAGCGCTGTGTTGCTGGTGCGCACGATGCGGATCTGATCCCCGGCCCTTGCATTGCCGAGATTCGCCCTGGTGAGGAAGAACTGGCGGCTGCCCGTGCCCATGCTGAAAGACGTGCTTGATGTCGTGCTGGGCGCGGTGGTGGTAATGGTGGTGAACGGCGCGAGCTGGGCGATGTCACTACCGTTGTAATACTTCGCAAAGGAATGAGCGTCGGTCGGCAGCGGTGCGCGTTCGAGCACCGTCGCAGTGCTGCTGTCGGTTGAACGGTTGCCGCCGTACAGCAGCTTGCGCACCGCATCCATGCGGGTCATTGACACCCAGTTGAGAAAGTTTCCGCTCCACTGGCCGGTCGTCGATCCGGCATTGCAATACTTGTCGGCGGTTACTGTGTCCGGTTCAAAACGACTATTCGCGGTGCTGTAGAGGTAACACTTGCCGGAATCGAAATATCCGTAGTAGTTGATGGCGTGCTTGTAGGTGGTTTCCGGCGCGCCATCATTGTCGAGATCCGAGTAGTCGTTGTAGGCCTTGTAGAACAGCTGATGATCGCGCGTCATGTTCAGCATCACCTGCGGTGGTGCGGTCTCCACCGTGGTGATCGGCGTTTGTGTGTAATGCGCCGAATCAAAGGTATTGGTCCAGGGCGCCAGCAGACTGACCACCGACTGCGAGTTGGTCGGCGCAGTCACCATGACCAGCGTTGCCGCAGCAAGCAGCACCGGCTTGGAGCAATGTTTGAGCAGGGTCGTGAAAGCGCTGTTCATGGCGGGCGTCCTTTACCGCGGTACGTAGCGGTACATTGATGAAGTTTCGTAATTGGCTTGCGGCTGCTCGGCATCGGCATCAGCGAGGTCGGGCAACGTGCTGTTCTGGTCGTAGCCACGGCTGGTGATGAGGAAGATGTAATCCGCGCAATTGCGGGAGGACACGCCTTCGTAGCCTCCGCTGGACAGGTCGCAACCTCTTTTCGGCGCAGTACGGGCGCGCTTCACATCAACCAGCGCGCGAATGGCGGGGCTGTTTTCATCATCCGGATCCAGGTTGTCGAGGTCATAACGTGCGCGCGCTTTGGGATCGGCATCCAGCGCGGTGACGAAAGGTGCATAACTGAACTCGCTCTCCGCAATGTCGATGAACCAGTTCAGGGGAGCACCGTCATCCTCGCCGTCCGCATCGAGGATGGTGAGCCGATCAGGGATGGTGTAGGCAAACTGGCTGTCGGGTGTGGCCCCGCCAATCGCTGCAGGCCAGCCACTTTCGGCATAAAAACCAAGACGCTCGATGAGGCGTCCGATCGTCTGTCGCGGCCCCTCCGAAGCCTGGAACGCCTCCGTGTGCATGACATTGTTGGCACTCATCCTGAGCTCCAGTCCGCTGCTCTTGACGGCTACGACAGCCACCAGGGTAAGCACCAGAAGGAAGATCATCGCGGTGACCAGCACGAAACCATGGTGATGGCGGATGGTTGGCATCATGGGTTCCTGTCTCACCGGCTGGTAACGCGGTTGCGGACTTGGACTTCACGCACCACCGCAAAGCGCTGGAAACGGCTGATAGCGGTTGCGGGTGTATAGCTGAAGCCAGAGGGCAAGGCATAGCTATCGGTGTCGGTGAAACCATCACGCTCGTCGCCGCGCACCACCAGTCCGATACGCACCGACAGCACATTGGGCCAGCGGCTGGCGGTCTGCGTATCGGTGGCGGACAAATAGCGGTCGACCAGCTTGTCATCGTTGCTGTCGATACCGTAGTCGAACTTCATCATCTCTACCCCTTCCACCAACTGTCGCGCCGTAACGCCATTCACAGTGGTGCATTTGCAGTGCAGGGTTGGAGTGGCCACCGACGCGCCAGTCGGCGTGAAATTGCCGAGGTAGAACACCTCGCTCTTGAAGCGGTAGTTCAGCAAGGCACCGGGAGCACTGCCGGGATCTGGGAGTGCCGTGATGCCCGTGCCACTGTCTGCATCCGCATCGAAAATGACCCCCCGGGCACCAGCGAGCACGCGGAGAAAGTATTTTCCGTTTGTCAGCATGCTGGTCTTTGCAGTGGCATCAGCCAAATTGGCCGTGAACGTGGCCTCTGTAAAACCAGCTGAAGGGTCGGCATAGCGCACAGCAAGCACATCGCTGGATGGAATGTAGGCAACGGTGGAGCTGTTGAGGCAGTCGGACGGCAAGCCATCACCGGGGTAGGTCGTGCCGCCGCCATAGCCACGCAGCCCTTCGTTGGGATTGATCAACCAACCGTTTTCACAGCCGCCCGCGCCGGTATAGGACGGCGTGCCAAGTACCGTGACGGTGGCGGGCTGGGCGCTGCCGAAGAAATCCGCCAGCCGGACTGCCTGCGACAGATATTCCATTGAGAACCTGACGTTTTCCTGCATGCGGCCACGGCTTTCCTGTACCCGGTAACCCTGCTTGCTGCTCACGAACACGCTGATGAGACCAGCGGTCAGCACCAGGCCCAGAGTGATTGCGATCAAGAGCTCGATGAGCGAAAAACCGGATTGGCGCGCAGATGGTTTCATGGCGTAAACGGCAGGCGGACGCAGGCAAGATCAGCATTGTCGTCCGGGTCACAGGCGATGCCTGTAGCGCCGTTGCGACGGGAGTCCCAAAAGATGGTGATGGTGCGAACATCGTCTGGCACGCAGGTCACCGTTTCACAGGCGACTGCCACCTGCACTCCGGGAAGATTTGCGCTGGCCGTCGCAGGCACGTTGGCAAAGCTGACACTTGGCGCCAGCGAGGCGTACCAGGCGGCAAGATCCCAGTTCGCCTGCTGCTGTGATGTGCAGCTTGCTGTTGCGCAGTTCACCCCTGGGTTGCCTGGCGTGCCCGCCGCGAAAAGATAGAAGTTGTTGGAAACCCCGTCGCGGTTGGCCCGCATGCGTTCAGCCAGGTTCTGGCCCGCAGTGACCACCTGGGTGTATTCAAACGAAAGCTGGTTATTGCCAAGGGCTGCGGCCTGCATGGCGGCAATGCCGATGAGGCCGATGGCCATGATGACGATGGCGATCAGTACTTCAATCAGGGTGACGCCCCTTTGCCGCCGACGGTTTGACATCAGCTGACCCTCGGCCGGCCAGTCGGACCAAGCGTCAGGGTCTTGATGTTGACTCCGTCGTCGATGTTCTTCGGCTTGATCAGCCAGCTGCCGTTGTTGCCGGAGATGCCGCGCGCCGAAAAGGTGACGCGCTGCGCGAGGCTGCCGCTGCCGGTAACGATGCTGCCCTGTCCATAAGGAAAATCAGCGCGCACGAAATCATCCGCCGCTTCGAGCGTGCCATCGCCATCGGCATCGAGGAATACCATCAGTCCATACAGCTTGCCGTCTGCCGCGACCCCGCCCCAGGTGCCGCCCGTGACGCATGCCGGTGGGGAGGCGGGATCGATGGTGGACCCCGGATTGAGGGCAATGGGACACAGGGTTGCCAGGCGATTGCGGCGGATGGCCTCGGATCTTGTCAGCGTGACGGCCTGAAGCAACAAATTGGCATGGCTGGTGATGCGATTGCGCGCGATCATGAGCTGGAATGAAGGTACCGCCAGGGTCGCCAGAATCGACAGGATGACTACGGCCACGATGAGTTCGATCAGCGTGAAGCCACGCGCGCATTGGCGTGCTCGCCCGTGCCGCGCGCGACTGTTATGCCGTGTAATGCCACTACCCATGCCAATGCCCTCAAGCCATCCAAGCCATTGTTCTACAGCGGTGGCACAACACAAACAAGGGTCTATTCAGTCCGGCAAACCCTCATTGTCGCGTTTGTTGTGCGCAAGTCCCTTATATGTACGACTAGAGGCGGCAATAAGGCTACATGCGCAATAGTCTCGTAGATTTTATGAGTGCGGAATGTAGTTGCATGACATCTTCCTGCGAGTTGTAGCACGCAAGGGAAGCGCGAATGGTGGCACTGATGCCAAACCGCGCCATCAACGGCATGGTGCAGTGGTGCCCGGTGCGCACTGCGACACCCTGCTGATCGAGCAGGCTGCCCACGTCCTGCGCGTTGGCGCCTTGGATGACGAAGGACAAGATGCCTCCTTTGCCTTCGGCGGTACCGATTAATTGCAAGCCGGGGATGTCCTGGAGTGCATGGGTCGCTTCCAGCAGCAAGCTGTGTTCGTGGACCGCGATGGCACCCAGCCCAATGCCTTCGACGTAGTCAAGAGCCGCAGCCAGCCCAATGGCTCCTGCCATGTCGGGGGTGCCGGCCTCGAAACGATAGGGTGGCTCGGCCCAGGTGGAGCCCTCGAAGCTCACGGTGCGGATCATGTCGCCGCCGCCGTGCCAGGGCGGCATGGCATCAAGCCGCGCCCGTTTGCCCATCAGGCAGCCGAAGCCGGTAGGGCCGTAGAGCTTGTGGGCGGAGAGGGTGTAGAAATCCGCACCCAAGGCGGCGAAATCAACCTTGAGATGCGCTACTGCCTGCGCGCCATCAACCAACACGGGAATGTCGCGTTGCTTCGCCTCAGCAATGATTTCAGTGACCGGATTGATGGTGCCGAGCGTGTTGGAGACATGCACCACGGCGACGAAGCGTGTGCGCTCGTTCAAGCGCGCGCGCCAGCCGTCAAAATCCAGCGAGCCATCCTCGAGTACGGGCGCCGCAATCACTTTGGCGCCGCACTGCGCGGCGATGAGCTGCCACGGGACGATATTGCTGTGGTGCTCCATACCCGTGAGCAGAATCTCGTCGCCCTCTTTCAGGCGTGGGCGCAGAAAGCTGTAGGCGACGAGGTTGATGGCTTCGGTCGAGCCACGGGTGAACACCACTTCCTCGCGTTGGGCATTGAAGAACTTGGCGATGCGATCGCGCGCGCCCTCGTACTGCGTAGTGGCACGCTCAGCCAGTTCGTGCACCGCGCGATGCACATTGGCGTTGCTGGTTTCGTAGTAGCGCGTGATGGCCTCGATCACCGCACGTGGCTTCTGTGTAGTGGCGGCGTTATCGAGATAGGCGAGACGCTTGCCGCGTACCTTTTCCTTGAGGATGGGGAAGTCGGCGCGGATGCGCTCCACGTCGTAGCTCATGCTGCGTTCGCCACCAAAAGGGTGCTCACGCGCTGCTCCACCCAGTTTTTCAGACCCGGCAGCGGTATCCGATCCAGTGCTGTCTGGGCAAAGGCCTGCGTCAGCAGGCTTTGTGCTTCGGCGGCACTCAAACCGCGCGAGCGCAGGTAGAACGCGGCATCTTCGTCGAGCTGGCCGAATGTGGCACCGTGCGCGCACTGCACGTCATCGGCATAAATCTCGAGTTCCGGCTTGGCGTCGATCTCGGCCTTGTCGCTCAGCAGCAGGCTGGCGATGCGGGTTTCGGAATCGGTCTTCGCCGCGCCCGGCTGCACCTGCACCTTGGCGTTGAGGATGGCACGCGAGCTGCCTGCCGCAAGCAGCCGCGCGCTGCTGCGGCTGATGCAGCGGGGAGCGGCATGCCAGACGTGGCTGCGCTGATCGACGCGGCTCTTGCCGGTGAGGGCAGCGAGGCCAGTCTGCTCGAAGCGCGCGCCGGGGGCGGCGAGGGTGATTTCGGTTTCCTGCCGCACCCGTGCGCCGCCGAAGTCGAGCTGGATCATCTCCAGCGTGGCGTCGGCTTCGATGTGTGCTTTCAGATGCATGGCACGCGTGGCTCTGGCATCGGCATCCTGCACGCGGATCAGCGTCAGGTGGCTGCCTGCTGCCAAGGTGAGCGTGAGTACGGCGGTGAGTAGGGTGTCGCTGTCATCTATGCCGGGCGCATCCCAGATCACCACGGTTGCTCTTGAGCCAGCGGACAGTGCAAGGCGATGCCGCAGATGGCGCATGACCTGCTCGCCCGCCAGTGCATGGGTGATGAGGAAAGGAATCTGCGCATGACCATCAATGGTCTTATCGACGCCCTGCTTGGCGAAGGCGCGGTTGAGGGCATCGAGCGCGAAGCTCGTCGCCGTCTGCACCGGGTCGAGCGCGACCAGCGCGAGTGGCTGCGCGCGGTCGGGCGCGAAGACGGGATCGAGTGCGGGCTTGGCGATGTTGAAAGGCTTTTCGGCCAGCGAGGACCAGTCGCTGTAGTGCCAGCTTTCAAGCGCCGGTGTGGGCCAGCCTGAGGCCTCGAAGCGCGCAAAGGCGTCGATCCGCTGCGCGTGCTGATCCTGCGGCAGGCTGTTGCGGCAGCTGTCGAAGAAGTTCATTCCTGTGCTCACGCTGCCTCTAGCCAGCCGTAGCCCTTTTCTTCGAGTTCCAGCGCCAGCTCGGGGCCACCGCTCTTGACGATGCGGCCACCCGCCAGCACATGCACGAAGTCGGGCTTCACATAGTCCAGCAGACGCTGGTAGTGGGTGACGAGCACGGTGGCGCGCTCCGGGCCGCGCAGGGCGTTGATGCCGTCGGCGACCACTTTCAGCGCGTCGATGTCGAGGCCGGAATCGGTTTCATCGAGCAGCATCAGCGTCGGTTCTAGCACCAGCATCTGCAGGATCTCGTTGCGCTTCTTCTCACCGCCGGAAAAACCCTCGTTGACGCCGCGCTGCAGCATCTTCGGCTCCATCGCTACCTGCTTCACCTTCTGCTTCACGAATGCGAGAAAGCCGCCTGCATCCATCTCCGGCTTGCCCTCATGTTTGAGCTTTGCATTGACTGCCGCCTTGAGCAGCGTGGTGTTCGACACGCCCGGAATCTCGACCGGATATTGAAAGCCCAGGAACACGCCACTGCGGGCGCGCAGTTCGGTGGGCATGGCGAGCAGGTCTTCGCCGCGGTAGCTCACGCTGCCGCCAGTGACAAGGTAGTCCTCATGTCCAGCGAGCAGCTTGGCTAGAGTGGATTTGCCCGCGCCGTTCGGCCCCATGATGGCGTGCACTTCGCCGGCGTTGACGGTAAGAGACAGGCCCTTGAGGATGGATTTGCTGCCGATGTCGGCGAAGAGGTTTTCAATGACAAGCATCAGTTGTTCTCAGGGTATTTGTCGGAGCACAGCAAACCGCCTGCGCCCCAGTTTTGTTTCTTCACATCGTCGATCACGACATAGACGCTGGTCTCGGAGCAACCCGTGATTCGAGCCATTTCGCGGGTGTAGACGGCGACCAGTTCACGCTTCTGTTCGAGCGTGCGGCCTTCCCACATTTCGATGCGGACGATGGGCATGGCTAACCAACGGCTCCTTCAAGTGAAACCGCCAAGAGCTTGCCGGCCTCCACCGCGAACTCCATCGGCAGCTCGCGGAACACGTCCTTGCAGAAGCCGTTGACGATCATGCTGACGGCGTCCTCTTCGCTGACGCCGCGTGAGCGTAGATAGAACAACTGGTCTTCGCCGATCTTGCTTGTCGTCGCCTCGTGTTCAACCTTGGCCGAAGGGTTACGCACCTCGGTGTAGGGGAAGGTATGTGCACCACACTTCGGGCCGATCAGCAGCGAGTCGCACTGCGTATGGTTGCGTGCGCCTGCCGCACCCGGCAGCACGCGCACCAGGCCGCGATAGCTTTGCTGGCCAAAACCTGCGGCAATGCCCTTGCTGACGATGGTCGAGCGAGTGTTCTTGCCGACGTGGATCATCTTGGTGCCGGTATCGGCCTGCTGATGATGGTGGGTGAGTGCAACGCTGTAAAACTCACCCACCGAATTGTCGCCGCGCAGGATGCAGCTCGGATACTTCCAGGTGATGGCCGAGCCGGTCTCGACCTGCGTCCATGAAATCTTCGAGTCCACGCCCCGGCACTCGCCACGCTTGGTGACGAAGTTGTAGATGCCACCGACGCCGTTCTCGTCGCCGGGGTACCAGTTCTGCACCGTCGAATACTTGATCTCGGCGCGGTCGTGGGCGATGAGCTCCACCACGGCAGCGTGCAGCTGGTTCTCGTCGCGCTGCGGCGCGGTGCAGCCCTCCAGGTACGAAACCTTGGCATCGTCCTCGACGATGATCAGCGTGCGCTCGAACTGGCCGGTGTTCCGCTCGTTGATGCGGAAGTAGGTGGAGAGCTCCATCGGGCAGCGCACGCCCTTGGGCACAAACACGAAGCTGCCATCGGTGAACACGGCGGAGTTGAGCGCGGCGTAATAGTTGTCGCGGATGCCGACGACGCTGCCCAGGTATTTCTGCACCAGCTCAGGGTGTTCGCGCACGGCCTCGGAGATGGGGCAGAAGATCACCCCCGCTTCGCGCAGCTTGGCCTTGAAGGTGGTGGCGACACTCACCGAATCGAACACCACATCCATCGCCACGTTTGCGCGCGTACCCGGCAGGGGCTGATCCGACACCACACCCGCCAGCATCGCCTGCTCATGCAGCGGAATGCCAAGCTTCTTGTAGGTCTCCAGCAGCTTGGGATCGACCTCGTCCAGTGATTTCGGCGCGTTCTTGTGGCTCTTGGGCTGCGAGTAGTAGCTGATGCTCTGCAAGTCGATGGCGGGCACCTTGAGCCGCGCCCAGTCCGGCGGCGCCATCGTCTGCCAGTGACGATAGGCCTTCAGGCGCCAGTCGAGCAGCCATTGCGGTTCGTTTTTCTTGGCGGAGATGAGACGGATCACATCCTCAGACAAGCCCGGTGCAACGGTGTCAGA
>JAKFXK010000101.1 GCA_021731445.1 Nevskiaceae bacterium | reverse complement strand
CGACGGCCTTGGCCAGCAGGGCGGCGGTCTTGAGTTCTCCGAACAGATCGAGGTCGTTGTTGCTGGCTGCACCGTCAGTGCCGATGCAGACGTTCACGCCCGCGCGCAGCAGCTTGTCGACGGGGCAGAAGCCGCTGGCGAGCTTGAGATTGCTCTCGGGGCAGTGGGCGACATGCACGCCGAGTTCGGCAGCCTCGGCAATCTCGGCGTCGGTGAGCTGGGTCATGTGCACGGCGACGAAATCGGGACCGAGCAATTCCAGTTCCTTCAACCGTTGCCAGGGGCGCATGCCGGTCTGGCCCTCGGCCATTGCCACCTCACCAGCGGTTTCATGCACGTGCATGTGGATGCCGATGCCCAGCTCATTGGCCAGCGTGCGGATCTTGCGCAGCGGCGCATCGCTCACCGTATAGGGCGCGTGGGGGCCAAAGATAGTGGTGACGAGCGCATTGCCCTTCAGCGCATCGCGCATGGCGAGGCCCTTGTGCAGGTACTCGTCGGCATTGGCGGCCCAGGCGGTGGGAAAGTCGAGCGTGATGAGGTTGACCACGCTGCGCATCCCGGCAGCGGTGAAGCCTTCCGCAGAGGCATCAGGGAAGAAATACATGTCGTTGGCGGTGGTTACGCCACCGCAGATCAGCTCGGCGGCGGCGAGCTTCACACCGTCGATGCAGAACTGCTTCGAGACATGTGCGCCTTCCGCGGGCCAGATGTGGTTTTGCAGCCAGTCCATCAACGGCAGGTCGTCAGCGATGCCACGCAAGAGCGTCATCGCCGCATGCGTGTGGGCGTTGACGAGGCCGGGCATGACCACATGCGAGGCGAGAGTGAGCGTCTCGCGCGGCAGGTATTTTGCAGCTGCTTCTGCGGAAGGCAGCACCGCAACGATGCGGCCCTTGTCCACGGCCAGCGCATGGTTTTGCAGCACCACGCCAGCGGGTTCGATGGGCACGATCCAGCGTGGGAAGACGAGGAGGTCGATGGCTTGCATGGGCGCAATACAATTAAGGGATTCTTATGCCTCGCATTTTACGGGACTTATCAATGTCTTCTGCTGTACAGCCCATCATCTGGGACAAAGATCATCTGAGCCTGCTCGATCAGCGCGTGCTGCCGCATGAGCTGACCTATTTGCAATGCCGCTCTGCGGCGGGTGTGGCGCATGCCATCCATGCAATGGCGGTGCGTGGTGCACCGGCGATTGGCATCGCGGCGGCCTATGGGCTGGTGATTGATGCGCTGCAGGGGCGTGACTATGCGGCGGCGGAGAAAGTGCTGGCGGATTCGCGTCCGACCGCTGTGAACCTTCGCTGGGCACTGGCTCGCATGGCACAGGTGCAGCCCCGCACTGCCGATACGCTGCTGGCCGAGGCCAAGACCATCCACGCCGAAGATCTCGCACAGAACTTGAAGATGGGCGCCCTCGGTGCGGCACTGATCGCCCCCGGTTCGCGCGTGCTCACGCATTGCAACACCGGTGCGCTCGCCACCGGCGGGCATGGCACCGCGCTCGGGGTGATCCGCAGCGCCCACGCCGAAGGCAAGCTGGCAGGTGTCTACAACACCGAGACCCGCCCCTGGTTGCAGGGCGCACGGCTGACCGCCTGGGAGCTGATGCAGGAGGGCATTCCCGCCCAGCTCATCGCCGATGGCGCGGCGGCGCATCTGATGAAGGTGCAGAAGATCGACTGGGTGATCGTCGGTGCCGACCGCATCGCCGCCAACGGCGACACGGCCAACAAAATCGGCACCTATGCACTCGCACTTGCAGCGAAGGCGCACGGGACGAAGTTCATGGTCGTAGCACCGTCCGGCACCTTCGACCTGGAGTGCCCGAACGGTGAGGCGATTCCGATTGAATCACGCACGGCTGCAGAGTTGACCGAGTTCAAGGGGCAGCCCATTGCACCGACCGGCATGGCCGCCTTCAATCCGGTATTCGATGTCACGCCCAGAGCCTTGATCGACGCCATCGTCTGCGAGCGCGGGGTGATCGTGCAGCCGGATGTGGCGAAGCTGCGCGCCCTGCTCGATTAGCGAGCTAGCGGCTCATGCCGCACCGTGCCCGGTTTTGACGGCAGGTATTGCGGCTCGCGGGCAGGCAGCAGCAAGGCCCCGAACAGGGTGGAAATCAGCCAGGCCAATACGATGCCGCCCAGGGCATAACCGCCCGCCTCAAGTGTCAGCGGCAGGCCGGGGGTGAAGCGCAGGGCTTTGGCCAGGCTGCGGTCGAAATGCCGGATCAGCGCCTTCGGTTTTTCGAGCGCGGTAGCTGATGAGAGGGCTTGCCAGGCGGCATCCAGCTTCTTGAAGCGCGCCAGTGTGCTGCGATGGATGCGGCCCGAAGCCTGGAACACCGGATCGCTGTTTTCCTCGTGGCGGATGATGAAGTCCTCAGCGCCCAGGTTCAGCACGCCGGCTTCGCGCATCAACTCCTCGTAGCGCAGCGAAGCCTCCTGCCGCGCGCCCGTCAGGGTTTGCAGGTATTGCGCGTAGTAGACCGGGAACTGAGCAGCGCTGACCGCCAGCACCACGGCCAGGATGCGGCTCAGGAAGCCACCAAACAGTCGGGTGAGAAAGCTCATGCGAGAAGACTCCGTAATTGCTTGCCGTTAGATTAAGCGCCCTCAACTGAACGTCCGCCACGCTGCCCACCATGCTCTACGCCCTCGAAGAAAAGCAACCCCAGCTGCTCGGCCGCAACTGGATCGCCGACAACGCCGCCGTCATCGGCAACGTTACCCTGGCCACCGGCGCCAGCGTCTGGTTTGGCTGCACGGTGCGCGGTGACAACGACCCGATCACCATTGGCGAGAACAGCAACATCCAGGATGGCTCGGTGCTGCACACCGACATCGGGGTGCCGCTCACCATTGGCCGCGACGTCACCGTTGGCCATCAGGTGATGCTGCATGGCTGCAGCATCGGCGACAACACACTGATCGGCATCCAGAGTGTGATCCTGAACCGGGCGCGCATCGGCAAGAACTCGATCGTCGGTGCGGGCACACTGATCCCGGAAGGCAAGAGCTACCCCGATGGGGTGCTCATCATAGGCACACCCGGCGTGGTCAAGCGCGAGTTGTCGCCGCAGGAGATCGCCTTCATCGGCCTCTCCGCCCAGCACTACGTGCAGAACGCACAGCGCTATGCCACCAAGCTCAGGCCGCTTGCCTAATCGAAACCATCTTTCGGGAAGAGATACTTCACCAGCGTGCCGCTGCCCGGCCCCACGTCTTTCCAGGTTTTGGCGTCGAGCCTGAAGTGGACGATGGCGCAGGTGGGCATTTCGTCGAAGGGGCAGTGGCCGAGCGTGTGTGCCAATTCGCTGAAGCCGGGGTTGTGACCGAACAGCATCACATGCGCCGGGTTGTGCTCAATGCGGGTGACGACTTCCAGCAGCGTCTTGCGGCTGGCCTCGTAGAGCTTGGGCTCGATGTGGATGGCGTCGAAATCGATGCCGAGATGTTCGGCAAATACCCTCGCGGTGGTGAGCGCGCGGTTGGCGGGGCTTGAGATGAGTCGCGTCACCTTGGGCAGGGCCTGCGCGCGCAACGCCATACGTGGCGCATCACGGCGGCCACGCTCGTTGAGCGGGCGCTCGAAATCGCTGAGTTCGGGATAGTCCCAGGCGGACTTGGCGTGGCGGATCAGGGTCAGCAATGGCATGGGGCAAAAGTAACATCCATTGGTAACGGTTTTGTGGCGGTTGTGGCATGGTGCCGACATCGAAGGGGCTGGGGATCTTGCGTTTGAACCTGCAACAGAAAATAGCGACTGGATTACTGTTGCCGGCGGCCCTGCTGCTGCTTTTGTTCGGGGCCACGGCGGCACTGTCGATGCGCGCCACCCAGCAGGAAAGCCAGCGCCGCGAGGCACTGGTGGCGGCCGAAACACTGGCCATGTCGGTGACTGGCCATTTACAGGCGGCGATCAGCAATGCCCGCAACCTCGCCGCCATTGCCGCGACCCAAGCCGAGCTGCCCGACGACGACTATCTCAGCCTGCTGCAGCAGCAGCTGGCGGTCTCGCCCGGCATCTATGGCGGGGGGGTGATTTTTGCAGCACAAGGCCACGAGGGTGCAGGCCAGACCTTACGGGTGCAACGCGAGGGCGATGGTTTCCGCTGGATCAACCACGCAGCCGAGGCCGATGGCAGCGAGGCCATTCCGGAGTGGCTGTCGCTGCCGCGTGCAGAGGGTAAAGCCCTGTGGACGCCCCCCTATTTCAGCGAGGCTGCCGGCCATGCCTGGCTTGTGAGCTATATCGTGCCCTTCTACCGGCAGAAACAGTTCAATGGCGTTGCACTGGCTGACTTGCGTCTGGATTCTCTCGGCCGCGAGCTTGCAAAACGCCTTCAAGGGCAGGACGGACACTGGCTGCTGCTGGATGCCAATGGCCTGGTACTGTACGCAGCGGAGCCGCGCCATATCGGCCGCCCGTACACCGATTGGGCACCAGCAGCCACCCAGCGGGCAGGCTTTGCCGCAAGGGCTTTGTCGGGCGATCTCAGCCAGGCGGCCGTATTCGACTGGGGTGATGGCAAGCCCATGCTCACGGGTGCTGCTGTGGTGGCACCGCTGGGCTGGACGCTGCTGTTCGGCGAGCCGCCGGCCGCCATGCCGCGCGGCAGCTTTCTGCAGTACAAGTTGCTGGCATTGTCGTTACTGGGTTTGCTGACACTGATCTTGCTCAGTCGGCTCATCCAGCGCCAGCTTCGGCCGCTGCGCAGCCTGGCTCAGCATGTCGGACAGCTTGCCGCCGCCGCCTCGCCCACACAGCTTCCGCTACGGACGGCGGGGGATGAAGTGCAGGTGCTCACAGGCGGCATCACCACGCTCACCACCCAGCTCCAAGGCCGCGAACAGCACCTGATCAACCGCCAGCGCGAGCTGGCCGACCGGGTGCGCGAGCAACAGGTGCTCTACCGGGTGGCCGACACGCTGGGCTGGGTGGATCTGAGTTTCGTGAAGATGCTCGACCGTGTCACCGTACTGCTGCCGGAAGCCTGGTCACGTCCCGAGCAGATCGGCTGCCGCATCAACCTGGCGGAGTACCACAGTACCTCTGAAGGTTTCAGCGAAAGCCAGCGTGGGCTGTTTGCTCCCATCGAGGCCGAGAGTGTGAGTGGCGGGGTCTGGGTGTTCGCCAGCGACGAGGCGAGCACGATGGAAGCCGGCCAGCAGGAACTGCTCGAAGGTGTCGCGCAACAGCTGAGCCTTGCCTACCGCCGCGAGCGCGCCCAGCAGCAGCTGGAAAAACTCAACCGCGAGCTGGAGCAGCGCGTCGAGTTGCGCACCGAGGCGCTGCGCAATGCAGAGCGCCTGCTGCGCGACATCACGAATTCCATGCCGGGTGCGGTCTACCAGGTGGTGCAGCACCCACCCAGGGCGCCTGAGCTGCGTTTTGTCAGCGCCGGCGTCGAGGCGGTGTACGGCGTACCGCGCGACCGCGCGCTGGCCAGCTACGACGCGCTGATGAACCTGGTGTTTCCGGAAGACCTCTCCACCCTCAACGCCGTCGTCGCCAATGCCATCGGCCGACGGCAGGCCTACAGCCATGTGCACCGCATCAACCACGGCGTGACCGGTGAGGTGCGCTGGATCCGCACCGCCGCCAACAGCGTGCTGGAATCCGATGGTGGCGTACTGCTCAATGGCTACTGGATCGACGTCACCGACCAGAAGGAGCTGGAGCTGGAACTGGAAACCGCCCGCCGCGAGGCCGACGCCGCCAGCGAGGCCAAGAGCCGCTTCCTCGCCAACATGAGCCATGAAATCCGGACGCCGATGAATGCCATCATCGGTCTCACGCACTTGGCCGTGATCCAGACCCACGAGCCGAAGATCCGCGACCAGCTGACGCGGGTGGAGGACTCGGCCAAGGCCTTGCTGGGCCTGCTCAACGACATCCTCGACTTCAGCAAGATCGAAGCCGGACGCATGACGGTCGAGCGCATCCCTTTCGACCTCTGGAACCTGCTCGACCGGGTGCAGTCCCTGATGGCAGAGCGCGCCAGCGAGAAGGGTTTGCTGTTCAACGTCTGGCGCGTGCCCGATCTGCCACGCGACCTGATGGGCGACCCGCTGCGGGTGCACCAGGTGTTGCTCAATCTGGTCAGCAATGCCGTCAAGTTCACCGCCCACGGCTCGGTCACGCTCAACTGCACCGTGGTCGAATCCAGCGAGTCGCGCGCCAGCCTGTGCTTCGAGGTGCAGGACACGGGCGTCGGCATTGATCCGATCCAGATGACGCGCCTGTTCTCTGCCTTCAGCCAGGCCGACAATTCCACCACCCGCCGCTTCGGCGGCACTGGCCTGGGGCTGACCATCAGCCGCGAGCTGGTGACATTGATGGACGGCCGCATCAGCGTTGATTCGACTCCTGGCCTGGGCTCCAGTTTCGCTGTGACACTCGGCTTCGACCGCGCCGACCCCAGCTGGCGGGTGGAGCTGCTGCCGGAAGTGGGAAGTGACGAGGTTGATCCGCTGGTCGGCGCGCGTGTATTGCTGGTGGACGACAACTTCATCAACCTCGAAGTCGCGGGTGAGCTGCTGCGGCAGGCACAGGTGCAGGTCATCACCGCCAGCAATGGCCGCGAGGCGCTGGAGCGGCTTGCCGAGTCCGAATACGACGCCGTGCTGATGGACTTGCAGATGCCGGAGATGGACGGTCTCACTGCCACCCAGAAGCTGCGGCTGGATGAGCGTCATGCCAACCTGCCCGTGATCGCGATGACCGCCAATGCCATGGCGGGCGACCGCGACCGCTGCGTCGCGGCGGGCATGAACGACCACATCCCCAAGCCCATCGACCCGGTCGAGCTGCGCCACACGCTGTCGCGCTGGCTGAGGCGGCGGTCAACGGGAGATCTGGGCGCGACGATTCCGCCCTCGCAATTGTAAGGTTCGGTCAGCGCAGATAGAGGTCGAAGCGCGCTTGCGTGCCTTCCATGCTCAGGCTGGGCTTTGCCGCCGCCAGCCATGGCGCCTTGCTGGGCCGCTTGACTGCGATTCTTGCCACGCCGCTCTGTAGCGCGGCGGCGAGCAGCGCATCGGCATCGGCATCGCCGCCGGTGAGATCGCGCAACACCTGCATTTCCTTCGAGGGCAGCGCGCGCTTGCCGTCGTCCGGATACATCGGGTCGAGGTATATCGCATCGTGCCCCTTGGCGATGTCGAGTCCGGCCGTGCTGTCCTGCTCGACGATGGTCATGCGGCCGGCGGCGTCGGCGAGAGCAGGGTGCGCCAGTGCACGGCGGCGGGCATCGCGCAGCAGCGCCAGCAGTACCGGATTGCGTTCGGCCAGTGTCACGCGTGCGCCCAGAGCGGCGAGGGTGAATGCATCACGGCCCAGACCCGCCGTGCCATCAAATACGTTCGCATCGGTTTTTTTATGCAGCCCCACGGCTTTGGTGAGCAGCTGCTTGCGCCCGCCGGCAATGCGGCGCTGCACGTCGGCGCTGGCCCAATCCACCGTTATTGCGCCATAGCCTTCGAGGTGGGGCGCGCTCAAAGTGAGTCGGTCTTCGCCATCGCGGCGCAGGCAAAACAAAAAGCCCCGGACGGTGAGGTCCAGGGCTTTGGTCGTGTCGTCAATGGGCGGGATTGCCGCCATTGCATCAACCCAGCTTGGCGGGGTCGAAATAGCTGCTGAGTTTCTGGGCGAGCATCAGATCACCCTCCAGTTGCAGCTTGCCGGTCATGAACGCGGTCATGCCATTGAGCTCGCCTTTCATCAGGGCGACGAGGTCGTCGTCCTCCATGGTGATGCCGAGGTCGGCATTGGCTGCGGTGCCGGCTGCAACAGTGGCTGCGCCGTCCTTGATGGTGACGTAGTGCGGCTGGCTGACGTTGAACTGGATGACGCAGTCGCCACCCTCGGCATAGGCTTGCGGCAGCTTGTTGATGAGGTCGACGGCAGCGGACATGGTGCTCTCCAGAAGGTCACTAAAAGGAGCCGCATGGTAACGACCGTGGTTGCGCCGCTGCAAGCGATATCGGCATTTCCCTTGCGTGATGGACAACCCTTGTTACCGCGGCTTACAGAATCTCGCGATGCCAGCTGTCGACATTCGCACGCAACCATTCGATGTGTCCGCGCCGCCAGTCCGCCAGCACGATGCGCTCGCAGGCGCGACCCTGCACGGTGTGCATGTGCTGCATCGGACGATGGGTGTGGCCGTGGATCATCCGCGTCACTCCATGCCGGGTGAAAGCCTGTGCAATGGCCTCGGCATTCACATCCATGATCGACGCAGGCTTGTCGCGCTTGCCCTCGCGCAGGCCGCCGGCAATGCGGCGGCGGCGTGCAGGCGAGAGACGCAGATACAGCCATTGCGCCAGTGGCAGGCGCGAGAAGCGGCGCCAGCGTTGGTAGCCGATGTCATCCGTGCAGTACTGATCGCCATGCGCGAGCAGGGTTGCTTGGCCTGCAAGCGGCGTCACCCACTCATCGGGCAGGCGGTGCGCACCACTGGCCTGCGCGAAGCGGCGGCCAAGCATGAAGTCGCGGTTGCCGGTCTGGTAGAGCACTTCGACACCGCTGTCGCTCAAGGCCCTGAGTGCGGCAATTTCCTGTCGGTAGTCGGCGAGGCCCAAGTCATCGCCCACCCAAGACTCGAAGATGTCACCGAGCAGGAACACCCGCCGTGCCTCACGTGCAGGGCCAGCGCAGAAACGCAAAAAAGCCTCGCTGAGAAACGAGGCTTCGGGTGTTGCACCTGCCTTGGCCACCTGCAAATGCAGGTCGGCCAGCAGCAGGTCGGGGCGGAGGTCAGCCGACAACGCTGGCCTTGGTGATGATGATCGGCGTCTTCGGCACGTCCTGCGCGCCGGTGGGGGTGACGGCGATCTTGTCGACCACGTCCATGCCTTCGATCACCTTGCCGAACACCGCATAGCCCCATTGGCCACGCGCACCGGCGTTCAAGAAGGCGTTGTCCTTGTGATTGATGAAGAATTGCGCGGTGGCCGAGTGGGGGTCGTTAGTGCGGGCCATCGCCACGCTGCCGCGCACATTGGGCAGGCCGTTGCCGCCTTCGTTTTCGACCGGCGCATTGGTCGGTTTTTCGCTGCGGCCATCCAGGCCGTAGCCGCCACCCTGCACCATGAAATCCTTGATGACGCGATGGAAGATTAGGCCGTCGTAGTGGCCGGACTTCACGTAGGCGAGGAAGTTGGCGACGCTCTTGGGGGCTTTCAGCGCATCGAGTTCGAGTGTGATGTTGCCTGCGCTGGTCTCGAACAGGATCTTGGGATTGGTTTCGCTCATGGTCACGGTTTCGGTGGTGGGGGTTTTGGTGGGTTTCTTCTTTGATTTCTTCGGCGCGTCGTCTGCAAACGCGGTGCTGGTGAACACGGTGCAGAACAGACCGCAGAGGGGGGCGATGAGCAGGTTGGAAAAGCGCATGGTTTGAACTCTGTGACTGGCTGTAGGGTGCGAGATTCTACGCGGCGAGCAAGAGCCTGTTGCGCAGTTGAACATCGCTGCGTTGCGAGTCCAAATCGCGCCAGGCGAGGCGCGAGAGTCGTAGCTTAGTAATTCTAAGCAAGGCTCTCGCAACGAAGCCCGGCGCGATTTGGGCCGCAACCCTTTGGGGCGGGACTGTTTTGGCGCATCGCAGCGTCAGCGAGAGTTTCAATGGGGCCGCCATTGCGCACTCTCGCTTCCTCGCGCTGCGCCAAAACAGCCTTCCGCCGCAGCGACGTTCAACTGCGCAACAGGCTCTTTCTCGCGGGTGACTTCCAGCAGGGCTTTTTCCAGCAGCGCCCAGTTGGCGCCGGGCTTGTGGACACCCTCGGACAACACCCTGCGAAATGCACGTCCGCCCGGCTGGCCGCGATACAGGCCCAACAGATGTCGGGTGATAGCACCCATCGGCGCACCGCGTTTCAGGGCGAACTCGATGTAGGGCCGCATCCGCCGCAGCGCGGCCTCGCGGGTGGCTACAGGGCCTTCCACACCAAACAGCGCCGCATCGACACCAGCCAGCAGCCAAGGGTTTTCATAGGCTTCGCGGCCCAGCATCACGCCATCAACCTGCTGCAAGTGCTGGGCGCATTCCTCCAGCGTCTTGATGCCGCCATTGATGACGATCGTGAGCTGCGGCATGTCCTGCTTCAGCCGGTAGACGTACTCGTAGGTGAGCGGCGGCACCTCGCGGTTTTCCTTGGGACTCAGTCCCTTCAACCAGGCCTTGCGGGCGTGGACGATGAAGGTGGTGCAGCCTGAGGCAGCAACCGTCCCGACAAAATTTTTGAGGAAGGGCCAGTCCTCGCTGTCATCGACGCCGATGCGATGTTTCACCGTCACCGGCAACTGCGTGGCGCGCCGCATCGCATTCACCGCTGCGGCCACGGTCGCGGGTTCGTTCATCAGGCAGGCGCCGAAGCGGCCCACCTGGACGCGGTCGGATGGGCAACCGCAATTGAGGTTGACCTCGTCGTAGCCATACTGCTCAGCCATCTCGGCACAGCGGGCGAGGGCATCAGGCTCCGAGCCGCCCAGTTGCAGCGCGAGGGGATGCTCGTCGGCATCGAATGCCAGATGCCGATCCGCATCACCGTGAACCAGCGCGCCGGTGGTGATCATTTCGGTGTAGACCCGCGCATGGTGCGACAAGCCACGCCAGAAGTAGCGGCAGTGGCGGTCAGACCAATCCATGCAGGGGGCGGTGGAGAAACGCCAGGCCGAGATGGCAGGAGTGGGGGAAATCGACAAGTGCGTATGCAGCGGGTGAGTTAGACCGTGCAATTCTCCCGCGTTGCGCGCCTCACGTCATTTCCACCCGCTATGTGCAGGGTTTCCCAGCCCATACCATCCGCTGCCGGGATGGCCGTGGAGTTGACCTCGTCCGTCCACACCTGGAACTTCTTGAGGTTGGCCACGCCATAGCTGGTCGTGATGGCACAGTCCGCAGCGTCGCGGCCGCGACCCAGCAGGATCCAGCCAATGCGGGCCTCGTTGTGACGTGCATCCCACAGATGCCAGCGACCGCCCAGATAAACCTCGAAACAGGCGGAGAAATCCATCGGTGCCGGATTGATCGGAACCCCGATGTCGCCGAGATAGCCGCTGGCGTAACGGGTCGGGATGTTGAGTGCCCGCAGGAACGTGACGGCGAGATGATTGAGGTCCCGGCAGACACCGACACGTTCGTTGAAGGTTTCCATCGCCGTGCGTGTTTTCCGCGCATGCGCGTAGCCGAAGATCACATTGGCTTTGATCCAGTCACACACCATCTGTACGCGCGGCCATCCCGGCGTGGAATGGCCGAACATCTGCCAGGCGGTTTCCGAGAGGCTGTCCACCTCGCAGTAGCGACTCGGAAGCAGAAACTCCAGGCATTCGCCCGGCAACTCGTCCAGTGCATGCTGATGGGCATTGAATGCCGGCTGCAAAGGTTCACCGCTGTCGGCGATCACGAAGTCGTTGTAGAGCTTCAGCTCCCCCGCAGGTGCGCTGAGGCGAGCTCGCACGTTTTCCATGCGGTCGCGGTAGTAGCCGACATCCATGATGCGTTTGCCATTGGCATAGGCGCGAAGAAGATCAGGACGCAGCAGCGCCGCGCGGCGTTCCGGCACCACGTTGAGCAGGGTGGTGACAACAGTCGGGTTGGGCAGGTCGAAAATGATCTCAAAGCCGGCGCGGATCAGCATCGGTTGGGTTCCAGGCAAGGTGTGAAGTCGGCCCATGCTGTTGCGGCGGCCTTGCCTTGCCCTGAATATTTCAGCTGCCGAACTGCGCCAACCAGTCGGGGGCGTCGCGTTCGAAATAGGCTAGCGGCCCGAACGCAGCGTATACCGGATGTGCGAAGTTGCGCTCGCCCTTGCGATGCAGGCCGGCCTTGAGCAGGGTGTGTTGCGAGGCTCTGTTGTCGAGATGTGCGTTGGCCATCAGCGTGGGCAACTTGAGTGTGGTGAAACCATAGCGCAGCAGGGCGATGCTCATCTCGGTGGCATAGCCGAAACCCCAATCCGGCTCGAACAGGCGGTAGCCGACCTGGATGAGCTGTTCGCCCTGCACATGGTTGAGCAGATGAAACCCCACACAACGGTTGTCATCGCGCAGGCAAGTCGCCCACACGCCCAGATCCGGGTGCTCGTCGTAATAGCGCAGGATGCGGTTCTCCAGCATCGTGCGATTGGCCTCCCGCGTCATCGGTCCGCCGAGGTAACGCATGACGTTCACATCGCTGTTGAGGCGATACAGCATCGCCTCGTCGTCGAGCGTGAAGCGGCGCAGCGTCAGCCGCGCCGTGGCGACCTGTTCGAGACCCGCATTCTTCACAGGCCTCCGGCACCGACCAGACCACCATCCACGGTCAGCGTGGTGGCGGTGACATAGCTCGCCGCATCCGAAACCAGATACAGGATCGCCGGGGCGATTTCGTCTGGTTGTGCGACACGCGCCAGCGGGATGCTCTGCAGTGCCACTTTGAGGATTTGTTCGTTCTTGGTCAGGGCGGAGGCAAACTTGGTTTCAGTGAGGCCGGGCAGCACCGCATTGACGCGCACCTTCCACGGCGCACACTCCTTGGCAAAGGCCTGCGTCATGTTGATGACCGCCGCCTTGCTGATCGAGTAGATGCCTTGGAACATGCCGGGCTTGACGCCGTTGATGGAGGCGATATTGACGATGGCCCCGCCGCCATTTTTCTTCATGAGCTTGGCCGCCAGCGAAGCCAGCTCGAAATAGCCCTTGATATTGACCTGCAAGGTCTTGTCGATCATGCCGACATCGGTGTCGGTGATATGGCCGAAGTAGGGGTTGGTGGCGGCGTTGTTGACCAGGATGTCGAGCTTGCCGAAACGCTGCTCGATCTCGGTCATCAGGTGCTTGAGCGCGGCCGACTCGCCCTGGTGTGCGGCGATCGCCGTCGCCTTGCCGCCGCTGGCCTCGATGCTGGCGGCGACGCGGTCGAGGTCTTCCTGCTTGCGGGACGAGATCACCACATGCGCGCCCTGTTCGGCGAGCAGGCGGGCAGTGGCCTCACCAATACCGCGCGAGGCGCCGGTGATGAGGGCGACTTTGCCGGTGAGGTCGAAGAGTTTGGTGGGCACAGCGGTCTCCTTGGGAGTTTTCAGGGATCAGTTCTTGGATCGGTTGATGACTTTTTCCGCCACTTGCGACAGAACAGTGACGAACATGCCGAACATCTGCACACGCGGGTTCTTGGTCTGCCCCATCTTCCAGCGGTAGTAAATCTGCTGGGCGATGACACCGAGGCGGAACAGGCCGAATACGTAGTAATAGTCGGCATTGACGATTTCGATGCCGGTTTTCTTCGCGTAGTAGTCGACGATCTGCTGTCGGGTGAGCATCCCCGGCAACTGGCTGGGCTGCATCCTCAGGCTTTGCATCTGCGCTCCATCCCCGGGTTCGACCCAGTAGGCGAGTGATGAGCCCAGGTCCATCAAGGGGTCGCCCAATGTGGCCATCTCCCAGTCCAGCACGCCGATGATGCTCATGTTGTCGGCGGGTGAGAGCACGACATTGTCGAAACGGTAATCGTTGTGGATGAGGGCCGCACGCAGACAGTCCGCCGGCTCGTTGGCCTTCAGCCAGGCGATCACCGCTTCACAGCGCGGCACATCATCCGTCCAGGCTCTTTCGAAGCGTTCGCACCAGCCCTTGATCTGCCGCGCCACGTAGCCTTCCGGCTTGCCGAGGTCATCCAGTCCAGCGGCTTTGTAATCCAGCAGGTGCAGCTTGATCTGAGTATCAAACAGGTTATGGCAGAGCTTAAGTGCCTCATCGGGTGAATAGACCAAGCCCTTGGGCGGATCGCGGCGCATGATCACGCCGGTGAGTTTTTCCATGACGTAAAACGGGCTGCCGATCAGTGACTCGTCTTCGGTATAAGCCAGTGGCTTCGGGCAGGGAAAATGTGGCCTGAGCCGCTGCATGATGCGGAACTCGCGGCCCATGTCGTGCGCCGATTTGGCCTTGGTGCCCGGTGGCGGGCGGCGCAGGATCATCTCGCGGCCGCCAATGGTCAGAAGGTAGGTGAGGTTGGAGGCGCCGCCCGAGAACTGCCTCAGTTCGAGTGGGCCGTCTGGCAGGTCGGCGATCTGGGATTTGAGAAAAGGCAGGATCAGTGCGGGGTCAAAACGGTTCTCTTCGCGGACGGCACCGGGCACGTCCAGCAGGGCAGCGGTCATGCCATCTCCTCTCGTCATTATTTGGCAGGGGATTGTAGACAGCAGCCACAAAAAAAGCCGCCGGCGATGAAGCGCGGCGGCCAATGCGATTGATCCTTGCAGACTCCCCTTGGTCTCGGATCGCGGCACAGCTGGCATCAGTTTGGTGATTGCCTTCGCTGGCACCCTCCCCAGGGGATCGGTGTGATCCCCAAAGTGCTTCTTGATTAGGACCGCTCAGGCTGCGAGCGCATGGGCCTGTGCGTGTTGGCTGGTGCAGCCATTGCTGGAAACCGTTACCGACTCGAAGCCGGCGGCAAGCAGTGCCGAAGCCGCCTGCACGCGTGCTGTCACCAGTCCGGGGCGCAGCATCAGCGCACCCAGGGTATCCAGCCAGGCATCGGCGGATTGGCGCAGGTCGATGCGGGCACGGGCATCGAGCACCGGCGTACGGCTGACCCAACTGACGGCAATGACATTGCCGGTGATGGCAACGTGCATCCCGATGGCGGGCAGGCGGTAATCGCGCGAGTCGCTGGCGTTGATCTGCACGGTGCCGTGCAGCCTTGCAATAGCGCTGTCGAGTTCTGTCCAGAATGCGGCGGTGCGCAGGTTATTGACGATCAGGGTGGTCTGGGCGAGGGTGAAGTGGTGCATCTTCAGCATCTCCGATTGGGCTGCCGGCTGATCCGGCCAATGGATCATCGGCAGTGCAGGCCACAAAAGCCTGAGACAACACGGAAACTTTCCTGAAGTTTTTGTGAACAGCAAAAATCAAATAGAAACAATCGTCTGAGCGGCGGAAAAGATCGGAAGCCGCGCTTTGGAAAGCGGATGCACAACAAAAAACCGGCCTTAAGCCGGTTTTTTGTGCCACGCCACGAGCAGCGCCTCAAATCACGTAAACAGGGCCGTGCTGCCCCTTGTTGACGGCCTTGCCGCTCGCATCGGCAAGTGCTGGCTCGACCACCACCGTGTAGCGGCCGGGCCGCAGGCCGCGCAGCACGGCGAGACGCGGGTTGGCGGCGGCCTCCCAGCTGCCACTGACCAAGAAACCTTTGGCGTCGTAGACCTTGATGCTCTGGTTGAGCGCGGTGTCGGATGGCTGGCCCGAAAACAACAGCGCGATAGCGGGCTCCCCCTTGGGCTGCCCGGCATAGAGGAGGCCAAAATCACCGCCCGAAGGCGCAGTCCACCAGGCACGCAGGGCATCCGCGCCGGCCGCCGGACGCTGGCTGGGGGCGGCTGCGGTATCCGTCGGGGCACTCGCCACTTCGCTGCCGGTGGTTTCGGCCGATGCGGCTTCAGGCGCAGGGCTGCTGTCGGATTTCGCCACCACGCTGCCGCCAAACTCATTGCGCACTACATCCCGCGCGGTGCTGGCGGCAACCTGCTGGGCTGCGCGGCGACCGGCGGCGATGCCGATCTGTTCGGCTTCGGCCGCGCTCAGGCCGGCGGAACCGCTGCCCCCGCCGCTGGCGGCAAGCGCCTGCTGGATGGTGGCGGTAGCGACTTCCTGCGCAACCCGGCGGCCTTCTTCCTCGCCGATGCGGCGGGCCTCGGCTTCGGTCAGGCCCCCGGTGGCAGTGCCGCCGCCCATGCTGCGGTCGACGATGGACTGCGCCACCTGTGCCGCCACCTGGCGCGCCACTTCTTCGCCAATACGCCTTGCCTCTTCGGCAGTCAGGCCTGCACCGCCTGAAGCCGCCACATTTTCGGTCGCTGCCGCAATCGCGGCGGAGTAGTCGCCTTCTGTGCCCGGCTGTGCCGTTGCGGCCGCCTTGGCGATCGGCGGTTTCTTGCCGCTGAGATAGTCAAGGCCGAAATAGCCGCCGACCGTGGCGACGATAATGGCGCCGATGCCGATCAGCAGTAAATTGGTCTGTGCCTTCTGCTGCATCGCATTGGTTCTGCGTTGTGTCATGGCATGTGCTCGCAATGTTCGGGCGGGACAATCAGCGTGAAGCCGCTTCGCGCGTGGCCTGTTCGGCAATGGATTTGGCGGTCTCTGCCGCTGCCTGTGCAGCCGCTTCGGCCACGATCTTTGCCAGCTGATCACGAC
>JAKFXK010000114.1 GCA_021731445.1 Nevskiaceae bacterium | reverse complement strand
CGCTCCAGAACAGCGCCGCCCCCACAAACAGCACCACCACTACCAGCACCCGCTTGCGCTCGATGGGGTTCAATCCGCCAAACAGCAGCAGCCAGCCAAAGCTCGCCGCCGCCAGCAGCACGATGAATACGCCGCTGCTCTTGGCAATCGCCAGCGGATTGAGCACCAAGACACCCATGAGGGCTGCTGCGATCACCGCCACCGCACCGGCCACGAACAGGCCCACGGCGGTCCAGCCCAAGCGCCGGGTCTTTGCATCACTCGCCGCGTTGCCGCTGCTGACGGCGCTGAGACCGATGCTGCCCAGATGGTGCTCCGTGAGCTTGTACTGGATCAGTCCCGCCACCATGAATACACCCGCCGCGCCGAAGCCCCAGTGCCAGCCCACCTTCTCGCCCAGCCAGCCGCAGAGCAGCTTGCCGATGAACGAGCCGAGATTGATGCCCATGTAGAACAGCGAATAGCCGGCATCCTTGCGGGCGGAATCGGCATCGGCATACAAGCCACCCACCAGCGCGCTGACATTGGGCTTGAGCAGGCCGGTGCCGAGTGCGATGAGCACGAGACCTACGAAGAACGTCGCCTGCGTGTTGAGCGCCATGGTGAAGTGACCCGTGGCGATTACCACTCCACCCCAGAACACCGCATTGCGCTGGCCGATCAGCCGGTCGGCGATCCAGCCACCCGGCAAGCCGCTGAGATACACCGACGCGGTATAGAGCCCGTAGATGGCCAGCGCGGTCTCCTTGCTGATGCCCAGGCCGGGGTTTTCGCCCTCGACCATGGCCACCATCGACAGCACCAGGATGGCGCGCATCCCGTAGTAGCTGAAGCGCTCCCACATTTCGGTGAAGAACAGCGTTGCCAGGCCACGAGGGTGGCCCAGCCATTGAGCTTGCTGCATGGTTGAATCCTAAGGGTTTGAGCGACCTTGCCGTGTGTGACGGTCAAGCGTCAATGCTGCGGCGCAATATCCGCGCCCGCACCACTATCGCAGCCAGAACCACCAAACCAGTGCCGCCACACCCAGTACCAAGCTGAGTCGCACCGCCAGTTGCAGGCGACTGCCGCTCTTGCGGATGGGGGCGGCAGGTCTGAAATGCCCGCGCAGCAAATCCAGGTTGCGGCGGTTGCTGCGATAGGCCACGTCGACGATATCGCCCAGCACGGGCACCAATCCCGACACCGCGTCGATGCCGACATTGCGCGCCATTCGCCACTTGAGGGCAGCCGGCGCGCCGAGCCGGTGCGCTTCGTAGATAAACCAGCTGCCGAGACCCAGGCCCATCACGTCACCCACACCGGGGATGAGACCGATCAGCGAATCCAGCCCGACCTTGATGTTGGTGCCGGGGATGCGGATGAGATCGTCCAGCAATGCGGCAACGCGCTCGACCCGATGCAGTGGTTGCGGCGTGTGTGCGGTGGGGGTGGCAGTCATGACGGCAGATGGGGTTTCGTTACACTGCCGTCAAGTTTCACACACCCAAACCGAACCGATGCGCGCACTTTCCCATCTGGGCTACTGGCTCGCCTGGCTGCTGTTTCGCCCCCTGTTGCCGCTGGTGAAGTTCAAGGTGGCGCCGGATGAGCTGCTGGCGCGGCTCAAGCTCGATCCGGCCAAGCCGATCTGTTTCGTGTTGCCACAACGCTCGTGGATTGACCTGTTCGCGCTCGACAAGGTCTGCCGCTCGCTGGGGCTGCCGCGCCCGCAGCGCACCGGCGTTTCGCTACCGGGGCCAGGTCGCGCGGGCTGCGTTTACTTGCCGGCGCTGCTGGAAACCAGAGTGCGGCAGACCGAGCTTTCGCAGGTGATGGTGACGGCGGCAGGCGACCCTGAGTTCGACATCCAGATCGTGCCGGTGTCGATTTTCTGGGGCCGCGATCCGGGCAGCGAACAGCGCTTGTTCAAGCTGATCTTTGCCGACAACCCGCAGGCTGGCGCCGTACGCAAGCTGTTCATCATGCTGGTCAATGCCCGCAACATGCTGGCCAATTTCGCCCAGCCGATCGGGTTCCGCAGCTACATCGAGCAGGAGGCCGAGCCCAACCGTGCGGTGAAGAAGATGATCCGCGCAGTGCATTTCCACTTTCTGCGCGCACGCACGGCCGTGCTGGGCCCTGAGCTGCCGCCACGGCGGCTGATGATCGAGCAGGTGGTGAGCGCCAAGCTGGTGCGCCGCGCCATCGAGGAAGAGGCCAAGGGCAAGAACAAGACGCTGGAACAGACCACCCGCCGCGCACGAAGGCTGGCGGACGAGATCGCGGCGGACTATTCGAGTGCGGCGATCAAGTTTCTCGAGCGGTTGCTGACCCTGTTCGTCTGGGAAAAAGTGTTCAAGGGCATCGACGTGCGCAACCTCGAATCGGTGCGCGAACTGGCGCAGAGCCACGAGATCATCTACCTGCCCAGCCACCGCTCGCACGCCGACTATCTGCTGCTCAGCTACATCCTGTTCCATCGCGGCATGGTGCCGCCGCACATTGCCGCCGGCATCAATCTCAATATGCCGGTGGTGGGCGGCCTGCTGCGCCGCTGCGGTGCCTTCTTCATGCGCCGCAAGTTTTCCGGCGACCCGCTCTACACGGCGATCTTCCGTTCGTATGTCGATGCCCTGGTGGCACGCGGCTATGCCATCGAGTTCTTTCCTGAAGGCGGCCGCTCGCGCACCGGCCGCCTGCTGGCACCCAAGACCGGTCTGCTGTCGATGGTGGTCGAATCGGCCCTGCGGCAGCGCACCCGGCCGGTGGCGCTGGTGCCGATTTTCATCGGCTACGACAAGGTCTGGGAAGTCGGCAGCTACTTCAAGGAACTCAAAGGCGCGAAGAAGGAAAAAGAGTCTGTCGAAGGCCTGCTGAAAGCCGCCAAGATCCTGGGCAAAAGCCACGGCAAGGCCTACCTCAATTTTGGCGAACCGCTGCTGCTGCACCCTTATGCCGATGCCGAGCTACCCGGCTGGCGCGAGGCTTTCATGCCGGGCACCGACACGCGTCCTGCGGGCTACTCACTGTTCGTTCGCACGCTGGCCGAGGAAAACGCGCGGCGCATCAATGCGGCGGCGGTCGTCAATCCCTGTGGCCTTGCCGCCACGGCGCTGCTGGCCAGCCCGCGCGGTGCGGCCAGCGAGGACGAGATCGTCGAGCAGATCGGCCACCTCGCCTGGCTGCTCAAGGGCGAGCCGTACAGCAGCCACATGGTGATCCCGGACGCCAACCCACGCGCGGTGCTGGAGTGGGCCATGCCGGTATCGCGCATCGTCCGCGTGCCGCACGAGTGGGGCGCACTGGTGGCTGCGGCCGATCGCGATGCCGTGCTGCTCACCTACAACCGCAACAACATCCAGCACCTGTTTGCCATCCCGTCCTTCATCGCCAATCTGTTTCGCACCCGCGCACGCCTGAGCGAGGACGCCATCGTCACCGGCTGCCGCGCGCTGTATCCCTTCCTGCGTACCGAGTACTTCCTGCGCTGGCCGCCGGAGGAGATGGAGCCTGTCGTGCGCCGCTGGCTGACCGTGATGACCAACATCGGCCTCTTGCGCCGCGATGGCGACGACTTCTGGCGGCCGGACGTGACCGCACATGCTTACTCCACGCTCGCCATGCTGGGCCGCATCCTGGGTGAGACGCTTGAGCGCTACGGCATGACCGCCCTGCTGCTCGCCGATGAATATCGCAACAACAGCAACCTCGCCAGAGACAAGTTCGAGAAGGACTGCCGCCTGCTGGCCGAGCGCATGGCCGTGCTCACTGGTCGCGAGGCCCCCGAGTTTTTCGACCCGGCACTGTTCAAGGGCTACCTCAACACCCTCATCAGCGTCGGCCTGGTGCGGGTGGATGCCGACTCCAGACTGATCGTCGATGCCCGCATCGAGCGCATTGCCGAACGCTCGCTGGAGCTGCTGTCCGACGAGAGTCGGCAGACGCTGCTGCAATTGCTGTCACGGCGGAATACGACGGTGGTTTGAGGGGTTCCGTCATTCCGGCTTTCGCCGGAATGACGATTGGGATGTCGCCATTCGAACCAAAAGATAACGGGAGTCCTCGCCGCCCTCGGAGTTACAAGTCCTCAGCGGGCCCTTGAGCCCGCATCAAACCCGCGCGGCCCCAAACTTCATCACCCCCGCCACCAGCCGCATCAGCCCGCGCACTGGCGCGGGCGGCAGCACGCCGCCGGCATCGAGCGCGGACTGGCCGTGGCGCTCCTCATCGGTCTTCATTGCCTCGACGACTGCGCGCGAGGCTGCGTCCTGCTTAGGCAGACGCTGCAAATGCTCGCCCAGATGCGCGCTCACCTGCCGCTCGGTTTCGGCGACAAAGCCCAGGCTCGCCGCGTCGTTGCGCAGGCCCGCCACCGCGCCAATGGCAGCGGAGCCCGCATACCACAGCGGGCTGAGCTTGCTCGGTGCATCGCCCAGCTCCTGCAGGCGCTCGGCGCACCAGTGCAGATGATCCTGCTCTTCCTTCGCCGCATCCAGCAATTGCCGGCGCAGCGCCGGGTCGCGGGCGACCAGGGCCTGGCCGTGATACAGCCCCTGTGCTGCCACCTCACCAGCGTGGTTGACGCGCATCAGCGCGGCTGCCTGCCGACGCTCTGCCGCCGAGAGCTCGCCCGAAGCCGCCATTGGCCGTGGGCGATGCTGCTCGCCGACGCCGGTCAGGGCTTTCAGGCCATCGCCTGCGCGCGCCAGCAGCTGGTCGAGCGGAGAGAGCTTGCGGGTCGTATCGGTCATGGTTTGGGGCGACAATAGAGTTGCCCATTTTACGACCTCGTCCTGCACCGCAATGTTCTGGCTTGCCGTCTTTCTCGCTGTTGCCCTGGTGCTCGCCTATCGTGGCGCACCGCTGACGACGGCCACCGGAGTGGTGGGCGTGACCGTGCTGTTCTACGGCTGGCTGGGCGAATCGCTCGGTATTTTCGCCTTGCTGTTGATCGCCTACCTGATCTTCTTCGTGCCGCTCAACGTTGCCGCGGTGCGGCAGGAGTGGCTCACCCTGCCACTGCTCAACCGCTTCCTGGCGCTGCCACCACCGGCCCCGGTCGACGGTGCACGCGGTCCCGGTGCGGCGCTGGTGGCTGGCGACTGGCAGGCGGGTTTCCCGCTGCTGGAAAAACCCGCCGACCCAGAGGCCGACATCCGGCTTGAAGCCTTTGCGGCCGCACTCTCGCACCGCCTGATGTCGCCGTTGCAACTGCCCACCCCCACCGGTGCGCAGGCACGCATCGCCGAGGGCCTGATGACCGCGACCGCCCTGCACCGCGTTGGCTTGCGCCTGCTGGCGGGACGCCCGGCACGGGTGCCCGCGCGCGAAGCCTGGCGGCTGGCGCGACATGGTGCGACGCTGCTGGGCCAGGGCAGCGCGCCGCGTGTCCAGGACGTGGAAGCCGAGGACAACGCCCGCCTGCTGTCGATCCTCGCCGCCACCCATCCGTACTATCCGCAGTGGCGCACCGCCGCCGCCGACGAGCATGAGGCGCACCGCCTGCTGACCTTCGATCTCGCCGTGTGGAGTGCTTTTGGCCACGCCCTGCAAAACGCGGCGCGGTCGCTGGTGGGGGGCTTGAGTGGCGCGATGCTGATCCCCGCCGAGGCAGAGGACGACTTGAAGCCGCTGCAACGGCAGGTGCGGCTGGCGCAGTCGCGCTTTGCGGTGACCAGCGACCTGTTGCTGGCCCTGCCGCTGCTGCAAGTGCAGGCCGCCGGACTGGCACCGCGCCTGGCTGCGTCGCTGGAAGCCCTGCAGGCCATGCTCGCCCTGCTGACCTGGCACGACACGGCGCGGCAGCCGCTGACCGAGCGCGTCATCGTTATCAACGCCCTGCGCCGCGCGCTGGCGGCATTCGAGGAGGCGCTGTGGGTGGCCCTGCAGGAAATCCCGCACACCACCTTGCGCCTCGCTGCCACGGTGATCTGCCTGCCACTGGGCCGCCGTGCGCGGGTGCCCACCGTGGCAGAAGAAGCTGCCGCCGCCACCGCCCTGCTGCGCGAACCCGCCGTGCGTGCCCGCCTGCGCACCGGTATTGCGACCCATCCGGCACTGGATGATCTCGAGCGCCGCATCGAGACCCTGCGCAAGCTCGAACCCACCCTGCGGCAGCTGAAATCGGCGCAGTTCGAGCCGCCGCCGGCCGACGACCACGCCCGCCTCACCGCCGCCGCAAGGCTGCATCTGGTGGATGACGGCGAGGCCGCGACGCTGGCAGAAGCCATCGACTTTGCCGACACTCTGCGTGCCGCCAACCAGGTCGGCACAAGGGATGCAAACCCAAACCATGGCTGAAACCTGTCTCATCGTCGGTGCCGGGCCGGGCATTGGTCAGGCCTGTGCATTGGCCTTTGCACGCGAGGGCTACGACATCGCGCTGATCGCCCGCCATCCCGAACGGCTGGTCGCACAAACCACCGAGATCGTCTGGACCACGGGACGCAAGGCCCAGGCCTTTGCCGCCGATGCGGGCGATGCCGAAGCGCTGCGGGCGGCACTGCGCGAATCGCAGAAACAGCTGGGCCCGCCACGCGTGCTGATTTACAACGTCGCCAGCGTGCAACGCGCAAGGCCCGCCACACTCGACATCGAGCAGCTGGTGCGCGAGTTCCGCGCCAACGTCGCGGGTGCGCTGGTGTGCGCGCAGACGCTGGCTGCTGACATGCGCGTCGCCGGGATGGGAAGCCTGCTGTTTACCGGCGGCGGACTGGCCGATCACCCCACCGCCGACTATGCCTCGCTCTCTCTCTGCAAGGCCGCCCTCAAGAGCCTCACCCACACCCTGGCGCAGGAGTTGGGCCTGCATGGCATCCACGTCGCCACCGTCACCGTGCATGGGTTCGTTCAGGCGGGGACGCACTTCGATCCACACCTGATCGCGCAGAGCTTCATCAAGCTGCACCGGCAGCCGAAGGGACGTTTCGACATCGAACTGGTCTACCGCTGAACTGCCGCCTGTCGGCCTCGATCTACCGACTATCATTCAGACGCCACATTTCATGGATCAACTCCGTCACATCCTTGTCAGCGTAAATTGCTCTGCTTCGTTATCACCGCCTAGAAAAGCTGCAAAATCCTCACGCATCGCTGTCTCTCTCGCATTCGCATCAACCTTCCTGGATTGTCGTCATGACCCTCAGACTGCTTACGTCGCTCGTACTCACCGCTGGCGCACTTCTCCTTTCGGGCTGTGGCGGTGGTGGCAATGAGGGGCCTGCAACGGCCTCGCTGGAAGTCATCAAGGCGGGCAACGGTACCGGCACCGTGAGCGGCAGCGGGATCAATTGCGGTACGACCTGTAGCGTGGCTACCACCGTCGGCACGGCGTTGTCGCTAACGGCCGCGCCCGCCAGCGGGCAGCGTTTCGACGGCTGGAGCGGCGACGCCGCCAACTGCGGCAGCAACACCAATTGCAACTTCACCGTCACCACCAGCCGCTTTGTCGCCACGGCGAGCTTTTCGGTGCTGCCCAGCACCACCTTGACGGTCGCGGTCTCGGGCAGCAGCGCGGGCACGGTCACTTCAAACCCGGCCGGCATCAATTGCAGCAACGCCGCGGGCAGCGACTGCTCAGAAACCTACAGCCAAGGCAGCACGGTGACACTGACCGCCACTCCCGCGAGCAACAGCCGCTTCACCCGCTGGACGGGCGCCGCCGCCTCCTGCGCCAGCAACCCCTGCAGCCTGACCCTCACCGGCAACGCCTTCAACGTCGGGGCCGTCTTTGATGCCTCAAGCCGCGTGCTGACGATCAGCAAGACCGGTAACGGCCTTGGCACCGTCAGCTCCATGCCCGTCGGCATCAACTGCGGCAGCAGCTGCAGCGCCAACTTTGTAAGCGGTGGCCTCGTCACCCTCAGTGCTGTGGCCAGCGGTACGGACAACTTCCAGGGTTGGAGTGGCGGTGGCTGCTCCGGCAACGGCAGCTGCGCCGTGACGCTCAACGCCGATACCACCATCACTGCCTCGTTTACCGCCAGCACCACGCTGGGCGATGTGTTTGGGCTCACCAGCGCCAACCACGTGGTCAGTTTTGACCGCGCCACACCGGGTACTTTCCGCACCAACGCTGTGGTGACTGGGCTCACCGCCGGTGAAACCGTGCTGGCCATCGACACCCGGCCGCTCGATAACAAGCTCTATGGTCTCACCAGCGCCAGGCGTCTGGTCACCATCGACCCGGTCACCGGTGCGGCCACGCTCAAGAGCACGCTCGTGGCCGACAGCAGTGATACGACCGCGCCGTTCAACAGCACCACCGGCATCAGCGGTAATCCCGGCATGGATTTCAACCCCGTCGTGGATCGCCTGCGCATCGTCACCAGCACTGGCCAGAACTTGCGCGTCAACGCCGATACCGGCACCGTCATCACCGATGCCGCGCTCAACCCCGGCGCGCCGGCCGTCAGCGATGCGGCCTACACCTTCAACTTCAGCGGCTCCACCGGCACCACGCTGTTCGTGATCGACTCTGCGTCAGACAAGCTGCAGGTGCAGACCGTCAACCCCGGTCAGGCCAATGACGGCACCCTGGTGGATATCGGCGCGCTCGGCGTCGATGTCGCCGTCGATGGCGGCTTCGAGATCATCGGCAGCAACGTCGATAGCTTCGCCGCCCTCAAGGCCAGCGCCGACCCTGCCGCCGGCGCCTTCTACCGTATCGATCTGCGCACCGGTGCCGCCACCAAGGTCGGCAACTTCACCGGCACCGAGGCCATCATCGGCCTCACCGCGCCGATCCCTGCGGCACCGCCGGCAGCGGGTGATCTGGCGCTATTGAGCGCCAGCGGCAAGCTGATTACTGTCAACCGCAGTGCGTCCACCACGGTGCGTACCAGCAACTTCGTCACCGGCATCCCGGCAGCGGAAACCCTGATGGACATCGACTACCGTCCGCAGACCGGCGACGGGGAGCTGTTGCTGCTCAGCCGCGACAGCGGCGGCACCGGCAGGCTCTACCTTGTATCGGCTGCGACTGGCGCTGCAACACTGCGCTCGACCATCGGCGGGGCCACGCCTGTGGTGCTCACCGGCGATCACATCGGCATCGACATCAACCCGGCGCTAGACCGCCTGCGCGTCATCACCAGCAGCGGCCAGAACCTGAACGTGAACATCGCCGATGGCGTCACGGCGACCGAGGCCACGATCAACCCGGCCGGTGCCGTGATCGTCGCTGCGGCCTACACGAATGCGTTCGTGAACACCGCCAGCACCACGCTCTACACGCTCGACTCCAACACCCGCATGCTCAACCGGCAGGATCCAGCCAGTGACGGCACGCAGGCTGCGGTGGGATCGCTGGGCCTGACCACGGTCACGGCTCCGCTCGGCTTCGACATCAATGCCGTCAACAACGAGGGACTGCTGTCGATGACCGAGGGCGGCACGGCCAAGCTGTTCAGCGTCAATCTCGTCAGCGGTGCAGCCACCGGCAGCACCGCCCTGCCAGCCGGCGAAACCTATCGCGGTATCAGCCTCAGGACGCAGAAAGAGCCCCAGGTCATCGCCGAGGTGACGGGCATTACAGGCAGCACCAACGCCTGCACTACCACGGCCCGCTGCCTGATCAGCTTCACTCACAGCAACCCCAACAACTACACCATCCTCAAGTCCGGCTTCACGCTCGGCACCGGTGTGACGCTGCTGGGCATGGACTTCCGTCCGCAGAACGGTGATCTCGTAGCACTCGGCCTCGATGCCAGCGAGGCCAAGCTCTACAGCATCAGCCTCGGCGGAGCCGGAGCACCGGCCGCCGGCACCGTCACCGAGTTGTCCACCTTAAGTCCCGACGTCAGCGATACGGCGGACGGCAACGCCCCCTATACGTCCGCCCTGCTGCCGGCAGCGGCGACCAACTTCTATGCGGTGGACTTCAACCCCGTGGTGGATCGCCTGCGCATCGTCGGCAGCAACAACGTCAACCTCAGGGTCAATGTCGAGACCGGTGCCACGTTCACCGATACCACTGTCGGCCGGCCGTCATTTGCCATTGCCGGAACGGCATTCAACAGCGACTCCATGCTCTACGGACTTGATTCGGCCAACGATCGCCTGTTCACCATCGCCAACCCAAACACCGGGGGCACACCGGGACGGCTGACGCAGGTAGGACCCTTGGGTGTCGATGTGGGCGAAGTGAATGGCTTTGACATCATCGGCAGCAGCGAGGCTTATTTTGTGGGAACCGATGCAGCTGATAACGCCGTCAAGCTCTACGCCCTCACCCTCAGCACTGGTGCCGCCACACTGCGCGGCATGGTGGGTACCACTGGCCAGCTGACGAATATCGTCGCGCTGGCGGCCAGCACCGCCGGAAGCAACGACTTGTTTGGCCTCACCAGCAGCAACCAGATCTTCTCGTTCAACCGCACCACACCGAGTCCGCTCATCACTAACCCGCAGGCCACCACTGGCTTCGGTACAGGCGAGACCGTGGTGGGCATGGACTTCCGCGCTGCCGGTACGACGCCCAATACCCTTTTCGTCGTCACCCGTGTCAATGCCACCGGGGTTGGCAAGGTGTACACACTGGATGTGCAAACCCGCATGGCGACGGTTTCGCCTGCCGGCAACATGACCATGCAGGGAGATGACTTCGTGCTGACCGGGACCCAGTTCGGCGTGGACATCAACCCGGCCACCGGTGGTGCCTTGCGTGTCACCAGCAATACCGGGCTGAACGTCGATGTCGATCTCACCACCCTGATGGTGACTAATCGCACGGCGATCAACCAGACGCCGGTGCCGGCTATCGGCTCTGCGGCCTACACCAACAGCTATGCGGGTGCCCTCACCACCCAGCTGTTCGCGCTGGACGGTGCCAACGATTCGCTGATGCGGCAGGGCAAGGTCACACCCAATGATGGTCAGCTGTTCGACATCAAGCCGCTCTCGTTCAACATCGCCAGCAACGGCGGTTTCGACTGCCTGGGCGGTGACAATGGTTATTGTGTGGGCGTGCTCAAGCTGGATGCGAACGCCTACTCGACGCTCTACCGGGTCAATCTTGCCGGTGCGGCAGCGGGGCTGACGTTCTCTGGCGCAAACCAGGTCGCATCCGATGTCGGTCGCAACCCCACCAACGTCGAGACGCGCGTGCTGGTGAATGCCGCCACGGTGCGCTTCACGCCTTGAGGGGTTTGGCGATCAAAAAAAGCCGCCGGCAACCCCGGCGGTTTTTTTCTATACGAATCTTGCAACAGCCCATGATGGGCCGTGTTGGCCTGTCGCAGGCACCCGCGAATGGCCGGTCACGCACTCGGTATCTCATCTTCTATCGATTGTTGAGCGATTCACTCCAAATACTCAGGCTGTGGCACACCAGTCGAGACTGGCAGAACCAGCCGATCCAATAGCAACCGAACATGCCCAACGCCTTTCCGCTGCTACGCAACGTCGATGACCTGAAAAACCACCGCTTCGATGTGCTAGTGATCGGTGGCGGCATCTACGGCGCCTGGTGCGCCTACGACGCGGCGCTGCGTGGGCTTTCGGTGGCGCTGATCGAGAAAACCGACTGGGGTTGTGGCACTTCGCAGTCGTCCTCCAAGCTCATCCACGGCGGTCTGCGTTATCTCGAGCATTTCGAGTTCGGCTTGGTCAGCCTGGCCTTGAAGGAGCGGCGGGTGCTGAGCGAGATCGCGCCGCATCTGGTGCGGCCGCTCAATTTCAAGCTGCCGGTGTGGAAACACTCGCGCGTCGGCCGCCTGCAGCTGCTGGCGGGGCTGACGCTCTATGACTTTCTCGCCACCGGCAAGCAGCCGGTGCCGCGCCACAAATCGTTCTCGCGCGAGGCCCTGTTGCACGAGCACCCCTATCTCGCTGGCGAAGGCCTCAGAGGCGGGCTGCGTTATGGCGACTGCCAGGAGGACGATGCCCGCATGACCATGATCGTGGTGGCGGCAGCACAGGTGCATGGCGCGGTCTGTGCGACCGGCATCGCGGCGGAGTCGTTACTGGAAGCGCAAGGCCGCATCACCGGCGCCTGCGTGCGCAATCTGGTGGGCGGCGAGGGCTTTCAGATCAGCGCCGATGTCACCCTCAACACGGCCGGGCCTTGGGCGCGCGCGCTCACGGCCTCGGCAATGGGCGAGGCGACGCCGGCCGTCAAGCTGGTCAAGGGGATCCATCTGGTGCTGCCGCGCATCCCCGGTTTGCAGGATGCCTTTCTGCTCACGGCGCCACAGGATGGCCGGGTGTTTTTCGTCATCCCCTGGTATGGCCGCACGCTGCTCGGCACCACGGAGTCGAGCATCGCCGATGTCTCAGAGGCAGAGGTCACAGCGGCTGAGCAGAGCTATCTGCTGGAGGCCGTGCGTGCCCTGCTGCCGGGTCTGGGCTGGACCGATGCCGATGTGATCGCCGGCTTCGCCGGTGCGCGCACGCTGCAGGCGGAGGATGCGGATAGCCTCTCTGCACAGACCCGCGAGTTCGTCGTCACCACACCCAAGCCGGGTTTCATCTGGCCCATCGGCGGCAAATACACCACCGCGCGCTGTGATGCGGCGGAGGTGATCGATGCCGTCTACGCCATGCTCGAAAAGCCCGGCCCGGTGAGCCTGACGCACCGCTATCCGCTGCCCGGTGCGCCGGTGGGTACGCGCGAAGGCTCGGTGATGCTCGGCGACTTCACGGGCTGGCAGACCGAGGCCGTGGCGGGGCTTGAGCGGCGCGGTTTGGCCGCCGACATCGCCGAGTCGCTCACCCTCAGGCACGGCACGCGCATCGCAGCCATCACCGCCCTGCTGGACGAGCAGCCCGCATGGGCAGCCCGCCTCGTGGACGACGCGCCCTTCATCGAAGCCGAAGTGGTTCACGCCGTACGTGAGGAAGGCGCGCGGACTGTGCAGGATGTGGTGCGCCGCCGCCTGCCACTGGCATTGCTGGCCCGGCCCGGTGCGTGGTTGCAGCGGGTCGAGGCTTTGATACGGGAGTAGGGTGCGGAAAGAACCCGCGCAAGAGCGTTCTCGGTTTAAGTGGAAACCTCTATCTCATTCCGTCATTCCGGCGAAAGCCGGAATCCAGTCTTTGCAACATTTGCTCGACTTGAAGGACTGGATACCGGCTTTCGCCGGTATGACGGATTGAGAGGTATGCACTTAAACCAAAAGTGCGCTATCCCGTCACATCCACGGCTGTCAGCTTCGCCTCCGGCACCGGGGCCACGCTCTCTTCCCCGTACTGCTGCTTCACCGCGAGGATGTCTGGCAGCCGCTCGAAAAAAACCGGGATCAGGCTGGGGTCGAAGTGCGTGCCGGCATCCTTGGTCATCACTTCCAGCGTGCGCTCGATCGTCCACGCGGGTTTATAGGGGCGTGTCGAAGTGAGCGCGTCGAAGACATCGGCGATGGCGACGATGCGGCCCTCGATGGGGATGTCCTCGCCCACCTTGCCGCGCGGGTAGCCACGGCCGTTCCATTTTTCGTGATGGGTGAGTGCCACCACGCGGGCGACTTCGAGTAGCTCCGAGCCTTGCCGGCCAATGATGCCCGCGCCAATCGCCGGATGCTTCTGCATGGCAGCGAACTCCTCATCGGTGAGCTTGCCGGGCTTTTTCAGGATGGAGTCGGCGATGCCGAGCTTGCCGATGTCGTGCATGGGGCTGGCCTTGTAGATCAGGTCCACGCGGTCGCTGGAAAGCCCGGCCGCTTCCGCCAGCAGGCGCGAGTAGTGGCTCATGCGGATGACATGGGTGCCGGTGTCGTCGTCCTTGAACTCCGCTGCGCGCCCCAGCTGGCGGATGACTTGCAGGCGGGTCGATTCGAGTTCCACCGTCTTCGCTTCGAGTGCGGCGGTGCGCTCGCGCACGAGGCCATCCAGGTGCCGCTCCTGCGCGTACAGCGCGAGATGCGTGCGCACGCGGGCCAGCAGAGTCTCCGGCTGAAAGGGCTTGTTGATGAAGTCCACCGCGCCCGCCTCGAAGCCCTTCCTCTCATCCTCTGTGGAGTTGAGCGCGGTCAGAAAGATCACCGGGATGCGCGCCGTCACGGGGTCGGCCTTGAGGTGTCGGCAGACCTCGTAGCCATCCATGCCCGGCATCATGATGTCGAGCAGGATGAGCTGGATGTCGGGTCGCTTGGCGACGATGTCGAGCGCCTTCTGGCCGTCGGTGGCGGCGAGTGCGGTGTGGCGCTCGCGCAGGATGCCGGTCGCCACCTGCAGGTTCAGCGCGGTGTCGTCCACCACCAGCACGGTGGGCTTGGCAGGGGTGCTCATGGTGTCAGGCCTCATGCGGCAGCTCTCAAAAGTGTCCGCAGCGCGGGCAGCAGGCTGCCAGCGTCCTCGAAAGCAAAGTTCATCAGATGTTCGTCCAGTTGCAACAGCGCAGCGGGGGCCTGGCTGTCCAGTAACTCGCGCAGATGCGCCACGGTTTCGCTGGCCTGCGAATCATAACTGTCGATTTGCTGCGCCAAGGTGTCGAGCAGGGAAGGGTCGATATGCGGCAGCGGTGTTGGGTCTGCCATTGCCGCCGGACCTTGCGGCAGTGCTGCGATGGCGAAGTGCCCGGCAAGCGCGGCAATGAGGGGGCTGAGTTGAGCCTGCGTTTCGCCGAGCAGTCGCCGCCACAGACCGTCGCCAGCGCCACCATGCAATGGGTTCTTCAGTGCCAGTTCCAGTTCGGCCGCGATGCCCTGCACGCCGGCTGCGCCGAGCGTGCCTGCGCTGCCGCGCAAGGTATGGGCGAGGCGCGCGGCGAGTTCCTGATTGCCGGCACCCATCGCGGCTTCGATCTGCTGCGGCGCATCCGCCTGGTCTTTGCAGAAGCGTTTCAGCATGTCCAGATAACGTGCCGGCTTGCCGCCGGTCTGTGAGAGACCCGTTGTGGTATCCACGCCCGGCAGCTGCGGAATCTCGCCCGCAGCCCCGGCCACCACCGGTGCGGCGACGGCAGCCACCGTACCCGGCTCGCGCGGTGGCAGCCATTTCATCAGCGTGTTGTAGAGGTGATCGACATTGAAGGGCTTGGCGACGTGGTCGTTCATGCCGGCGTTGAGGCAGGCTTCGCGGTCGCCCGCCATCGCGTTGGCGGTCATCGCGATGATCGGCAGGCCCATGCAGCGGCTGTCCTTGCGCAGTTCGCGCGTGGCGGTGAGGCCATCCATCTCCGGCATCTGCATGTCCATCAGCACCGCCTCGTAGCGGGCGCGGGTGGCAAAGCCGACCCGCATCATGCGGATTGCCTCCAGGCCGTTGGGCGCGATGTGCAGCGTGATGCCGATGTCTTCGAGAATGCCCTGCGCCACCTGCTGGTTGATCTCGTTGTCCTCGGCCAGCAGGATGCGCGCGCCGGCGAGGTGCGCGCGGGCGCGGGCGCTGACATCGCTGTCGGCCACGCCCTTGATGGCGGCAGGCCCAAACAAGCCGACGATGCAATCGAACAGGGTGGAAGGCGAAAGGGGTTTCAGCAGAAAGCCATCCAGCCCCGCCGCGCGGGCGCGATGCTCGGCATCTGGGGCGTTGGCGATCATGATGGTCTTCGGTACCACGGCAAGTGCTGCGCCACGCAGGCGCTCGAACAGGTAGAAGCCGTCTGTGCCTTCCCGATGCCAGTCGAGCACCACCAGGCGCGCCGCGTTTTCCGCGAGCGCCGAGAGTGCGGCCGGGCCGGAGTCCACCGCCGTCACCTGGCAGCCGAAGGTTTCGAGATAACCGGAATAGACCTCGCGCGATTGGGCGTCGTCGTCCACCAGCAGCACCGGCATGCCGATGATGGATTCATCGGACTGGATGCGCGGCTTGAGCTGCTGGGCGTAGCCGAAGCGCGCCGTGGCCCAGAAGGTTGATCCTAAGCCCGGCTCGCTCTCCACACCGACCGTGCCGCCCATCAGCTCTGCCAGCTGCTTGGCGATGGCTAGCCCTAAGCCCGTGCCGCCGTACTTACGGGTGGTGCTCGCATCGGCCTGGCTAAAACTCTGGAACATCTTGCCGACCTGCTGCGGTGTCATGCCGATGCCGGTATCGCTCACCGCGAAGCGCAAGCACACCCAGTCCTCACCGGACTCGATGACGCTGGCCTCTACCAGCACCCGGCCGCGCTCGGTGAACTTGACGGAGTTGTTTGCGAAGTTGATGAGGATCTGGCCCAGCCGCAGCGGGTCGCCCACCAGTGCGCGCGGCAGATCGCGCGCCGCCTTGAGATGAAAATCCAGACCCTTGGCCTGCGCTTTTACGCCGCAGAGGTGGACGAGGTTGTCGAGCACTTCGGTGAGATCGAACTCGACGTCCTCCATCGCCAGCTTGCCGGCCTCGATCTTCGAGAAGTCGAGGATGTCGTTGATGATGCCGAGCAGGTTGTTGGCGGCGCGGTCGATCTTCTGCACGTAATCGCGCTGGCGGGTGTCGAGCTGGGTCTTCA
>JAKFXK010000098.1 GCA_021731445.1 Nevskiaceae bacterium | reverse complement strand
GGGTGGGTTGAGAAAGATCAGCACATCCACGCGCAGGCGCTCCGCCATCGCAAGGCCGGGCAGCACCAGCAGCAGGGCGATGGCGAGCCGGTTCATCCGGCCAGTGCGCCGAGCAGCTTGCCCAGGCTTTCCACCCGGTCTTCGACCGTCGGCATCTCGGCCGTGATGTGCAGTTTCTTCTGGCCTTCGAGCTTGTAGACCTTGGGCTGTGCCTGCATGAGCTTGATGAGTTTCATCGAGTCGATCTTTGGATTGCTTCCAAACTCCAGCACGGCACCTTTGGCGTGGGCGCGCAGCTTGACCATGCCGAGTGGCTCGGCCATCGAACGCAGGCGGGCCTGGTCGAACAGCCGCTCCACCTGCTGCGGCAGCAGGCCGAAGCGGTCGATGAACTCGACTTGCAGCTCTCGCAGGGCTTCCTCGCTCTTGGCCTCGGAAACGCGCTTGTAGAGCGTGAGGCGGGTGGCGATGTCATCGACATATTCGGATGGGATCAGCGCCGAGGCACTCAAGTCCACCTCGCAAGCACTGTGGCCAAACGGCTCGTCATCGAGCTTGCCCTTCTGGATCGCGCGCACGGCGCGGGCGAGCAGCTCGCTGTACAGCGTGAAGCCAACCTCCTCGATCTGACCGGTCTGCTCGTCGCCGAGCAGCTCGCCCGCGCCGCGAATCTCCAGATCGTGGGTGGCGAGTGCGAAGCCGCTACCCAGCTCGCCGAGATTTTCAATTGCATCGAGGCGCTTCTGTGCATCGGGCGTCAGCGCGCGTTTGGAGGGCACCAGCATGTAGGCGTAGGCGCGGTGATGGCTGCGGCCGACGCGGCCGCGCAGCTGATGCAGCTGTGCGAGGCCCAGCATGTCGGCACGGTCGATGAGGATGGTGTTGGCACTCGGCACGTCGATGCCGGACTCGATGATGGTCGTGCAGACCAGGATATTGAAGCGGTTGTGATAGAAGTCGAGCATCACCTGCTCCAGCTCCCGCTCCCGCATCTGGCCATGTGCAAAGCGCACTCTGCCCTCTGGCACCAGCTTCTGGATGTTGTCGGCGAACAGCTCGATGTCGCGCACCTCGTTGTGCATGAAATAGATCTGCCCGCCGCGTTTCAGCTCGCGCAGGCAGGCTTCGTAGACGAGGCCGTTGTCCCACTCCGCAACGGTGGTTTTGATCGCCTGCCGCGAGGGCGGCGGGGTGGCGATGATGCTCATGTCGCGCAGGCCCGCGAGGCTCATGTTGAGCGTGCGCGGGATCGGCGTGGCGGTGAGCGTGAGCAGATCAACTTCCGCACGCAGATTTTTCAGCCGCTCCTTGTGGCGCACGCCGAAGCGATGTTCCTCGTCGACCACCACCAGGCCCAAATCCTTGAACTTGATGTCGGGCTGCAAGAGGCGATGGGTGCCGATGACCACATCGAGCTTGCCTTCTTCCAGCTCCTTGAGCGCGGCGTTCTGCTCCTTGGTCGTTCTTAAACGAGACAGGGCTGCAACGCGGATCGGCCAGTCGGCGAAACGATCACTGAAGTTTTTGGCGTGCTGCTCGGCGAGCAGTGTCGTGGGCGCGAGCACGCAGACCTGCCGGCCCGCACGCGCCACCGCAAACGTCGCGCGCAAGGCGACCTCGGTCTTGCCGAAGCCGACATCGCCACAGATGACGCGGTCCATCGGCTTTTCGAGCTGCAGATCGGCCAGCACCGCGTCGATGGCGGTCTGCTGGTCGGGGGTGGTGGTGAAGGGAAAGGCCGCGACGAAGCGCTCGTAGTCGACGCTGTCGAGATCAAGCTTGAGTCCGGGCTTGGCCGAGCGCCGCGCCTGAATTTTCAGCAACTCGGCAGCGACGTCATGCGCCTTCTCGCGCGCTTTCTTCTGCGCCTTCTCCCAACGCTCGTTGCCGAGCGAATGTAGCGGGGCGGCCTCGGCCTCGCTGCCGGTGTAGCGATGAATCTGCGCCAGCGAGCCGACCGGCACGTAGAGCTTGTCGCCATCCGAATACTCGAGCACAAGGTATTCGTTGGTCACACCACCCGAATCAAGCGTGATCAGTCCGCGATAGCGCCCGACACCGTGCTCGACATGCACTACCGGCGAGCCGACCACCAGGCTCGATAGATCGCGCAGGATCGTCTCGGGGTCGCGCGCCTTCGCACGGCGCTTCAACTGCTGTTGCGGCGCGGTGAGGCCAAACAGCTGCGCTTCGGCAATCAGCGCGATGCCGAGTGCCGGCACCAGCAAGCTGTCCTGCACCGGCCCCAGCGTGACGCCGACTCTCGCGCCATCGGCCATGAATGCCGCAAAGGATTCGTATACGCGCGGAATCAGCCCGAGCGGCTTTAGCCATTGCACCACCGCTTCGCGACGGCCTGCGGACTCCGCAAGAAACAGAAACCGCCCCTCACCACTGTCATTCCCGCGCCCCTCTTGCTTGTCATTCCCGCGAACGCGGGAATCCAGAGCGGCGGAGTGCTCAGTGTCGGCACTGGATTCCCGCTTCCGCGGGAATGACGAAGCATTGGAGAGCAGCGCCTTCACCTCATCCGCCCCGCCAGTCAGCGCCTGCACCGGCATTGCCTCGCCAGCCGCCACCCCCACGCGCCGCAAGGGGAAGCGCGCCAGCTGCTCGCTGGCCTGCGCGGGCGTCAGGAATACATCCGCCGCCGCCATCAACGGCCGTTCGAGATTGCCGTCGTAGCGGTCGCGCCGCTCCTCGATCTGCTGCCAGTCGGCCGCGAGCTTGGCGTCGAGGTCATCCAGCGCCAGCCAGAGGCTGTCGCGCGGCAGGTAGTCGGCCAGCACGGCTGTTTCGCGCTGCGGGAAGAACAGCGGCAGATAGGCCTCGATGCCGCCCGGCATCAGCGCCTTGCTCACCTCCGCGTAGATGCGCGAGCGCGTCAGATCGCCGGGGAAGTACTCGCGGTAGTTGCGGCGAAAAGTCTCGATGCCTTCGCGGTCGGTCGGGAACTCGCGTGCGGGCAACAGCCGCACTTCCTTCACCGTGTCTTGCGAGCGCTGGGTGTCGGGGTCGAAGCGCTTGATCGACTCGATCTCGTCGTCGAATAAATCGAAGCGGAAGGCCTCAGGCGAACCCATCGGGAAGAGATCGAGCAGCGAGCCGCGCAGTGCGAACTCACCCTGGCTCTGCACCTGCGACACGCTCGCGTAGCCCGCCGCCACCAGCCGCTCGCGCAGGCTGATCGCATCGAGCTTCTGCCCCTGTTTCAAAAAGAACGTGCGGCCCTGCAACCAAGCCACCGGCGGCAGGCGCTGCAGCAGCGCATCGGCGGTGACGATCAGCGCGCCACGATGCGTGTCCGGCAGGCGGTGCAGGGCGGCGAGGCGCTCCGAGAGGATTTCCTGATGCGGCGAGAACGGGTCGAAGGGCAGGGTTTCGGTGTCCTGCAAATGCACCACCGGCCACTCGCCCGCATCGCTGCCGAGAAAGAAGCGCAGCTCTGCCTCCAGCCGATAGGCCTGCTGCTCGTCGCCAGCCACCGCCACCACGAGGCCAGCGTGGTGCTGCACTTTGCTGGCGACGGCCAGCGCTAGGGCGCTGGCCGGGAGAGAGCGGACGTTCACAGAGTCAGCAGACGAGGAAGGCAGTGGCAGCAACAAAGCCATCGTGGACTAGTTCAGATCGCAATGAATGGGCCGCGATTATCGGCTTTCGAGGGAGATCAAGGGCTGGGCGCAAGGATTTTTAATCTGCGATTCACACGGCAGGCAGTCAACACACGCATCACTATCGCTATTGACTCGCGACTGAGCTGTGCAGGTGGGCAAGGTGTAGCAATTCCTCGGTTGCCACACGCAATCCATCACGGATGCGATCTATATCGCTCTTCTGTGCGTTGAAGCGCCGACTGTGGGCGGACAGGTCGCCAAGCGATTTGAAGTCCTTTAATCCTTTCTGGCCATTCCGACTGAAATTTATCGTTTTGTCTTTTTCAAGAACGGTCAATAGTCCACTCAACATCATGAAATGACCATCGGAGCCGTGGAGTTCGTCGGCTCTGCCGGATCTTTCATAAACCTCAATGATCAGTGTTTCAAGAAGGCGTCGACACATCACAGCGGTGCAATCAAACAATCCCAAGTCGTAAGACTGATTGAGTTGTTGCACGACCCGATTGATGTATCCACGACGGCGGTCAAATATGCCGTGAGGCAAGACTGAATCAATATCAGGAAGAGCTTTAGGTTTTGCCACGAACGAAAATGTTTCAGCTAAGTCGAGACGAGCTTTAGCCGATAAACGCCATTCGTTGATCCCCGCTCTGATGGTTCGCCTATCTCGATGCAAAGCAGCATCGAGCCTTGAAACATTTTGACGAGCGTGGCCAACTTCAAAGAAGCAGTCGCAAATTTGGCGCGCCGTCATGCCAACGCTCGGATCGTCGGCGCCGACGATATATAGCAGTCCTAAAGCGCGTTCGAGGGCAGAGGAATGATCACTCGCTGTAGCTAAAAGAAATTCGCGCGGGCTTGCCATTGGTTACTACTCTTCCGAAGAATTCCAAGCCTTCCAATCCTGCGTGCAGAAGCACTTAACAAGAAGAAGTGCCTTTTGAATTTGTGCGGGATTTAGAACGATTTGCCCTCCATGACGAGCTTGCAACCAAGGTGAAGAGCGGATGCCGCGACTTGGATTTTTGTCATTCAGGTCAATTGTTGCGAGAACTTTTTGCGCTTGACTCTGAGTTGGCGTCGCCAAGCCCGCCTCTTTACACCAGACAACAAGCAATGTTCCTGCAACGGCGATGGGGCTGAGGGCTCTTGATCCTCTTTCCGGCAGTTGCTGTTTAACGGCAGACCAAGCATGCATATCGAGGTGAAGCAAAGGCTCCGAAGTTTTCGGATCGCAGGCACCCACAACTGCATCGAGGCTCGCTCCGACTTTCGTAGCAAACTGTTGTAGCGCCATGCCGCTCTTGTTTGAGGTTACGACGGGAATCAGATTCGTAGCAGCTGTTGAGATGGGCGGCGGACTTGGAGACGGTGTCTCCATTGCGCCACCGTTTATGGCGCTAAGTACTTGCTGCCAGAGCACCGAATTCTCGGACTCAGCAACAACGACATCGTCGGCCTTCAAAACCACTGTGAGACGCGCCTTAAATTGAGACATCGTTGACCTCCTTATTAGACATAAAAAAAGTCTAACAAAGTGACATTATAAAAGTCAATAAATCCACAAACTTTGTGGGAAAAATCTAAACTTCCCGTGTGGGAGTTGGCTGATGGAATCGTGACGAAGCTAGGAATATATGGAGCTACCATCGGCTTCCGGATTTCGTGTTTTTATTGCCATGACCGTCGCCACCCAATTCCTCACCCACACCGTAGACAACCAAGCCCCGCCGCTGCGCGACTTGAACCTCTACGCCAGCGACGTCGCGCTACGCGAGGCGGTCGCGCGCGAGGGCGGCGGCTGGGGTGAGGCGGATTTGCTGGCCTATGGCGCTATCGCCGGCGGCGAGCTGATGGAGCTGGGCGCATCGGCCAACGAGAACAAGCCCAAGCTGAAGCTCTTCGACCGCTACGGGCACCGGCTGGACGAGGTGGAGTTTCACCCGGCCTATCACCGCATCATGGCGCTCGGCATTGCGCACGGGGTGGCGGGCTACGCCTGGCGCCATGCGGGCAAGACAGGTGCGCACGTGGCGCGGGCGGGGCTGGCCTATCTGCACAACCAGGCAGATCAGGGCACGAGCTGCCCGCTGACCATGACCTATGCCTGCGTCGCCGCACTCCAGCACGAGCCGACACTGGCCAAAGCCTGGGTGCAGCGCGTCGCGGGCGCGGACTACGACCCGCTGGTGAAGCCCGCGCTCACCAAGACCACGCTCACCGTCGGCATGGGCATGACCGAGAAGCAGGGCGGCTCGGACGTGCGCGCCAATACGACCAAGGCTTATCTGCAAGCAGACGGGACGTACGAGATCGTCGGCCACAAGTGGTTCTTCTCCGCGCCCATGTGCGACGCCTGGCTGGTGCTGGCGTATACGGAGGCCGGCATCACCTGCTTTCTTGCCCCCAAGATGAAGCCGGACGGCACGCGCAACGCCATCCGCATCCAGCGCCTCAAGGACAAGCTGGGCGACTGGAGCAATGCCTCCTCCGAGGTCGAGTTTCAGGGCGCCTGGGCCGAGCGCGTGGGGCCGGAGGGCCGCGGCGTCGCCACCATTCTCGAAATGGTCGCGCTCACGCGGCTCGATTGCATGATTGGCTCCGCCTCGCTGATGCGGCAGGCGCTGGTGCAGGCGCTGCACCACACGCAGCACCGCGCGGCCTTCGGCAAGAAGCTTATCGACCAACCCTTGATGCGCAACGTGCTGGCGGACTTAGCACTGGAGTCGGAGGCGGCGACCGCGCTCACTTTCCGCGTCGCGCGTGCGGTGGATGCCAGCGCTCGCGATCCGCACGAGGCGGCGATGGCGCGGCTCGCCACCGCCATCGGCAAGTACTGGGTGTGCAAGCGGGCACCGGCCTTCGTCAACGAGGCGCAGGAATGCCTCGGCGGCGCGGGCTATGTGGAGGAGAGCCCGCTGCCACGCCTGTATCGGCAGGCGCCACTCAATTCCATCTGGGAGGGCAGCGGCAACATCCAGTGTCTGGATGTGCTGCGCGCGCTGTCGCGCGAGCCGGAGACGCGGCAGGCGTTTTTCATGGAGCTGAGCGCCGCACGCGGCCTCAACGCCGAGTTCGACCGCGAGCTGGGCTGGCTCGCACAGGCTTTTGAAGACACCGCGACGCTGGAAGTGCGCGCGCGTCGGGTGGTGGAACGCATGGCGCTGGCCCTGCAAGCGGCCATCCTGCTCAAGGGTGGCAATCCGGTGGTGGCGCAAACCTTTTGCGCCACGCGCCTCGGCGGCGCGCAGGGTTTGGTCTACGGCACGCTGCCGGCAGAAACCGCCTTCGCCACGCTCATCGAGCGTGCGCTGCCGCAGATGGGTGGCGTCTCAATTTGAAGTTGTCATTCGCGCGCACGCGGGAATGACTCTGCTATTTGAATGCGCCGTTATATGTTCCAACTGAGACACGATCTGCCAGCGGCTTGAGGGCAGCGCTTGGTGCCATCTGGCATCATCGCGCGCCTCACGCTGTTGCAACGATCTTCCGTCATGAAAACCCTCATCCTGAGTGCCGGCCAAGGCCGCCGCCTTCTGCCGCTCACGGCCAGCCGCCCCAAGTGCCTGATCGAGCTCTGCGGCCGTTCGCTGCTGGAATGGCAGCTCTGGAGCCTCGCCACCGCCGGCGTGCGCGAGGCGACGGTGCTGATCGGCTACGGGGCCGAGCAGGTGGAGCGCGAGATCGCTGACAAGGCGCCGCACAACATGAGCGTGCAGACGATCTACAACCCCTTCTTCGAAGTGGCCGACAACCTCGGCAGTTGCTGGGTGGCGCGCGAGGTCTTGCAGGGCGACTGCCTGATCTTGAACGGCGACACGCTGATCGAGCCGGCCATCGTCCAGAGACTGCTGGCCGCGAGCGTGCAGCCCATCACCGTAACCATTGATCGTAAAAGTGAATACGACACCGACGACATGAAGGTGCGCACCGAGAACGGCCTCTTGCGCGCCATCGGCAAGACGCTGCCGCTGGCGGAAGTGGACGGCGAGTCGATCGGCTTCCTGCGCTTTACACCCGAAGGCGCGCAGCGCTTCGTGGCCGAGGTGGAGCGCATCATGCGCACGCCCGAGGGTCTCAAGCTCTGGTATCTCTCGGTGATCGACCGCATCGCCAAGGCGACCGGCGAGGTGGGCACGGTTTCCATCGAAGGCCTGGGCTGGGGCGAGATGGATTTTCTCGCCGATGTCGAGAGCAATACCGCGCTGGTGGCGGGTTGGAAGTAGCGAGGTCTCAGGGCAGCATCCGCTGCAGCTCCTGGTGCTTGTCGATGAACTGGTGCTTGAGTGCGGCACCAACGTGCAGTACCCAGAGTCCGATCAGGGTGTAGCCCAGATATTCGTGGATGTCGCCCAACTGGCCATGCAGGCGCTCCTTCAATACCGGCTCGAGTGCCATGATGAAGCCGAAGCGCGGCCACTCGAACAGGCCGAACCAGTACATCTTCACTTCCGGTGCGGCCTTCCACGCCGAGTCATGCAGCCAGCCGGTGAGCGGCATCGCCAGCATCAGCACGTAGAACAGCCAATGGGCGGTTTGGGCTGTGACACGCTCCCAGCGCGGATAGCTGTCGGGCAGCGGCGGCGGCTGGTGCGTGAGCCGCCACAAGAGGCGCATCAGCACCAGGCCGAGCACGGTGATGCCGATGGACTTGTGGGTGTTGATGGCGGGCCTGATCCAGTCTTCCGGAATCTGCTCGGTGATGAAGGCCAGCACGAGGTTGACGAAGATGAGCAGCGCGATCAGCCAGTGCAGCAGCATCGCGGTGCGGGTGTACTTGGCGGGCAGGTTCATGGCGGCATGCTGGAAGGCTGGCGGGTCAGCGCCGCAACATGCCGCAAGCATTTGTCATAGGCAAATGCGATGTCGAGAGTGATGCCTTGGGGGCTGCGCTCAAAAGGCGAAAGCTTTTGAGCGCAGTCCCCATGTTCAACAACAAATCATGCGGGCGGATCTTTCTGGCGAGTGGCCTTGACGCCTGTGAGCAGGCCGATACCCACCAACACAATGGCACCGACCGCGATCCACTGGGCCTGCACGTTGAGCAGGACGGCACCGTAGGCAAGTCCGCTGATGAACACGATGAAGCCGATGAGGTAGAGCGCAAAAGACATGCTGGTTCTCCGTAGCGTGAGTGCATAGGGAGTGTTTGCGTCGCAGATGAATGGAAGCTGGCTCGTGCCTTAGGGCATCTTTGGTTTAAGGGCTACGAATTAGCGGCATCCCCGCGCTGGCGGGGATGACAGAGTCATAGGGATGCCCTTAAACCCGGGTTGCTCTTAATGGTCGGCCTTCAGCAACCGCTCCACCAGCTCCAGATCCGCCATCTTGTCCACATCAATCGCCGCTCGCCCGAACGGCATCTCGACGATGGCGGCGCGCACGCCCCCGGCCAACACGCCCAGCCGCGCCAAGGCCGCGCTGATCTTCAGCCAGCCAAACCGATACCGAAGCGCATAGCCGTATCCCAACAGCCCCAACATCTTCAGGGGCTGCTTGCGCAGTGCCTCCACCTGCACCCACAGCGTGGCGAGCGCAGCGGCGCGAGGTGTGACGAAATAGAACAGGTTGCAGCCGGAAAAATGGCCATCGGCAAAACGCAGGAAGGTGCGCTGGGTACCGGGTGCTGCGGCCATCACCACGTCGCTGCGAGCGAGGGCCACAGTGACATCCGCACCCGCTGGCTGGTGCTGCAGGAAATAGCTCACCCATTCGGCCTGCAGCAGCGCATGGTCGGCGGTGGTGACGACGAGCGGCGTGCCGTAGCGCTTGAGGGCAGCACTTACGCTGCGGCTGGGGCTGCCTTGCGCATCCAGAAACTCCAGCGGCTTGCCATCGCAGGCGGCATCGAGGCCTGGCAGGGCGCGCACCAGATCAGGCGCTTCGATGCAGACGGCGAGTCTGCCGACTTCCGGTGTCGCGGCCAGGGCAGCAATCACTCGCAGCAACATGGGTGTGCCACCGACCGGGATCAGCGCCTTGTGCTCGACGCCAGTCGCCACCGCCATGGGATCACCAGGGCCACGACTGCCGGCAAGAATCAGGGCGGTGAGGTTAGGGCGTGTCATCAGTTGCCTGGTCGCAGCGGCCGAAGGCTGTTTTGGCACAGCGCAAGGCGGCAAGTGAGGGCAATAGTGGTTCTATTGCTCTCACTTGCCAACGCAGCGGTGTGCCAAAACAGTCCGGCCCCGCAGGGTTGCGGCCAAAACCGCGCATTGCTTCGTTGTGAGGCTAGCGAAGGCGGCAGGCCTTCGCGTCGCCTCACGCCTCGCACTGCGCGGTTTTGACTCGCAACACTGCGATCAGGCAACTGATGGCACGCCCTAATCACGACAGCGCTTTCTCGTAGAGGCGGTAGGTCTTGTAGGGCTTGGCGCCAAAGTTTTCGCAGAAGTGACGCATGGGCAGATTGTCTTCCAGCACCCAGCTCAGTTCGACTTTCTCGTAGCCCAGCTTCAGCGCCTCGCGGCGCATGGCGTCGATGATGAGGAAAGGCATCACCGCACCGGCAAAGCTCGCTGCGAACTTGCGCTTCACACCCATCAGCGGCACGCGGCAGGTTTTCACGCCTTTCACTTTCAGTCGATACAGCAGCTTCGCCCAGCCGAGCGGCAGCAGCTTGCCATCCAGCCCCGCCAGCGCCTCGTTGAGATTGGGCAGGCAGACTCCGAAGGCAGCCGGTTCGCCGTCGATGTCGGCGAGCCAGACCAGTCGCGGGTCGAGGATGGGCCGCAAGGCCTTGGCGAGATGGTTGGTGTCGTCAGGCGTGAGTGGTGCGAAGCGCCAGTTGTCCATCCAGGCGTTGTTGAAAATATCGGTGATGTCGTTGATGTCCTTGCGGTACTGCTTGAAGCTGAGCGTGCGGAGGGTCAGGCCCTTGGGCAGCTTGCGCTTGAGCAGCACCTGGGCCGCACGCGGCAACGGCTCGGCGATGGTGCTGAGGTAAGCGTAGATATCTTTGGCGCGCACATAGCCTGTGCCCTCGACGCGGCTGCCGACATAAGGCTGGTCGTGACCCATCAGCAGCATCGGCGGGGTATCGAACCCATCGACCAAAAGACCGGCTTCTTCGTTGATGCCGAGATTGAAGGGGCCGATCACCTGCTTCATGCCACGTGCCTTCAGCCAAGCCTCGGCGGTGGCAAACAGGGCTGCGAACACGGCTGGATCATCTTCGGCCGCAATCAGGCCGAAGTAGCCGGTCAGGTCGCCACGCTCGACATTGCTGGCTTCGATCTGTGCGCTGATGCGGCCGACGTCGCGGCCATCCTTCACTGCCAGCCAGAACTGCACTTCGGTGTGGTCGAACAAGGGGTTGTGTTTGGGTGAGAAGGATTCCGCACGCTCCACATCCAGCGGTGTGACCCAGTTCGGGTCGTGCGCGCCCAGCCGCGCTGGCACGCGGATGAAACGTTGCATCAAGGCCTTGCCTTCGACGGGGATGAGTTGCAGCGGTGAAGTCATTGATGTCGATCCAGGCGAAGGAGAAAATCGAAGCCCAGGAGGCCGAAGCTGACGGGGGCGATCCACGCAGCGGCAAATGGCGTGATGAGACCGGCCTCGCCAAGTGCCGAGCAGAGGCCGTGCACCAGCAGGAACAGCAGGCCGCAAGTCAGCGACACCAGCATGGGTGTGCCCTTGGCACCGCGTGTGAGTGCAACCGCGACGGGTGTGGCGAGCAGCAGCATCACAAACGCCATCGCCGGATCGGCGAACGCCTTCTGCACACGGGTGCGATAAAAGGCGGGTGTCTTGATGCCGCTGCTGTCACCGCTCAACACCGCAGCAGCGAGTCCACCGGAAACATAGGGCTCGGCGGCGGAGATTCGCTGCACATCGCTCGGACGCAATGCAGTGTCCCAGGCGAGTTGCGGCACCACCGGCGCTGTTTGGGCGGCGGCGAAATCGGTGATGGCCGCATCAGTGAGTGTCCACTGCCGGTCGGTGTAGATGGCTTTGGCCGCCGTGGTGCGGGTGAGGAGATGGCCCTTTTCATCGCGGCGGAAGATGCGCACGCTTTCGAGCAGACGGCCGTCTGGATGCGCGCGCGCGACGCCGATCACCACACCACCGCTCTTGAACCAGAGCAAGTCGGTGTCGAGGGTATCGTCCTTGGGTGGTGGCAATGCGGCCCACCAGCTGGTGAGTGCACGCTGGCTCTTCGGCACTACCCTCTCGGCCAGCAGCCACTGTGCCGCCATGATGACGAGCACGGTCGGCAACAGCAGCAGCACCACACGCCGGAACGGCAGGCCCGCAGCGCGCATCGCCACCACCTCATGTTGTTTGGCGAGCGTGGTGAATGCGAATACCGCACCAATGAGCGCAGCCAGTGGCAGGGCTTGCAGCAGCAAGGTGGGTGCCCGCAAGCTGATGTAACGGCCGACGCCGCTCATGCCTTGCCCGCGAGCCATGATCTCGGTGGTGGCTTCGAGCAGGTCGAGAATCTGCAACAGCCCACCGAGCGCCAGCAGCACCGAGACGACACGCATCGTCAGCAGCCCACGCAGATAGCGCGGCAGTGGGCCGAACAGCCAGTGGCTGATGACCGGACTCTTGCGCTTGCGCACGGAGCGACGCCGATCTGGTGTGTTGCGCTCTACAAGCCGGGCTCTGCGGTTCGGGCGCAGGCTATCGCCGATGCGGCGGGTGTAGCCATCGAGTGTCGAGAGCAGACGCGATACCGGATTGTCCCCGGGGCGTTCCAGACTCTGGCTGTACAGCCAGAGGGTGAGTACAGCGAAGACTAGCGTGGGCGTCCACACGCCAACCAGTGCGGACAGCTTGCCGGATTCCGCAAGGCTTTCACCCAGTTGCAGGGTGTGATGGAACAGCAGCATGAGTGTCGCCGCGACGATCATGCTGCCCGTGCGCTCGCCGCGCTTGGCGGCCATGCCAAGCGGCACGGCCAACAACGGCAGCAGCAGCAGCGAGACGATGCGCGCCAGCCGCCCCTGCAACTCGCCGGCGATCTTGGTGCCGCTGGGTGCGGTCACGTCTTTGCTGGCTACACCGCCGCGCAGGAGTTCATCCAGCGTCAGCTCGCGCTCGTTGCGACCGCGTGCGCCGAGCGCCGGGGCATTGGGCGAGAACTCGGTGGAAGTGCTCAAGTGATCAAACTGTGCGAACAGCCAGTTGCCGGTTTTTTCATGGCGCAGATGCTCGCCGCGATCCAGCGTCAGTGTCAGCTGGGTGCCATCGTGGTGAGGTTGCAGCACGCCGATCTCGCTGGTGCTGATCTGGTCCTCGCCATCGACCAGCCGATGCACGAACACCCGCTGCAGTCGGCGGCCGGTGTCATCGACACCATCGGCGCTGAGCGTATAGCCCTGACCGGGGCTGATGAAGGTGCCCGCCTGCAGGCGGGCATCCCAGCCGGCATTGAGTGCGGCGTGCAGCACCGTGCGGTAGGTGTAGCGTGCGTAGGGTTGCAAATAGCCGAACAGGCCGATGCTGAGCAGGGATAACAGCAGCGCCGTGGCGAGAAAGGGTTTGGTCAGGCGGGCGATGGAGAGGCCACCGGCAAGATAGGCATCCAGCTCGTTGTCATCCGAGAGCTTGGCAATCACCAGGAACAGGGCAACGAAAAACGCCGCAGGCAGCGCCAGGCCCAGGTAATGCGGCACCAGGCAGGCGATGAGCTTGGCGACGGCGGGCAGCGCATGGCTGTTCTGCGCCAGGATGTCGAACAGCCTCAGCAGCCGCTCCAGCAGCAGGGCGATCAGCACGGTACCGAGGCAGACCAAGAGGCTGCTGGCGAGCTGGCGCAGCAGGTAACGGTCGAGGATGGAGGGCATCAGGCCGCCGCCCAGCGGGCTTTGAGATCAGCGGTGAGCGCAGACAGCACAGCAGGCGCGAGTTCAATCGCCGCCCCCAGGTTGGGGGGATTGGGCCAGCTCGCATCGGGCAGGTCCAGGCCTGCGTATTCACGCGCAGTTCGGTAGCGCGGAATAACGTGGAAATGCACATCGGGGTCAACCATCATCAGCATCAGGTAGTTGATGCGCTCGTAGGCGACGAAACCCTGGAGCACCTTCTCGGCGCGGGCGATGACGGTGTGCAGATCGGTGAAGCCTGCCGCACTAACATCGCCGAATGCGGTCACAGTCTGCTTGCAGACGAGCACCAGCGACCCCAGGGTGACCTGGCGCGGGCGCGTCAACACCCACCAGTGGGCGGTCTCGGCAACGAGTGCCTGCGGGTGGCCAAACTTGAGGGCGGTAGCGTTGGGCATGGAGAGTGAACCTTGATGGACGCAAGAGTAACGCGGGCCTTGAGGCTGCGCAGCGTGCTGGCACTGGTCCTGACCCTGCTGTCGGCAGCCGTGCCTCAGGCGCGGGCGGCAGCGTCCGGCTGTGATGGCAGCGAAGAGCAGTCGCGCCTGCTGGTGCGCGTGACCGGCATGGCCTCGCCCAAGGGCAATGTCACCATCACGGTCTATCCAGATGACTCCAAGCGCTTTCTCGCCAAGGGCGGCAAGCTGTTGCGAGTGCGGGTGCCGGTGGTGCAGCCGGTCACCGAGGCCTGCTTCGCGCTGCCTGCGGCCGGCAGCTATGCAATTGCGGTGTATCACGACGCCAATGACGACCACGATTTCAACCGCACTTTCGTCGGCATGCCGGCCGAGGGGTATGGTTTTTCAAACAATCCCGTGACCAAGCTGGGTCTGCCCAGCCTCAAGGATGTGCGTTTTGCCGCCAAGGCCGGCGACAACCCGATCTACATCAAGCTCAGCTACTAGGGGTGTGCTGACATCCGAATGTCGAGCGTGTAGCGCGCCGCCGTCGAGAAGTGCGTCAGCGCCGCATCGACGACGCGCACGGTGACGCCGAGCTGCCATCCCTGCTGCGCCTTGACGATCTCCAGCAGGTGCCAGCGCGCGCCCTCATCCTTGGGATTGGGGATGGCGGAAATCGAGGGCAGGCCGAAGCTGGCGATCAGGCCCTGTGGCCCCGGCAGCGGGTCGAAACGCGCATCGCGCGAGTGGCCGTGCAGCAGCAGTTCGGCCCCATGCGCTTTCAGCACTGCCCGCAGTGCCGCACGATCAGTCAGTGCCTTGCGCCTCGACACCACGCCATCAGCCGGGGGGTGGTGCAGCATGACGATGCGGAACAGGCCCTGCGCTTTCAGCAGCGGCAGCTGTGCGGCCAGCCAGTGCAATTGCGCAGCACCGAGTGTGCCACTGGCAAAGCCCGGTGCCGTGGGCACGGCGCTCGACAGTCCCAGAATCGCCACCCCCTGCCGCAGCCGCAGATAGGGCAGCAGCGCATCGGCATCCGTCGGCGCATCGCCCTGCATCCAGGGCCGCCAATGCGCCCAGCCCTGAGCATGCGGTACCGGCACCAGGGCATCGTGATTGCCGGGGATGACCGAAACCTGCGCGGGATCGCCCAGCGTCGCAAACCAGGCCGCCGCCGCGCGGAACTCGGCGGGCAGCGAGAAATTGCTGACATCGCCGGTGATGGCGAGATGGTCGGGGCTGTGGGCCTGAATGTCGGCCATGGCCATCGCCAGCAGCGCCGGGCTTTGCAGGTGCTTGCGGCCGCGCGCCCACGAAAGCCGGCTCATCGCCCTTTTACCCAGCCATTCGCGCACGCCGACAGCCTCCAGCGGCAGGCTCAGGTGCGGGTCGGAGAGATGGGCGAGGCGCAGCAAGGTCATGGATAATCGCGGGCTTGATTCCTTGGCGCGGATGATAAGCCGCCGCTCTCACCCCAATCCCCAACACGGCAATGACGACTACTGCGGCCCTCAGCGGCATCATCCTCGGCGGCAACACTGCGCGCCTCTGGGGCATGGCGGCGCGCGAGCGCCTGCAGCGCGGTCTCAGGCGGGTGGGTGTCGGCACCGTGCTCGATGAACAGGCGCCGCTGCCGGTGCAGGGGGCGGTGCTGCTGGTCAGCGACCACTGGGTGTTCGACGAGCCGCTCCTGGCCGCACTCGCCAAAACCGGCAACACATTGCTGCTGGATGCCGCAAGCGGCCAGGTCGTTGCGGGCCATGTGCCGGCCGCCGATGCGGGCCTGGTCGCCACCGCGATCCAGACCGGCAGCGGGCCCGATGCACTGCCTTCGCACCTCAGGCGCAGCGATGTGGCGGCGGTGGCGGGCAGTTACAACGACGTGCTGCGCAAGAAGGAACTGCCCTACCTACTCAAACTGACGGCGGAGACCCGCGCGGCCGTCGAACGCCGCATGTTCCAGGCCAGCTACAAGGGTGTCACCGATGTCGTCACCAAGTACTGGTGGCCGCGCCCGGCGGAGGTGGTGACGCGCTGGTGCGCGCATCGTGGTTTCTCGCCCAACCAGGTCACCTTCATGGGTTTTCTGCTGGTTCTACTGTCGTTCTGGGCGTTCTGGCAGGGGCACTACCTGACGGGTCTGGCAAGCGGCTGGGTGATGACCTTCCTCGACACCGTCGATGGCAAGCTGGCGCGCTGCACGCTCACCTCCTCACCCATTGGCGGTACGTTCGACCACGGCATCGACCTGATCCATCCGCCTTTCTGGTGGTGGGCCTGGGTGGTGGGCCTGACCGCATATGGCGCGCCGTTTTCGGCCGATGCGACGCTGATGATCCTTGCAGTCATCCTCGGCGGCTATGTCTTGCAGCGCGTGCTGGAAGGCATTTTCATCAGCGCCTTCGGCATGCACATGCATGTCTGGCGGCGCTTCGACAGCTTCTTCCGCCTCATCACCGCGCGGCGCAATCCCAATCTGCTGATCCTCACCCCCGCTGCCCTGCTGGGCGCACCGGATGTGGGCATCGCACTGGTCGCTGTCTGGACGCTGATCTCGCTCGCGGTGCATGCCCTGCAAATCGTGCAGGGTCTTCTGGCCAGGCGGCACGGGCCACTGCAATCCTGGCTCCGTCAGTGATCCTTGCCGGCGTCATCCGCAACCCCAGGAGCCAGCGCAACAAGGCAAGGCCGCTGCGCGAAAACGCGCTGCCGGAGGGAGTCCTGCTGGAGATGCCGTTCACCACGGCTGCCCTCGCGCAAACCTTGAAGGATTTTGCCGCCCTTGGCATCCGCCATCTGATGATCGATGGCGGCGACGGCACGCTGCGCGATGTGATGGGCCAGCTGCCTGCGGCCTATGGCAGCGACTGGCCGACCATTGCGCTCTGCGCCTCCGGCAACACCAATCTGGCAGCGGCGGATGTGGGCAGCTTCGCGCGCGACGGGCAGGCCATCGCGCGCTGGCACGATGCGCTGAGCGGCAAGGCGCCGCTGCGCGTGTCCACGCGCCAGCCCATCGAAGTGCGCTGGCCCGATGGCGCTCACGCGCCGGTGTTCGGCTTCTTCGTTGGCTGCGCCAACTACGCCCGCGCGGTGGCGATGGCGACCGGCAGCGTGCGCGACAAGGGCTTCTTTCACGGCTGGGCGGTGTCGGCCACGATTGCCGGGGCGGCCTGGCGAGTGCTTGCGGGTGGCAAGGACAACGAC
>JAKFXK010000103.1 GCA_021731445.1 Nevskiaceae bacterium | reverse complement strand
GCGCCGCCGCCGAGGATGATGACGTCGTGGCTCATGGCGGCTTGTCATTCCCGCGCAGGCGGGAATCCAGGTATGTGTTGCGCCCCGACCCGAAAAGAAAACCTGGATTCCCGCCTGCGCGGGAATGACGATGATTCATGAGGTCGGTAATTGCGAGATCAGCGCCGTGGCGGCGGCAGAGAGCGTGCGCTTTTCATGCCAGACCACGCCAAGTTCGCGCGTGAGCGACAGCTCGCGGATGGGTAGCGCGATCAGGTCCTTGTCGAGCATCGAGCGCGGCAGCACGCTCCAGCCCAAGCCAATCATCACCAGCATCTTCAGGGTTTCGAGGTAGTTGGTGGCGAGCCTTATGCGTGGCTTCAGGCCATGCTGCGTCAGTGCAGCGGTGACGATGCGATGGGTGTACGTGGCCTCGTCCGGCAGCACGGCGGCATGCCCGGCCAAGTCACCCAGCTTTGGCTTTTTCAAGGCGGCGAGCGGATGTGCGGGTGCGACCACGACCGCGAGCGGGTCGGGCCACACCAGGCGTGACCTGAGCTGGGGCAGGGCCTGCGTCGGCAGGGTGACGATGCCGAGTTCGAGCTTGCCCGCCAGCACGGCCTCGCAGGCGACTTCGGAGTCCATGAACTGGATGTCGAGATCAACCTGTGGATACGCCAGCGTATAGGCGCGCAGCACGCTGGGCAGCCGGTGCAGGCCGATGTGGTGGCTGGTGCCGATGGAAAGTCGGCCTTCGACTCTCGATGAGAGCTTGGAGAGCGCGCGCTTGCCGTCCTCGATGTCGTGCAGCACGCGGCGCGCATAGGGCAGCAGCGCACGGCCGGCGTCGGTGAGGCTGATCTGGCGGCCGACGCGGTCGAACAGCTGGCGGCCGAGCTGGTCTTCAAGAGTGGCGATGCGCTTGCTGACCGCTGGCTGGCTCAAAAACAGGTGCTCGGCGGCCTTGGAGAACGAGGCACTGTCGGCAACTTCCAGAAAGGCTGCGAGGGCTTGGGTATCCATGCCGCTATTGTGCGCTGCGCAGATGGCTCAAAAGCTGTAGCTGATGCTCTGCGTGAACAGGCGCGGCTCATTGATGCCGGAGGCGGCGAAGTTGCCCGGTGCCAGCGGCTGGCCGAGCAGCTGGTTGTAGTAGCGGGTATCCGTGAGGTTGCGGATGCCCAGGTTGATCGCCCATTTCTTGCTGGCGTCGTTGACGATGAGAAAGGCGTTGTAGAGATTGCTGGGCTTCTGCTTCTTGCGCTCGTCGATATCGACATCGAGATAGCGACTGCTGCGAAACACCCAGTCCAGGCCCACCGTGCCGATCAGGCCATTGCCGAGCGGGATGAAGAAATTGGGCGCGACGGCGGCTGTCCAGCGCGGGGCATAGGGCAGGCGCTTGCCAGAGAGGTCTTGCCCGGCGCAACTGGCGGGCGCATCCGAAAAGCAGGGGCCGTTGGGATAGTTCTTGTAGGTGGCATCGGCATAGCCGACGCTGCTGCGGAACATCAGGAACGGCGCTTGCTCCGGCAGCCACTGGAAGTCGATCTCGCCACCGCGTGACACCGCCGATCCGGCATTGAGCACGAGGAAGCGGTTGTGGAGAAACGTGGAGACCTGCAACTCCTTGAAGTCGGTGAAGAATGCCGATCCACTCACCCGCATCCGCCCCTTGTAGAGCCTGGCCTTGCTGCCGAACTCATAGCTCGACGCGCGCTCTGGCCCGTACTCATTTTCGGTCGAGCGCAGCGGCAGGCCGTTGAAGCCGCCGCTCTTGTAGCCGCGTGCCCAGGTGAAGTAGTGCGAGACGCTCTTGCTGGGCGAAAACCGCAAGCCGCCCTTGGGCGAGTAATCGCCCTCTTCGCGGCGGATGACGGTGGTGTGATCCTCGGACCCGGCAATGAACTCGATGATGGAGGGGCAGTCCGGATTGGGGCAGAGCCGGGTCGCGGCGGCGGAGAGCCTGCCCTGCTTGTTCAGCGCGCCGTAGCGCACGCCGCCGATCAGCGCCCACTTGGGCAGGAAGTTGTATTCAAACTGCCCGAAGCCGGCAAAGGTCTGCTCGTGCTGTTTCAGCCGCGTCTGCACGTTCTGGGTACCGATGTCGGTGGCGTCCAGCAGCGGCAGCACTTCTGCCAGCGGCATGGCGACGGTGGTGCCCAGGCCGCCGGCACCAGCCGGGATGTTCTCGTTGCAGTTGGGCGGGCCTTCGGGCCGCGAGGCGCTGCAATAGGCCAGGGCGCCTGCGAGGTCTTCGAGCGCGAACAGATCCGAAGCGCCATAGCTGGAACGCGCCAGGTACACCCCGCCGATGAAAGTGATGCCGTGGCCGTAGCCGAACAGATCCTTGCCGGAGCCGGTGAAGCGGATCTCCTCCGAAACCTGCCGGTAGCGGGAGGGTTCGATGAGCTTGTCGCTGATGAACGGGATGGGGGTGAAATCGGCGTCGATGTTGCGCTGCTTTGCCAGCGATTCGGCAAAGGCACTGATGGCCGTGACCTTCAGGTTGCTCATGCCGCCGAAGTTCGGTACTGGAAACTCCAGCGTCATTGCGTAACTCTGGATTTCGGATTTTTCGGCGGAGGGGAAATCCGTCGAGGACTTGCGGTGATCCAGATCGCCATCGTAGTCAGGGTCATAGGCCAGCACGGCATCGCGCATGGCATCGCTGATGCTGAACAGCTGAAAGTTGGAATTGTTCTGGGTGTAGTTGGAATGCAGGGCAATGAAGTCGAGCACCACCTGGCTATCGGTGGCATAGCGCGCGCGCAGGCGGATGCTGTTGATCTCCTCATTTTCTTCCGGCCGCTTGAGTCGAGTGTTGTAGAGCGTCTCGTTGTCGCCGTTGGTGAAGCTGCCGGACAGACGCAGGCCGAAGTCCTCGTTGATCGGGAGTGACAGCGCCGGACGCACGGTGAAATCGCCGTAGCCGCGGTTGAGCACCTCGCCATCGAAGGCGAGCTTGCGGCCTGGCTTGTTGGTGACGACGTTGAACAGCCCCGCAGTGGAGTTCTTGCCGAACAGCGTGCCCTGCGGCCCGCGCAGAATCTCGAACTTGTCGACATCGTTGAAAAAGGCCGAGAGAAAATTGGCACGCCCGTAATAGACACCATCCACCACGGTGCCGACCGAGGGGTCGAACCCTAGGTTGGTGTCGGGGGTGCCGAGGCCACGGATCACGAACTGGCCGGCCGAGCCGGAGACATTCATGGTGACGTTGGCGGAGTAGTCGCTGGCCTCCTGAAAGCCGCTGACGGCGCGCTCCTGCAGAAACTCCTTGCCCAGCGAGGTGACAGAGGCCGGCACTTTTTCGAGAGTGGCCACCACCTTGGTGGCGGTGACGGTGACTTGCTCCAGTTCACGCGGCTGCGCAGCCTCTTGCTGCGCGCTGACCTGCACGGACAACAGTGCCAGCAACCCGCCTAAGCTGCGCAGCAGTCTCATTTGCAGCGCGCCCGGAGCTGCTGCGTCTGAGCCTCTAGCCTGGCCAGCAGCGCATCGAATCCCTGAGTCTTCATCAGGCCATCGTACTGGCTGGCTCGCAGCGCCAGGTCGCTGACACCCTCGGCCAGCACATTCACCACCTGCCAGCGCTCACCGCGCGGCCGCAGCACGTAGTCGAGACTGATGGCGCTGCCTTCTCTTGGCGTGAGAGTGCTGTGCACCAGCGCATCGCCATTGGGCAGCGTTTCGGCAGCATCGGTGGCAAACGACACCGAACCGGGAGTGGCGAACTCAGTGGCGTAGGTGGTGATGACGGAAACGCGCAACGCTGCCGAAAACGCCTCGCGCTGTGCCGGTTCGAGTGTCTTCCAGTGTCGGCGCAGGGCGCGTTCGGACAGAAACGGCAGGTCGAAAGTGCGATCCACCACCGCTTGCAGTTTCTGCATCCGTCCCGCGCAATGCAGCTTCAGGCTTTCGGCCATTGCCTCGCTCAGGCTGGCGTGAAAGGCGGTCACGGTCTCGGCCGGGCCGACGGCATGGGCCATGCCTTGGCAAGCCGCCAGAAACCAAGCAGCGGAAGCAATGAAAATGCGCGTTGAGCGTGCCACGGCGAGGGGGTTTTGCAGATGTAGTTTTGATGACAGGGCAGTTTAACAGCCGTTGCGCCATTGCCCGCTTGGCATGGCAAGGCAAAAGTCCCTTTAAGCTCACAGCCTGTTCCTGATCTGCCACACCATGAGCGACCGCGTGCAAGGCCTGCTGCACCTGTGGGTGCTGTTCATCCAGCGCTGGGCGAAAGCCGTGGCTTGGGTATGCGCGGGGCTGTCGGCGCTGGCCATCGCAGTCGCAGCATTGTTGCTGTCGGTGGATACCGACCCCGCCAACATGCTCGACAGCCGTCTGCCCTGGCGGCAGGCGGAGCTGGCACTCGAACGCGCCTTCCCCAACAGCGAGGCGGGGCTGGTGCTGGTGATTGACGCAGCGGAACCCACCCGTGCGGCGGCGGCGCAGGCGGCCTTGTCAGCGCGGCTCAAGCCGCAGCTGGCGGTGTTCAGTTCGGTTCAGGCGGCAGAGCTGGAGCCGTACTTCCGGCAGAACGGCCTGCTGTATCTCGGTCTCGAACCTTTGCAGGATTTTGCCGACGGCGTGCTGCGTGCCCAGCCGTTTCTGGGTGCGCTGACGCGCGAGCCGAGTCTGGCTGGTGTTGCGGGGCTGATGGAAAAAGCCCTGCTGGCCCCCGAAACCGACTTTGATCTGGTGCCGGCACTCACCGCCATCGCGGAAGCCACCGAGGCCGCCGCCGCAGGGCAGGCCAAGCCTCTGGACTGGGCACGCCTGATGGCGACACCTGCGGGCCTGGCGCCGTCGCCACGCAAGTTCATCGCACTGGTGCCGGTGCTCGATTACAGCCGCCTGCAACCGGCAACGGTGCCGGTGGCCGCCATCCGCAGTGCCATTGCCGAGGTGAAAACCGGCGAGGGCTTTGACGACGTGCGCATGCGCCTCACCGGCCGCATCGCGCTGGAGCACGAGGAGATCGGCATGGCCTTCTCCGGAGCCTTGCTGGCCTTCAGCGTCGCGCTGCTGCTATCGGCCGTGCTGCTGTTCATCGCCCTGCGCTCGCGGCGGCTGGTGCTGGCGACAGTGCTCACTCTGCTGTTCGGCTTGAGCCTTACCGCCGGCTTTGCCGCGCTCGCGGTAGGCACGCTCAATCTCATCTCGATGGCCTTTGCCGTGCTCTATGTCGGCTTAGGCCTCGACTACGCGCTGTATCTGGCCATGCGCTACCGCGAGCTGCGCCAGCTGGGTAGCGCGCATCGCGATGCGGTGCCGCAGGCGGCGGCGGATATCGGCGGCTTTCTGTTTGTCTGTGCGGCGACGACTTCGCTGGGGTTCCTCGCCTTCGTGCCGACGGCATTCACCGGCATTGCTGGACTGGGCCTGATCTCTGCTGCCGGCATGTTCATCAGTCTCGTCGCCAGCCTCACCCTGCTGCCGGCGCTGCTCACCCTGCGGCCACCGCCCGCACCGCCGCCACCGCCTGAGCGCCGCTGGCTGGACGCGGTGCTGGAATGGCCCTATCGCCGCCGTCGCAGCATCTGGCGCGGCATGGCGGTGCTGCTGGTGTTCTCGGCCTTCATCGCCCCGCAGGCACGCTTCGACTTCGACCCCCTGCACCTGCGTGACCCGGATAGCGAATCGGTGAGCACCTTCCGTGACCTGTTGGCAGACCCTGTCATCCCGGCGCTGACGCTCTCGGTGATTGCGGCCAACCACATCGAGGCTGCTGCCATCGCCGCCAAGCTCAAGGCCGTGCCGGAAGTGCGGCAGGTGCTGACGCTGGCTGACCTAGTGCCGAAGCAGCAGGCAGAAAAGCTCGCCATCATCGACGAGCTGGCTTTCAGCCTCGGTCCTGCGCTGGCCACATCCGGCGAGCTGGTGGTGATCGCCAGGCCAGAGGATGCGGCCGCACTGGACCGCCTGGAAGTCGCCATGCAGCAGGCGGCCGCGCAATGGAGTGGGCCGCGCGCAGCAGCAGCCAAGCGTCTCGCCAAGGCATTGGAAACGTTGCAATCGCTCAACCGTCCGGTGGAGGGCGTGGCCTTGCTGCGCAGCAACCTGCTGAATGGTCTGGCACCGCAGGTTTTGCAGCTGCGCAACCTGCTGCTGGCAAAGGTCGTCACTGCCGAAGACCTGCCGCACTGGCTGCGCGCGCGCTGGCTCGCTGGTGATGGCCGCCAGCGGGTGGAGGTTTTGCCCAGGGCGGTGCTGGACGACAATGAAGCGACCCGGGCTTTCGTGCGTGCCGTGCGCCACGTCGAGCCGCGCGTGAGCGGCCCGCCTCTCGGCATGGTCGAGGCGGGCGAGGCAGTGGTGCAGTCCTTCCAGCAGGCCTTTCTGTATTCGGCGGCGGCGATCAGCCTGCTGCTGCTGATTTTGCTCAGGAGCTTTCGCGACACGCTGCTGGTACTGCTGCCGCTGGCTGCCGCTGGCCTGCTGACCATGGCCGCCTCGGTGCTCACCGCGACGCCTTTCAACTTTGCCAACGTCATCGCTCTGCCATTGCTATTGGGCGTCGGCGTCGACTACGGCGTCTATCTGGTGCAGCAGTCGCGGCGGCTGCCACCCGGCAGCAACCTGCTCAAGACCAGCGCCACCCGCGCCGTGCTGTTTGGTGCCCTGGTGACGATGGCCAATTTCGGCGACCTGATGCTCGCAGGCCACCCGGGCATGGTCAGCATGGGCCTCTTGCTGACGGTGGGTCTGGGGGTGATTCTCATCTGCACGCTGGTGCTGCTGCCCAGCCTGATCGCGCGCTTCAGCCGCCGATGAGCCGCTGGCGCCCGCCCAACCCCGATGGCCCGGCATCGCTCTACATCACCCGTGCGGGATTCGAGCGATTGAAGGCCGAGTACGAGCATCTCTGGCGCGAGCGCCGCCCGGAGGTGGTGCGCGCGATTACAGCCGCCGCCGCCGAAGGCGACCGCAGCGAAAACGCCGAGTACATCTACCGCAAGAAAGAGCTGCGCGAGATCGATGCCCGCGTGCACTACCTGCAAAGGCGACTGGCAGACTTTAAGGTGGTGGAGTCAAAGCCCGGCGATGCAGGCCGGGTGTTTTTCGGCGCCAGCGTGACAGTTGCCGATGTCGCTACGGGCGAGGAGAGGACCTATCGCATCGTCGGCGGCGACGAGGTGGATTCGGCGACTGGCAGCATCAGCATCGACTCACCCTTGGCGCGCGCAATGATGAAAAAAGGCGAGGGCGATGCGTTTAGGGTGCGCTTGCCAGCAGGCGAAATGGAGCTGGAGATTGTGGCGATTGCCTATGCCGAGTCGACAAGCGCTGGCTAACCTCGCTGGTTGACCGCAACCTCGCCTTAAAACCCGCCGATGCGGGTTAGTCCAAGGGGCTTTTCACGCCGAAGCCACCTTTGTTGAGCACGTGGGTGTAGATCATCGTAGTGCTGACATCGCTGTGCCCCAGAAGCTCCTGCACGGTGCGGATATCCTGCCCACCTTCGATCAGATGCGTGGCAAAGGAATGGCGCAAGGTGTGCGGCGTTGCCCGTTTGACCAGTCCCGCTTTTGAGACCGCGATCTTCATCGCCCGCTGTATGGCATGTTCGTGCAGATGATGGCGACGCACGACCCCGCTGACCGGATCGCGCCCTGGCTGTGCAGCCGGAAACAGCCAGAACCAGGGCCATTCCTTGTCGGCCTTGGGATACTTCGAGGCTAGGGCATCCGGCAGCCAGACACCCGGCGCCTCAGCGACGCGATCCGCTTCGAACACCAGACGGGCGGCTGAGCGCTGGGCCAACAGTGCCGAGGCAAGGCTCCTTGGCAGCATGGTCACGCGATCCTTGTTGCCCTTGCCGGACCGAATCGTGATTTCGCCGCGTTCAAAATCGACGTCTTGCACGCGCAGCCGCAACCCCTCAGTCAGGCGCAGGCCGCTGCCATAGAGAAGGCTTACGAAGAGCCCTGTTACCCCATCCAGTTCGGCCAGCAACTTTTCCACCTCGCCGCGAGATAGCACCACTGGCAGACGCTGTGGCCTTTTCGCCCGCACCACGTCTTCGAGCCAAGGCAGCTCCATTTCCAGGACATTCCGGTAAAGAAACAGCACTGCGGCAAGCGCCTGATTTTGTGTTGCGGCCGATACCTTGCCCTGCACCGCCAGATGACTCAAAAAAACCGTCAACTCCTTCGCCCCAAGGTCACGCGGGTGCTGTTTGCCATGAAACAGGATGTAGCGGCGTACCCACCCGAGATAGCTTTCTTCAGTACGATACGAGTAGTGTTTCACCCTGAGGGTGTTGCGCATCAATTCCAAAAGCCGGGGAGGCCGAGATGCAGTCAGCAATTCAGTGGGTGGTGTCGGTATTTTCGAAGGCATGGTTGTTTCCCCTTTTCCCCTGTCCGTCTTTTCAAGAACTTACATTGGGATTTCAGCGTTATGCAACGACTGAGATTTTGTTATGCGACAACACGCCGCTGTCGAATTCGCGTTGTGATTCGGGGGCGAAGCCGGCGTTTAATTCTTGGCGGCAACTGGACAGTTTGCGTTGATTGGCGAGGCTTTATGAATGCCCGCTTCGTGTGCTATTGCAAAGCGTGGCGAAGCGCCGCCGCCGAACAAGTTGCAGCGGACATCGCTTCGCCACGCTTTGCAGGGAGCGCGCATTAGTGGCTGAGTTGCGTTTTACTGGGAGGGAGTTTTGGACAAGATTCGAGCGTCGTTGGGCCCGACCCACAACAACTCATTCAAGCCGACGTCACCGCTTCGCGGTGATGCCCTCGCTGCGCTCGGCGCGGCTTAATTCGATGCGTTGGGCATCACGATGAAAACAGGTCGCGGCAAAGAAGAGTGGCTAAACGCTTTCCAAGGCTTGAAGAAATACCTGAACCAATGTGTTGTGTGTCAGGAAACGGGCTACGACCCTGAGAGGATCGAAAAAAAGGAGGGACTTTTCTTCAAGGCAAAAGCGATGGATTTTTTCCACCCTCTTACGGTTAATGAGCTCGGTATGTGCGCAAGCTGCGCCACACGTGTCGAACAAATCAATGGCAAGTCATAGAGCGCTGCCCAACAGGGCATTCAAGCGGACGGGCTACGCCTGCCGCTTAACTTGAGCGTTGGGCTAGTTAAAAATGCTCACCCGCAACGACATCTTTGAGAGCGCTCATGGTGCGAGGCTAATGTTCCTCGCGGCCTTCCTTTGCATCACTATATTCAATGGCGTTTGGTGGCTCATGCGTTTTGAGTTGTCGGCACCGTTCTGGCTTATTCCGCTTTGGTCTATGCCTTGGGTTGCACTCCTTGCGCCACTTGCAAATGAATTTCCTGTGTGGGTCAGGCCCATGTTGCAGGGTGCAGTCATGGCGTTCGGCTTCGCAGTCAATTCAACGTTATTGTTTGTCACGGTTCGGCTGTTTCTCTGGCCCAACAAGGCATTCAAGCGGACGGGCTACGCCCGCCGCTTAACTTGAGCGTTGGACAACACGATGTAGCGCTACTCGCAGTAAGGAGGATTCACGATGGATTTCACTGAGCTAAAGAAGAAGCAACGGGCTACATGGGCGCTGGGCGAGTACGACCGTATCGCGGACGGCCTGACGATTTCGACGGATCAGACGCTGCGCGTTGCCCAAATTCGTCCCGGCGAGCGCGTGCTAGACCTTGCGACCGGAACGGGTATCACGGCTATCGCAGCGCGCAAGCACGGTGCGAATGTGACAGGGGTGGATCTGACACCGGAGCTTGTCGCCGTAGCTCGAAGGAAAGCCAAGGAAGACGGCCTTGAGGATATCGATTTCCAGGAGGGTGACGCGGAGGCGTTACCCTTTCCGGATGCGAGCTTCGATGCGGTGGTTTCGACGTGTGGGCACATGTTCGCGCCAGACCAACCCAAGGTCGCGGCAGAGTTGGCGCGTGTCACCCGGCCGGGAGGCCGCGTCGTATTCCTCGCCTGGACGCCTGAAGGCGGCCTGGGTGGCTGGTTTCGCATCACTAACACGCATGTTCCGCCGCCGGCCGGCCTCGCGAGTCCGTTCAACTGGGGTGATCCTGAAAAAGTGCGTCAACTCCTCGGCAGTGCCTTTCGCGATCTCACTTTCACACGCGGTGATTGCCCGCAGTTCGGCGCATCGCCAGAAGACATCTGGGAGTTATTTTCGACGCGTTACGGGCCGACTGTCCGCGCTGTGGCAAGCCTTCAGGGCGACGCGCTCCAGGCATTTCGCAGTGAGTTGCTCGCGTTTCTCCAAGGTTACCGGGCTGCGGACGGCAAGGTGCGCTGGGGCCGCGAATATCTCATCACACGCGCGATTCGTGCATGAATAGCGCGCGACGTCGGCGTTTAGATGGCGCACCAGCGTGTCGTCCAACAATGCGTTTAAGAGCACGCACCCGCTTCGCGGGTTGGCCACTTAACACAGGCGTTGGGCACCACAAGCGACATGATTTCTCTGTGGCTTGTTATCGCACCATTAGCTCTGGCTAGCATCATTGCCCTATGTTTGGCGCGTTGAACCTCTAATTATTAGATAAGGAGATATAGATGCATAAGGCAGCGCGCGCTGTTCTTCTAATGTCGGCCGGTTTCGCTGCGGGATGCGGAGGAGGAGACAACGGTAATGGCTACTGCGTTGGTAGCTTCGAGGGAGGCGGCACCAACTTCAGCTGCACGACATGCAGTGGCGTTGACGGCACAAAAAGCAATGAATTTGCTGCCGCCATCGACAACAACTCGGAAACCTTTCAAGGTTTTAGTTTTGGCAACTCCGGCGGCACAATCACTATTCGTGTAAATGCCCCGGCAGGACAATCTTTTCCAGGCGGCGCTAATTCTGGGGCTCTAGTCCAGTTCCCATCCGGCATTGCGCTTACGGCAAGTTACAGCCTCTATAACAACAGCACTCCTGTGGCAGCCACTTCCGGTTCTACAATCGCTTCGGGCGCACCACCCTCTGGCGCTGGGTCGACAACTTTTTATCCTGTAGTTCCGTCCGGCACCATCAATCGCATTGACTTGGCAATCAGTGTTCCGGCCAATGCCTCGGGCGCAGCGTTTAAGCTCAATGAGGTTTGCGGTGATCGTTAATAGCCAACTCGGCGTTCAAGCGGACGGGCTGTGCCGCCGTTTGATTTGAACGTTAGGCTCTCTCCGCGACCCCCGCGTCATTAAAAAACGCTCCAATCGACAGTTTTACCTTAGCTTGCGCTCGAAACTCCGAGAATCGCTTGTCAAGGAGTTTGATGTGCAAGTAGGGCGCGATGGCGCAATTATCCGCCCCAAAGACAAATCAGCCGGCCACTACGACTAACAATTCTAAGCACCCTGCAGCAGGTGCTGCCAAACCAGGGCTCAGGCCGGCGCGCCTCGATCTGTGGGCTTGGCGTTGCCTCCCTGCGCTCGGCGAGGCTGAGCATGGGCGTTAGAACGTTTTCCGTTTAAGAGCAGACCCAAGAATTGTCGTCATACCGGCGCAAGCCGGTATTCAGTCCTTCAAGTTAAGCAAGCCTTGCCAGTACTGGATTCCGGTTTTCGCCGGAATGACGGATTGAGATGTATCGATTTAAACCAAACTGATCTAAAGCCGACCACAACTGGCACCAGTCAGCCACCACATCGCCATCCTTTGGCTATTTCGTAGTGGGCAGCAAATCTTTCAACGTCCGCCATCCTCCATCGACCGACACCACCTCGGCGTAGCCCATCTTCTGCAGCGCATCGGCGGCGAGTGCGGAGCGAAAGCCGCCGCCGCAGTAGAGGTAGAGCGGCGTGGTCTTGTCCGGCACGGCGGTTTCGATGTCGCGCTCGATCACGCCCTTGCCCATCCAGGTCGCACCCGTCACATGGCCGGCAGCGAACTCGCTTTCTTCGCGGGTGTCGATGAGCTTGATACCGGATCTGGCTTTCAGCAGGGCGGGCAGCTCGCTGGCCTGCATTTCCTTGATGCGCGACTTCGCATCGTTGACCAGGGCGAGAAAACCAGCGTTATGTGCGGCCATGCGAATACTCCGTGCTTTGTGGCGTGATTGCTTGCTAAAGTCATTTTAGCGAGGAGTTCGCAGGCCAATACCAATTAATGAGCAAGCCGAGAAAAAGCATTTTCATCACAGGTGCCGCCGCTGGCATCGGCCGCGCGACGGCGCTGCGCTTTGCGGCGGCAGGCTGGCGCATCGGCCTGTACGACATCAATCTACTGGGCGTCAAAGCACTGGCAAGCGAGATTGGCCCACAGGCAGTGGTGGGCAAGCTCGATGTCGGCAACGAGGCGGCCTTTGCCAAGGCACTCGCCGATTTTGCCGAGCCGAGCGATGGCCGTATCGATGTGCTGTTCAATAACGCAGGCATTCTTTCGACCGGTGATTTCGAGTCGATGCCGCTGGCGCGTTGCCATGCCCTGATCGACATCAACGCCAAGGGCGTGCTCAATGGCTGTCATGCCGCCTTTCCCTACCTCAAGGCTGCCAAGGGCCGCGTCATCAACATGGCCTCGGCGTCGGCGATTTACGGCGCGCCTGCGTTTGCGGTGTATTCGGCCAGCAAGTTTTTCGTGCGGGGGCTGACCGAGGCACTCAACATCGAGTGGGCGCGGCACGGTGTCTACGTCTGCGATGTCATGCCGCTGTTCGTCGATACGCCGATGGTGCAGGCGCTGCAGGACAAGCCGAAGACTCTGACCAGCCTTGGCGTGCGATTGCGTGCCAGCGACATCGCCGCTGCCGTCTATGAGGCCGCAACCCGACCCGCATGGCGCTGCCCGGTGCATTGGGTACCGGGCGCGCAGACACGTGCGCTCGCACTGCTCAACAAGCTGCTGCCGCAACGGCTGTACCGAGCATCCAACAAGTACTTTTCCGGTTATTGAGCATGGGCCAGCCTCTCATCCTGATTCACGGCATGTGGTGCAACACACGGCATCTGGCGCGGCTCGACGAGCTGTTCAGCGCCCGCACCTATGAATGTCACCGGCCCTCGCTGCCGCATCACGAGCCGGTTGAGCGGCAGGCCGAGGCCGTCGGCGCGCTCTCGATCCGCGAGTGTGTGCAACACATCAAGAACTACATCGCCGCGCAACACTTCAGCCAGCTGCCGGTCATCGTCGGTCACTCGATGGGCGGGCTGGTTGCACAGCTGGTGGCCGCGCAAATCCCCGCCGCCGCACTGGTGCTGCTCACACCTGCATCACCTGCGGGCATCAATGCCGTGGTGCCCAAGGTGCTGCCCTGGAGCCTGCCGATCCTGAGCCGCCCAGGTTTCTGGAAGCGCCCGCATAAACTTTCGCAGGAACAGGCACGGCGCTATCTGGTCAATGGGCTACACACGACGCATCAGGAGAAAATCATCAATAGCCTTGTCCACGAATCAGGCCGCATGCTGAGCGAGATCGCCTTCTGGTGGGCCGATGGAAGCCGCGCCACGCGCGTCGATGCCGCAGCGGTGAAATGCCCGGTGTATGTGGTGAGTGCGGGCAGCGATTCTCTGACACCCACCAGCGTCGTGAAAAAGGTCGCGGCACGCTACGCCAACAGCACCCACCGCCACTGGCCGGAGCGCAGCCATTGGGTCATCGACGACCTCGATACTGAAGACATGGTGCACGAGATCGACGGCTGGCTTCGGCCCGTCCTGCAACGCCTGAACCGAGTACCCACCACGCTGCCGAGGGTTTCGCGTGCGCAATAAAGTTTTGCTGGCCAGCCTCCTGGCACTGCCCGCGCTGTTGTCTGCACAGGCCCCTGACAAGCTCGACCAGGCGCTGAAGACCACCATCGACAGCAACCGCGCTTCGGCCGAGAGCCAGAAGCGCATCGACGGCATTGATGACTCCGCACGCTCGCTGCTGGAACGCTATCGCGCGGCCACCTGGCAAGCGCAGCAGCTCAACGTCTACGCCAAGCAGCTGGAGCAGTTGCTGGGCGCGCAGGAGGTTGAGAAGGTCTCGCTGCGACAGCAGCTGATCGAGATCGACCGCACCGAGCGCGAGCTCACACCCTTGATGCTGCGCATGCTCGATTCGCTCGACAAGTTCGTCACACTCGATCTGCCGTTTCTCAAACAGGAGCGGCGCGAGCGGGTGGAAAACCTCAAGCGACTGATGGCCGACCCAGAAGCGAGCAGTGCCGAACGGTACCGCCGGTTGTTGGAGGCGTACCAGATCGAGATCGACTACGGCCGCTCGCTCGGCACCGAGCGTGCACAGATCGGCAGCGAGGGCGAATCCCGCGAGGTGGACGTGCTGCGCATTGGCCGCGCCTCGCTGTTCTATCTCACGCTCGACAGCGAAGAGGCCGGGCACTGGGATGCAGCGGGCAAGCAATGGCAGCCCTTGGAGAACGAATGGCGCGCGAGCATCAAGAAAGGCTTGCGCATCGCGCGCGAAATCAGCGCGCCGGATGTGTTGCACCTGCCGATGCCGGTGGTGGCTGGGGGTGCGAAATGAGCTACTTCTTGTCATTCCCGCGCAGGCGGGAATCCAGTTTCATCGCCGCAACGAAAGCAACAACAAAGAAATACTGGATTCCCGCCTGCGCGGGAATAACGATGTGGTTGATGGCTGGCACAGCCCCGGCCCAAAGCAGCCCCAGCGGCCTCGATGCCCTGCTCAACCAGGTACGCGAATCTGCCCAGCAGACCAGCAAGCTCAACCAGGAGCGCGAGGCACGCTTCGTCAAGAACAAGGCCGAGCAGGCCGCGCTGCTGGCCAAGGCGGAAAACGAAAGGGCAGGGGTGGAGGCACGGGTAGCGGCTGTGAAGAGCCGCTTCGACGCCAACCAGCGCGACATCGCCGCACTCAAGGGGCAGCTCGCGGCGCGCTCCGGCGACTTCGTGCAGGTCTACGCTGCCGCGAGGACCTCCGCCACCGACCTGCGCGGTGTGCTGGCTGACAGCTACATCAACGCGCAATTCCCCAAGCGGCTGGAGCGGCTCGACGCCATCGCCAAAAACCCGGCGCTGCCCAGCATCAACCAGCTCGAAGCCTTCTGGTTCACGCTGCAACAGGAGATGACCGAGCAGGGGCAGAGCCGACGGTTCAAGGCCGAAGTGGTTGACCCCCTGGGCGCGAAGAGCACGGTGGATGTGGTGCGCGTCGGTGCCTTCGCCGCGTTTGCAGGGCGCGACTATCTTGTGGTGCCGGCGGGCGGTACTGGCCTCGCCGCCTTGTCGCGCCAGCCTTCCGGGTCGGACCGCTCGCTTGCCGAAGATTTCGCCGAGGCGACCAGCGGCCTCGCGCCGATCCTGATCGACCCCACGCGCGGTGGCCTCCTGGCCTTGCAGGTGGAGCGGCCCAGCTTCGAGGAGCGCATCCATCAAGGCGGCTGGCCGGGCTACGTCATCATCTTCGTCGGCGTGCTGGGCTTTGTGATCGCCCTGTATCAGATGGTGTTTCTGCTGCGCACCGATGCCAGCGTCAAGCGCCAGTTGCGCAAGCCCAAGGATGCGCGCGAGGACAACCCCCTGGGCCGCGTGCTGCAAGTGTTCAAGAACGATGTCGAGAAACACGACCCGGAGGTGCTGGAGCTGCGTCTCTCCGAAGCGGTGCTGAAGGAAACACCTGCAATCGAACGCTTTCAGCAGTTCATCCGGCTGGTGATTGCAGCAGGCCCTTTGCTCGGCCTGCTGGGCACGGTGGCGGGCATGATCGAGACTTTCCAGGTCATCACCGAAGCCGGTTCGTCTGATCCAAAGCTCATGGCAGGCGGCATCTCCAAGGCGATGATTGCGACTGTGCTGGGTCTGGGCATCGCCATCCCTTTGCTCTTCATCAACGCCATCCTTGCTTCGCGCTCGCGCGCGATCATCCAGATTCTCGACGAGCAGTCAGCGGGCTTGCTGGCCGAGCGCATCGAGTCGCAGCAGGGCGTGATGCCGGAGGGCCTCACCCGTGCTTGAGGCACTCACCGCGCCCTTTACCGGCATCCAGGAGTTCGTCGACGCCGGTGGCTGGGTGGTGTGGTGGATACTCGCCACCGCAGTGACGCTGTGGACACTCATCGCCGAACGCTTCTGGTGGTTCTGGAAAGTGTTTCCTGCAGCCCGCGCCGAAGCCGCACAACGCTGGCAGGCGCGCCGCGAACGCTCGTCATGGACCGCACGACGCATCCGCATGGCGATGATCGGCGAGCTGTCGGTGGCGATGAACGCGACGCTGCCGATGATGCGCGCGCTGATCCCCATCTGCCCGCTGCTGGGCCTGCTTGGCACCGTGGGCGGCATGCTGGAAGTGTTTGACGTGATGGCGATCAAAGGCCGCAGTGAGCCGCGCGCGATGGCCGATGGCGTGAGCCAGGCGATGATCGCCACGCTCTCCGGTTTGGCCGTTGCGCTGAGTGGCATGTACTCCGCGCACCACTACACCGCGCGGGCACGGCGCGAGACGGACGAGCTGCAATCGCTGCTCGCGCTGGAGGATGCGAAATGAGATTCCGTCGCCACAATCCGCCCGTTGAAGAGACCGGCATCGACCTGGCACCAATGCTCGATTTTTTTCTCAATCTGCTGATCTTCTTCATCATCAGCGCCGCCTTTGTGAGCGAGTCCGGCATCAAGGTCAACCGGCCTTCTGCCAAGACTGCGGTGAAAGAAGAAAAGGCCAGCATCTTCGTCGGCATCAGCGCCAACAACGAGGTGTTCGTCGACAAGCAGCGCGTCGATATCCGCGCCGTGCGCGGCCTCGTCGCCAAGATGCACGCCGCGCACCCGGATGCCGCCGTCATCATCCAGGCCGACAAGGACGCCCGTGCGGGCCTGATGGTGGAGGCGATGGATCAAGCGCGGCTCGCAGGGGTTGCGAATGTCTCGATCTCCGCCACGCCGGAGCGATAGTTGAAGCGGCGCTGGCTACTCGCACCGCTGGCGGGCGTACTAGCGGTGCTGTTGCTGTTCGCGTTTCTGCACTGGGCGATCACGCCGCGCGAGTTTCTGGCGGTGAACGAGGGGCCAGCGAGCGATGGCGTGCAGATCGTCAAGGTCACGCCGCAGCCGGATACGCCTGAACCGCCGCAGGAGCTGCCACAGAACGCGCCACCGCCACCACCCGATGCACCACCCTCGCTGGCGCGACCCGATCTCTCGGCCTCGATGTCTGCACCCGCGCTCACCAACGTCACCATCGACGCCGGGCCGGTGACGGTGAACGTCGGTGCGGTGACCGGCGCGGGTGCAGGGCTCGGTGGCCTGGGCAGCCTGGGTGCGGGACTGGGCAGCGGCTTCGGTGGGTTTGCTGGTGGCGGTGGGGGC
>JAKFXK010000106.1 GCA_021731445.1 Nevskiaceae bacterium | reverse complement strand
GGCGCGGCCCTGTGGGAAGAAGTGAAGGATCGTCTGGACGACTCCGCGCTCGGCCTCTCCGGTGGTCAGCAGCAGCGTCTGGTGATTGCCCGTGCGGTGGCCATCAAGCCGCAGGTGCTGCTGATGGACGAACCCTGCTCGGCACTCGACCCGATTTCCACACTCAAGGTCGAAGAGCTGATCAACGAGCTGAAGAAGGAGTTCACCATCGTCATCGTCACCCACAACATGCAGCAGGCCGCACGCGTCAGCGACTACACGGCCTTCATGTATGTCGGCGATCTGATCGAGTTCGGCAACACCGACAAGCTCTTCACCCGGCCTGAGAAGAAGCAGACCGAGGATTACATCACGGGCAAATACGGCTAGTTCGGCGCTGCTGCGCCTCACACTCCCACCTCAAGAGCAGCCATGACGACACCGACCTACAAATCACACATCTCCAGCGCCTTCAACGCCGAACTCGAAGACGTGCGCCAGCGCGTGCTCGCCATGGGCGGGCTCGTCGAGCAGCAGATCGCCGATGCCGCCCGCGCGATCAAGGAGGGTGATGCCGAACTCGCGGCCGAGGTCATCAAGGGCGACGAGAAAGTGAACATGCTGGAAGTCGCCATCGACGACGAGTGCAGCCGTATCCTCGCGCGCCGCCAGCCGACGGCGAGCGATCTCCGTCTGGTCTATGCCGTCATCAAGACCATCACCGATCTCGAACGCATGGGCGACGAGGCCCGCAAGATTGCGCGCATGGCTGGCGAACTGGCGAACGACCACGACCACAAGGGCGGCCCGCTGCCCGAGATTCACCACATGGCACGCCATGTGTCGCAGCTGGTGCGTGATGCGCTTGATGCTTTCGCCCGCATGGATGCCGAGTCGGCGCTGGCGGTGGCCCAGGGCGATGTCAGCATCGACCGCGAATACGAGGCCCTGCTGCGCCAGTGCATCACCTTCATGATGGAAGACCCGCGCACCATCCGCCGCGTGATGGACATCATCTGGTCGGTGCGCGCTCTGGAGCGCATTGGCGACCACGCCAAGAATATCGCTGAATACGTCGTCTACTTCGTCAAGGGCAAGGATGTACGACACATCTCGCTTGAAGACATGGAGCGGGAAGTGCGCGGCGGCGACAGCGATCGCTGAACCAATCTGGTGGCAGGAAACGACCCGGCGCCCAGCCGGGTTTTTCTTTAGACTCTCGCCACTTCAACACTGGGCCGCAACGCCCTCATCTGCCGCATGGCGCTGCCTCCCTTAGACCGTCGTTCAATCCTTCGCTACGCACTCATCGCATCGGCGCTCATGGCGAGCTTCGTGCTGGTGTGGGCGGCCGTGCAGGTGGCGCTGCTCGACCGGGAAATCCGCAACCGCTTTTCCAGCGTGCGCTGGACGCTGCCGGCGCAGGTGTTTGCTGCGCCGACCGAGCTCTATCCCGGCCTCAAGCTGCCGCTGGATGGCTTGCGCGAGGAGTTGCTGCGGCTGGGCTATCGTCCGGTGGCCGCACTCGAAGGCCCTGGCAGCTTCGTCGCCCATGCCGGTTCGCTGGACATCTCCACCCGCGCCTTCGCCTTCTGGGATGGCCCGCAGTCTGCAACACGGATGCTGGTGCGCGGTGGCAAGAGTGGCATCGAGGCGATCAGCGATCTCAACACTGGCAAAGAGGTGGACCTGACCCGCCTCGACCCGATGCTGATCGGCAGCATCTACCCCAGCCGTGGCGGCGAAGACCGGGTGCTGATCAAGCTCGGCGAGGCGCCGGAACTGATGGTGAACGGCCTGCTGGCCGTGGAGGACCGGAGTTTCTACAGCCATTTCGGCATCAGCATCCGGGGTATTGCCCGTGCGCTGTTCGAGAACCTCACCTCCGGTCACGTCCGGCAGGGTGCTTCGACCGTGACCCAACAGCTGGTGAAGAACTTCTTCCTGTCGAGCGAGCGCACTTTCAAGCGCAAGTTCAAGGAGATCATCATGGCCGTGCTGCTCGAGGCGCACTACAGCAAGGATGAAATCCTTGAGGCGTATTTCAACGAAATCTACATGGGGCAGGACGGCGCGCGCGCCGTGCACGGCTTCGGTCTTGCCAGCTCGTTCTACTTCAACAAGCCGCCGCAGGAGCTGAAAGCCCATGAGCTGGCCATGCTGGTCGGCATCGTCAAGGGCCCGAGCCAGTTCGACCCGCGCCGCCGGCCGGAGAAAGTACGCGAGCGGCGTGACCTGGTGCTGCGCATCTGGGCCGATGCGGGGCTGATCCTGCCTGAGGAGTTCGAGGCCGCCAAGGCGCAGCCGCTGGGGCTCTCCGGCACCGGCCGTGGTGGTGTGGAACGCTACCCCGCCTTCGTGCAGCTGGTGACGCGCCAGCTCAAGGATCAGTACCCGGACGAGGCGTTGACCAGCGAGGGCCTGCGCATCTTCACGACCCTGAGTCCGCGCGTGCAAGAGACACTCGAGCGCCGTCTGGCCGATGACCTGCCCGCGTTGGAGAAGGCGCGCAAGCTGGCGGCGGGTTCGCTGGAAGCGGCGGGGGTGGTGACCAGTGCCGAGGGTGGTGAGGTGCAGGCGATTGTCGGGGGACGCGATACCCGCTTTGCCGGCTTCAACCGCGCGCTCGATTCCAAGCGGCAGATCGGCTCGCTGGCGAAGCCTTTTGTCTATCTCGCCGCTCTCATGGAGCCTGGTCGCTACAACGTCGGCAGCATCCTTGCCGACGAGCCGATCACGGTGAAGATGCCGGGCAGCAAGAACTGGAGTCCATCCAACTACGACAAGCGCCTGCACGGCAGCATGCCGCTGTATGTGTCGCTGGCACAGTCCTACAACCTGCCGACGGTGCGGCTGGGCATGGATCTCGGCGTGAAAAAGGTGCAGCAGGCGATTGCCGGTGCTGGCTTCTACCAGACGCCGGAACTGCCCTCGATCTTTCTCGGCGCCATCGACATGGCGCCACTGGATGTCGCGCAGGTCTACAACACGCTCGCGGCATCTGGTTACCAGACACCACTCTCGTCCATCCGCGAGGTGCTGACCAAGGAGGGCAAGCCGCTGAAGCGCTATCCCTTCAAGGTGAAACAGACGCTGCCGGAAGGACCGGTGTTCCTCACCACCTGGGCCATGCGCAAGGTTCTGGAGCTCGGCACCGCGCGCGCCGCCTACAACACCATTCCACCGTCGATCCGGCTCGCGGGCAAGACCGGCACCACCGACGACCTGCGCGACAGCTGGTTTGCAGGCTACTCCGCCGACTACGTAGCAGTGATCTGGGTCGGGCGCGATGACTACCAGTCCACCGGCCTCACCGGTGCGACCGGTGCCCTGCCGATCTGGGCCAGGCTGATCCGCGACCTCAACGTCCGTGGCCTCGATGAGACGCCACCCGCCGAGGTGGAAGAAGTGCTGATCGACCCAGGCTCAGGCCGCGTCGCCAACGAAAGCTGCGAGGGCGCCAGCCGGGTGCCCTACATCGCAGGCTATATGCCCACTGCACAAGCCCCCTGTGCCGGCGGCCTGCTGGAAGCCCCCGCACAATGGCTACAGGAGATTTTCCAATGACTCGCCTTGTCACCGCCCTGGCGGTTTCGCTGCTGCCCCTACTGTTTGCTGCCTGCGTCAGCACCGCACCTGCGCCCGTCACACCTGGCGTGGTGCTACCGGGGCAGGGGCCTGGCGGCGCTCCGGGCGACGTCCGCCCCGGCGGCCCGATCATGCCGGGCGGCACTGCCGGCGAGCCGGTGCCGCTACCCGATACCCGGCCCCCGCTCAGTCCCAACCTGCCCAAGAGCATCGAGGCCAGCGGTGCTGCCGCGCCCGTGATCTCGCTGGTGAAAACCGCGCGCGCCGCGCTCAAGAATGGCCGCACCGACCAGGCTGGCGCCTCGCTGGAGCGCGCCCTGCGCATCGAGCCGCGCAATGCCTGGGTCTGGCAGGCGCTGTCGGCCCTGCACATCGTCACCCAGCAGGGTGAGCAGGCCGAGTCGGAGGCGAAGAAATCCATCTCGCTCGGCAAGCGCAACCCGTACCTAGATGTCGAAAGCTGGCGGCTGATTGCCGAGGCCCGCAAGCTGCGCGGCGACAGGGCCGGGGCTGAAGATGCACGCGCGAAGCACGAAGAGTTGCAGCGCCTGATCGACCCCTGATGGCTGTTACTGATATCGCCGAACTGTTTGCCGAAGGCGGCGTACTCACCCAGGCCATCCCCGGTTTCGTGCCGCGCATCGCCCAGCAGCAGATGGCGGCGGCGGTGGCTCAAGCGTTCGAGAGCGGTGATAACCTGATCGTCGAAGCCGGCACTGGCACCGGCAAAACCTTTGCCTACCTCGCCCCGGCGCTGAAGAGCGGCAAGCGGGTGGTGATTTCCACCGGCACCAAGAATCTGCAAGACCAGCTGTTCGGACGTGACCTGCCGCGTTTGCGCGAAGCCCTTGGTGCGAAGCTGCGCGTGAGCCTGCTCAAGGGTCGCAGCAACTATCTCTGCCTGCACCGCATGCAGAAAGCACAGCAGGATGTGCGCGCTCGTCAGGCCTGGGCGCGACTCGCCGAGATCGAGCACTGGAGCCGCGACACGGCCAATGGTGAGCTTTCGGAACTACCGGGTGAAGCACCGGATGAACTGTTCGCAGCGCGCATCAGCAGCACGGCGGACAACTGTCTTGGCAGCAAGTGTCCGGACTTTGCCGACTGCTTTGTGGTGAAGGCGCGGCGTGCGGCGGCGGCGGCTGATCTCGTGGTGGTGAATCACGCGCTGCTGTTTGCCGACCATGTGATCCGGCAAGAAGGCTTCAGCGTCTTGCCTGGCGCTGACGCAGTGGTCATCGACGAGGCGCACCAGCTGCCAGAACTCGCACTCCGGCACTTTGGCCAGCGCGTCTCCACCCAGCAGTTGCAGGCACTCGCCCGCGATACCGCGAGCGAAGTGGACAAGTGGAATGACACGCCCGATCTCACGCTGGCATTGACCGAGCTGGTCGAGGCGACTGCGCGGCTCGAGCAGCAGTTTGGAGGGCAGTTTGCGAGTGGCGGCCTGCGCGAACGCTTCCGCGAGTTCAACGCGCGCTCCGGTACCGCGGTGGTGGTGATCGAATTGGGCGAGCGCATCGAGCGGGTCACCGAGGCCTTAAAGCCGCTGGAAGAACGCAGTGCCGAGTTCTCAGCTTGTCTCGAACGTGCTTTGAAATTGCAGGAGCGCTGGTTCGTCGTCGCCGATCCGGACGTGCGCGATGCCAAGGTGCGCTGGGTAGAGAGCGTGGGGCGGGGCGGGGCGCTCAATGCCACGCCACTCGAAGTGGCAGCTCCTTTTGCCGAAATGCGCGCGGCACATCCAGGCGCCTGGATTTTCACCAGCGCCACCCTCGCGGCGGGCAAGGACTTCCAGCATTTCAGCGGCCCGCTGGGTTTGAGCGGAACACCCGAACTCAAGCTCGATTCGCCGTTCGACTACACCACACAGGCGCGGCTCTGGCTGCCGCCAAACCTGCCGGAGCCGAATGATGCGGCCTATACCAGCGCTGCGGCGCAGGCGATGGTGCCGGTGATCAGGGCCAGTGGCGGCGGGGCTTTCGTGCTCTGCACCAGCCACCGCGCGCTGCAAAGCTATGCGGGATTGCTGCGCAATGCGCTGCCCACTATGCTGGTGCTGGCGCAGAACGATTTCCCCAAACCGGAACTGCTGCGCCGCTTCGTGGAGACCGGCAACGCAGTGCTGGTGGCGACTGCAAGTTTCTGGGAGGGCGTCGACGTGAAGGGCAGTGCCTTACGCCTCGTCATCATCGACAAGCTGCCTTTTGCCGCCCCGGGCGACCCGGTACTGGATGCGAAGCTCGATGCCATCAAGCAGGCGGGCGGCAATCCTTTCAGCGACGACCAGCTGCCGCGTGCCATTGTCACCTTGCGGCAGGGCGTGGGGCGCTTGATCCGTGACGAGACAGATCGTGGCCTCTTGATGCTCTGCGACCCGCGCCTCAAATCCAAAAGCTATGGCCGCAAGGTGCTGGCCAGCCTGCCGCCGATGCCAGTTCTGGCGACGCTGGCTGAAACGGAAGACTGGATGCATGCCATCGCGTCGTAACGCGCAATCACAATAATCGCGCATGAGTTACGGCGACCGATTGATGGCCCTGGGCGATGCCTGGGCCTTGTACCAGGCTGATCCGCAGAAGCGACGTATCGCCATCGGCGATGGCAGGCGGGTGGACGAGAGCCAGTCTGACCTTTCCTGGGGCCTGGATTTTCTTGCCGATCAAGCGCAGGTCGCGCAAGGCGGGGCTGTGCAATGGGTGCATTCCTACCCGCACCATCGGCCCTATATCGACTATGCGGCGATGCGTGCGGCACTCGGCTGGCGCTGGCATCTCAAACATCTGGGCTTCGGACCGACGCGGCTTCTGGGCCGCTATCTCTACAACCTCGCCTATCGCCCCACGCCCGCACCGATCAAGCTGAAACCGGAGGAAGAAAGGCTCGCCGCCGAATGGTCAGCCAGACCCTTCGTGGCGTTGGAACCCTTCATCAAAAACGGCGCACCGCCCAGCAAGCAATGGCCGGTGGAACGCTTTGCGGCGGTGGCGAGCGCACTTGGCAAGGAGATCGCGGTCTACCAGATCAGTGCGCCCGACAGCCCCGCGCTGGAGGGCGTGCAGCAGATCCGTCCTCGTTCGTTCCGCGAGTCGATGGCTTACCTCAAAGCAGCGAAGCTCTACATCGGGCCGGAGGGTGGCTTGCATCATGCGGCGGCCGCTGTCAGCACTCGCGCCGTGGTGGTGTATGGCGGCTTCACCTCGCCACTCATCACCGGCTACAGCTTTCACACCCAGCTCACGGGTGGTGCGACAACCGCTTGTGGCACCCGCTATGGTTTATGTCCCCACTGCCGCGAGCACCTTGATCGCATCACGGTTGATGAAGTGCTGGCTGCGGCGCGCTGGCAACTGGCGCAGCCAGCTGTTCGCTGAAAGGCACTGCTGCCGGTTCGCCCGCGCCGCGCAACAGTTGCTGGACGTGATGCACGGTGACTTTCTTTTCGGCAGTGCGCAGCGCGCGCGCCAGATCGGGGTGTGAATAGACTCCCGCTGCATCGAGCTGGCGATGAAATAGCCCGATGTCGCGCAAAGACGACAGCAGGCCGCGATGGCGCATCCACTCGAAAGCTGGGCGCAGCCAGCGGTATTGCACGGCAGCATCGCGCCAGGCGCGGGTGAGCCGCACCAGCACATCCGGCACTTCTGGCAAGGGGAACACTTGCAGCGGCTTGCCGCAGACCAGCAACTCGGCGGCCATCTGCACACTGTCACCGGTGATGAGGAAACGATCCGCTTCTGCCCGCAACGCTGGGTAGGGGTTTTCACCCGTGCTGAAAGGATAGATGGCGTGTGGCACTTGCAGCAGCGGGCGCATGACTTCGATGCACGCGGGTGGTGTGCGTGGCGAGCCGACCAGCAGCACACTGCCGCTGGACTGGTTCAATTGCGCGGCGAGTGTGCGTGCGGCCTCCACCGTGAAGCGCAGCGGGCGGCTGTGGCCACCCAGCACGGCGACCGTCCAGGGGCGGGGCAGGTCAGCGAGCTGCGCCTGCAAGGCGGGCGAGAGTGCGACGGGGGTGCGCTCATCCGCCAGAATCGGCAACAGGTTGTGATGCACATTGGACAAGGTCGGCAGCGCGTACTGCGGCGTGGTGACGACCAGATCAAACCAGCGGAACGGCCCCCAGGGCCGGCCAATGTGAACGAGCTTGCTCTGCCCCCGGGATTGCGCCTGTACCCAGCGCGCCGCTGGCACACTGCGCAGGCCGGACGAGATCACCAACCGGGGTGGCGCGTGGTACAAGTCGGCGCGGTTTTTCACGCTCCACAAGCGGCGCCCCAGCATGGCAGGCAGCAGCCAGTGCAAAAAGTTAAAGCGCAACTGGATGCGCTTGAACGGCAGGCCCAAAGCCGCCGCGAGTGCGAGAATCTGCGAGTTGTCGCCCTGCTTGCTGCCCAGCAGCAACCAGACGGGTGCGCTGGCCGGTGCTTCGGCTTGCACGCGGGCTGCGGCGGCAGTCGATGGGGTAGTGGCAGCCATGCGCTTGAAGGTCGTGGTGTCGTGACGACCGCAGATTGCGCAAGGGTTGTTGCAGCCTCCCGGCAGATTTCTTACAACTCTATTGCTCTTTGATGAAACTGCTCGCCCTCGATACCGCCACCGAAGCCTGCTCTGCCGCCGTCTGGATCGATGGCCTCATCCATGCGCATTTCGAGATTGCAGGCCGCGATCACACCAAGCGGCTGCTGCCGGTGGTAGCCGAAGTGCTGGCGGCGGCAGGACTGCGTTACTCCCAACTCGATGGTCTGGTCTGCGGCGTCGGCCCCGGCAGCTTTGCCGGGGTGCGGATCGCCGTGGCCTTTGCCAAGGGGGTTGCACTGGCGCATGAGTTGCCAGTGGTGGGGGTATCTTCGCTCGCGTTGCTGGCGCAGCGCGCCTTGAGCGCCGCCGGATCGCAGCGCGTGCTGGTCGCTATTGATGCGCGGATGGGGGAAGTCTATTTCCAGCCTTTTGAACGTGGCGCGGATGGAATGGCGCAGCCGTTGGCCGAGGCGGTGGTGGCTGCCCCTGGCCTGTTGCCAATGCCATCGGCACAGGGCCCCTGGGCAGCGGCGGGGACGGGGTGGGGCGCTTACCAGGCAGAGCTGCGCGCGCGGCTGGCTGGCGAGATCAGCATCCTGGATGGCGCGGCATTGCCACAGGCGGTTGATGCATTTGCCCTTGCCGTGCCGGTTTTCGAGCATGGCATTGCGCAAGCCGCCGATGCCTTGCAGCCGATATACCTGCGCAACAACGTGGCGCTGACCTTGATCCAGCAACAACAGCGCCGCGCAGAAAACACGAGCCGATAAACTTGTGCCATGCGCACAAGCCTTGAGCCAGAAGGCGGCATTCGTGCGCCCAGCGCATGCGACACAGTGTTTCGCACCGCCAGCCGCAAAAGCGCGGTTTACCAGCCTGTGGACCGTGACTGCGCCAACCCCCGCCAAGCCAGCAAAAACGGCCATTTCAAGCCTGCTGCATGGTAGAATCGCGCGCACGCAAAAGCCTTGAAGAAAACACCGTCAAAAAAGAGTTTTTGCGCCTCACATAACTTGAAAAATCGCTGCAAAGCGAGTGCCCATGTCCGATTTTGCCAAAGAAGTCATCCATATCAATCTTGAAGACGAGATGCGCAGGAGCTATCTCGACTACGCCATGAGCGTGATCGTGGGGCGTGCACTGCCAGATGCGCGCGACGGCTTGAAGCCCGTCCACCGCCGCATCCTCTGGGGCATGAAGGAGCAGAACAACGACTACAACAAACCCTTCAAGAAGTCGGCGCGCATCGTCGGCGACGTGATGGGTAAGTACCATCCGCACGGCGACTCGGCGATCTACGACTCCATCGTGCGCATGGCGCAGCCGTTCTCGCTGCGGTACCCCCTGGTAGACGGGCAGGGCAACTTTGGGTCGGTCGATGGCGACAACCCCGCTGCCATGCGCTACACCGAAATCCGCATGTCGAAGATCGCCCACGAGATGGTGGCGGATATCGGCGAAGACACGGTGGACTTCCAGGACAACTACGACGGCTCCGAACACGAGCCGATGGTGCTGCCCGCGAAAATCCCCAACCTGCTGGTGAACGGCAGCGCGGGCATTGCAGTGGGCATGGCGACCAACATCCCGCCACACAACCTCACCGAAATCATCGACGGCTGCCTGGCACTCATTGAAAATCCGGCGCTGGATCTGGCTGGTTTGATGAAGTTCATCCCCGCGCCGGACTTCCCCACCTACGGTCTGCTGCTCGACGCGCACGAGATGGTGAGGGCCTATGAGACGGGCCGTGGCCGCATCGTGCTGCGCAGCCGCACGCACTTTGAAAAATGGGGTCAGAACCGCGAGTCGATCATCGTCACCGAGCTGCCGTATCAGGTGAACAAGAAGGTGCTGCAGGAGACGATGGCAGAGCTGGTCAAGGACAAGAAACTCGAAGGTGTGAGCGGCATCCGCGACGAGTCCGACAAGGACGGCATGCGGCTCGTCATCGAGCTCAAGCGCGACGAGAACGCCGAGGTGGTGCTGAACAACCTGTTCCAGCTGACGCAGATGCAGGTCAGCTTCTCGCTCAACATGGTAGCGCTCGACAATGGCCAGCCGAAGCGGCTGGGCCTCAAGGCCTTGTTGGATATCTTCATCCGCCACCGCCGCGAAGTCGTCACCCGCCGCAGCCGCTATCGCCTCGCTGAGGCACGCCGCAAGGCGCACATCAGCGAGGGTCTGGCGATTGCGCTCGCCAACATCGACGAGATGATCGAACTCATCAAGCGCAGCGCAAACGGCGCGGCAGCGAAGATTGCGCTGATGGAAAAGGGCTGGAATCCCGGCCTCGTCACCGCGATGCTGGATCGCGTCGATCTGTCGGCCACGCGTCCGGTCGATCTTGCGCTGGGCTTTGGTCTCATCGACGGCCTCTACAAGTTGAGCGAAGCGCAGGCCACAGCCATCCTCGAAATGCGCCTGCAAAAGCTCACGGGGCTGGAGCAGGAGTCGATCCACGAGGAGTTCAAGGGCTATATCGCCAAGATCATCGATCTGCTCGACATCCTGGGCAGCGAGGCGCGCCTGCTCAATGTGGTGAAGGGCGAGTTGACCGAAATCCGCGACAACTTCGGCGACAACCGCCGTACCGAAATCACCGGTGCTGCGCTCAATATGGCGCACGAAGATCTGGTGCAGCCTCAGGACATGATCGTCACCATGAGCCACGCTGGCTATGTGAAGGCGGTGGCATTGGCCGAGTACCAGGCGCAGCGTCGTGGTGGCCGCGGCAAGCTGGCGGCGACGACGAAGGAAGAGGACTTTCTGGAAAAACTCTGGGTCACCCACACGCACGATACGCTGCTGTGTTTCTCGAGCTTCGGCAAGGCCTACAAGCTGCGCGTGTTCGAGTTGCCAGAGGGTTCGCGGGGTGGTCGAGGCCGCCCCTTCAACAACCTGCTGCCGCTGGAGGATGGCGAGAAGATCAACGCCGTGCTGCCCATCTCGGGCTTCAGCGCCGAGCAGGATGAGGCCAGCGAGTCCGGCCCTTTCATTTTCATGGTCACGCGTCGTGGCACGGTGAAGAAGACCGTGCTGGCGAGCTTTGCCAACATCCGCACCAATGGCCTGATCGCGGTGGACTTGCGTGCGGACGACGAGCTGATTGCGGTGGCGCTCACCACCGGCGGTGATGACATCCTGCTGTTTAGCGACGCTGGGCGCGTCATCCGCTTCAAGGAGCACGGCGTGCGACCGATGGGTCGCGGTGCCACCGGCGTGCGCGGCATGAGGCTGGTGCGCGTCGCCGAAGGTGCCGAGGATGACGGTGCGGAGTCAGGCGAGGAGGGTGATGAGTCCACCGCCCTGCTGCCTGCCGCTGCCAAGATCATCAGCATGATCGTGGTGCAGGCCGGTCTCGACATCTTGAGCATCACCGAGTTGGGTTTCGGCAAGCGCACGCCCATCGAGCAGTTCCCCCTGCGTGGACGCGGCGGCATGGGCGTGATCGCGCAGGCTGTCACCGACAAGACCGGTGATCTCGTTGCCGCCATCGCGGTGGACGACCGCCATGAACTGATGCTCATCACCGAAGGTGGCAACCTCATCCGCACCCGCTCGCACGAGGTGCGCATCGCGGGCCGCAATACCCAGGGCGTGCGGATCATGAAACCGGAAGCGGGCGACCGGATTGTGGGGGTAGATCGGTTCGAGCCGGAGGTTGAGGTCATTTCAGATTCCGGCGAAGCGCCAGCCCAACCCTAGCCCGGGTGTAATCCGGGGGTTTATGGTGAGCGCGCACCCTGGATTTGCATCCAGGGTGTCCGCCATCATCACCGGAGCAACACCACCCACACACGAGGAGAACACGCATGAGCATCGCTCCCATCCCGCCCGGCTACCACACCGTCACGCCCTATCTCATAGTCAGCGATTGCGCCGCTGCGCTCGACTTCTACCGCCGTGCCTTCAATGCCGAAGAAACCGTGCGCATGCCCACGCCCGACGGCAAGATCATGCACGCTGAAATCCGCATCGGCGATTCGATGTTGATGCTCAGCGATGAAGCGCCGGACTGGGGCGCCCATGCGCCGAAGCACTACGGCGGCAGTCCGAGCCATGTGATGCTCTATCTGTCCGACGCCGACGCCACCTACGCGCAGGCGCTTGCCGTCGGTGCCACCAGTGTCCGCCCGATGGAAAACCAGTTCTGGGGCGACCGCATGGGCCGCATCGCGGATCCCTTCGGCCACCAGTGGTCGCTCGGCACGCATGTGGAAGACGTGGAGCCCGAGGAAATGGAGCGGCGCTTCAAGACCGCGATGGGCGGATAGTGGCAAGGGTGGGCAAACGTCTTTTCGTTCGCCCACGCGGTTAAGCCGGACTCTCCCATACGGCCGCCCGTGTGGGCACGCTGCGCTTGCCCACTCTGCGCATGGGGGCGACAAAGCCTGCGTAGATCGGAATAGCGTCAATATGCCCGCCGCTCGTATTGGCTCCGACCTATGCACAAATTGAAGGTGGCAAAAGCGACTGAACTTGGCTATTTTTCAAGCGCGCATTTCCGCGTACTCTTGGGGAGTTCCTAAATGTCAATCAAAACATTCATTGTTGCCGCACTAACGGCCGCCTCGCTGCTGGTGTTACCTGCTTTTGCGCAGGATGAGCCTGCAAAAAAACCACCCAGCGAAAAGCAGCTGGCACAGCGTGCGAAGATGAAAAGCTGCAATGCCGAAGCCAAGTCTCAAGCACTGAAAGGCGACGACCGCAAGGTGTTCATGAAGACCTGCCTCTCTGGTGACGCGCCCGATGCAACAGGTTCAACTGAGGCGATGCCTGCGCCCACCACCGATCAAAAAACCAAGATGAAAACCTGCAACGCCGAGGCAAAGGAAAAAGCCCTGAAGGGTGATGACCGCAAGGCCTTCATGAAGGATTGCCTCACCGCAGGTTGAGTCGCGCTGTCCGCATCAGCCCGGTGGCCCCTGCCGCCGGGCTTTTTTGTGGGCTGGTCACTCCATGTCCCCTGGACTTATTTTTTCGCCACGAACTGGCTATACTTCGCGCCCTTTTGGGTCGGGGAAGCCATTTGCGTGGCGCGCCGCCCCCCGCCTTTGTGTCCGTAGGAATAGTAAACATGGTCAAGATTCGTCTCGCCCGCGCTGGTCAGAAAAAGCGCCCTTATTACCACGTCGTTGCCACGGATAGCCGCAGCTCGCGCGATGGCAAGTTCATCGAGCGCCTGGGCTACTTCAATCCCAGCGCCCGTGGGCAGGAAGTGAAATGCAGCATCGACACCGCCAAGGTCGAGGCCTGGGTCAAGACCGGCGCACAGGTGTCTGAGCGCGTGGCCTTCCTGGTCAAGACCCTGCCTGCTGCAACGGCTGCTCCGGCCGCCTAAGCATGTCGGCTGGTGATGCGACTGCCGATCCTCTGGTGACGCTGGGTCGCATCGCCGGGGTGTATGGCATCAAGGGCTGGGTGAAGATCGTTTCTTCCACCCGGCCCATCGACGCCATTCTGGACTACGGCGAATGGTTCGTCGGCCATCCGGGTGTCGAAAAATTCGCCACGCCGCTGCTTGAAGGCAAGCCACATACCTCCGGGTTGATCGCACAGATCAACAACGCGAAGGGGCTTCCCATCGAGGATCGTGACGAGGCCGCAAGGCTGGTGGGGGCTGAAATCGCAGTGCGTCGGTCGGCCATGCCACCGACGGAGGGCGACGAGATTTACTGGTTCGACCTGATCGGCATGGCCGTCAAGTCGGGCGAGGGTGCGGATTTAGGTGAGGTGATTGCCCTCACCGACAACGGCGCGCAAGACATACTGGTAGTGCGCGACGCGGCGGCAAAAGATGAAGACGGCAAGCCCTTGCAGCGGCTGATCCCCTTCGTAAGAGGCCCGATCATTGAATCGGTGAACCTCGAGACGAAGCAGATCATCGCGCACTGGCAGCCGGACTGGTAGAGATGTGATGCGGGTGGAGGTGCTGACACTGTTCCCCGAACTGGTGGAGCAGATCACCAAGGTCGGCATTCCGCGCATCGCGGCAGAGCAGGGCAGTTTGCAGGTGGTGGCGCGGCAGTTACGTGATTTCAGCGGCAACAAGCTGAGACGTGTGGACGAGCGCCCCTTCGGCGGCGGCCCCGGCATGGTGATGCAGCCTGAGCCTCTGGCTTTGGCAGTGGCGGCGGCAAAGGCAGCATGTGGTGCAGATGCGCCGGTGCTGATGATGTCGCCGCAGGGTGAGCGCTTCGACCAGAAATGGGCGCAGCGTTTGGCCGAAACGCCGAGCTGGATCGTGATTTGTGGTCGCTATGAGGGCGTCGATGAACGCTTCCTGGCGAGCGAGGTAGATGCAGAGTTGTCACTGGGCGATTTCGTGCTCAGCGGCGGCGAGCTGGCCGTGATGGCCATCATCGACGCCGCCACACGTTTGCTGCCTGGGGTGTTGGGTGATGCGGCGTCGGCGATTGAAGATTCCTTCAGCGTTGGTCGTCTGGATCATCCGCACTACACGCGGCCGGTCAACTGGCGTGGGAAGTCGGTGCCGGACGTGTTGCTGTCAGGGGATCACAAGGCGATCAACGAGTGGAGACTTGCGAACGCACTGGGTCAAACCTGGTTGAAGCGCCCGGATCTGTTGGCCGGGTTGGAGTTGAAGGCGGCACACCATATGTTGCTGCGGGAGTATTTGAACGAATACGCCTCGCAGTGGCCTGATAAATAGCGCAGCATTTTTTGAGAGAAACACACATGAACCTGATCCAGCAGCTCGACGCGGAAGCGATTGCCGCCGTCACCAAGAAAATCCCCGAGTTCGGCCCCGGCGACACGGTCGAAGTCAAAGTGAAAGTGAAGGAAGGCGATCGCGAGCGCCTTCAGGCTTACGAAGGCATCGTGATTGCCGTGCGCAATCGCGGCATCAACTCCTCGTTCACCGTCCGCAAGATGGGCGCGAACGAGATCGGTGTGGAGCGCGTGTTCCAGACCTACTCGCCGCAGGTCGCCGAGATCGCCGTCAAACGCCGTGGCGACGTGCGCCGCGCCAAGCTCTACTACCTCCGCGATCTGACCGGTAAGGCCGCCCGCATCAAAGAGAAGCTGGCACCGCGCACTGCACCCAAGACCTGAGTGTCTTGAGTTGGCCGGGTTTCACGACCTGACCATGCAGCAGTAAAAAAAGCGAGCGCCGGATTGAATCCGGCGCTCGCTTTTGCGTTTGTGTCGTCTTCCAGATGTGCTTCTCAATGCCTGTCATTCCCGCCTGCGCGGGAATGACGTCATGCGAGGACCGCACTTGAACCTTGCCTCTGCACCCCCAAAAAGCGTGCAGGCACCAATCCCTAAAAAAGACCCACCATGACCGCCACTGTTGAAACCAAAGAGTTCCAGGCCGAGACCAAGCAAGTTCTCAAGCTAGTGATCCACTCGCTGTACTCGCACAAGGAAATCTTCCTGCGCGAACTGATCTCCAACGCCAGCGATGCCTGCGAAAAACTGCGCTTCGAGGCGCTGAAAAATCCGGCACTGATGGGCGGCGATACACCGGGTATCACGCTGATCCCGGATGCAGCGGCTGGCACCCTGACCATCAAGGACAACGGCATCGGCATGAGCCGCGACGAGGTCACCGAGAACCTCGGCACCATCGCCCGCAGTGGCACCAAGAAGTTCCTCGAAGCGCTCAGCATCAATGGCGAGGGCGCTAAGGACTCGCAGCTGATCGGCCAGTTCGGCGTCGGCTTCTACTCCGCCTTCATCGTCGCCGAGAAAGTCACCGTGCTGACCAAGCGCAGCGACAGCGAAGGCGTGCGCTGGGACTCGGACGGCGAAGGCAGCTACGAGATCGGCCCGCACCACAAGGCTGATCGCGGCACCGAGGTGATTCTGCACCTGCGCGCCGAGGACAAGGAGTTTCTCGATGGCGACACGCTGAAAGGTCTCGTCCACAAGTACTCGGATCATCTGGCCCTGCCGATCAGCCTCACCAAGGGCGACAAGACCGAGGTCGTCAATCAGGCCAAGGCGTTCTGGACGCGTCCCAAGAGCGAGTTGAAGGACGAGGAATACCAGGCCTTCTACAAGCACATCAGCCACGACTGGGACGAGGCATTGGCCTGGGCGCACCACAAGGTCGAGGGTACGCTGGAGTACACCTCGCTGGTCTACGTCCCCAAGCGCGCGCCGTTCGATCTCTTCAACCGCGACGAGCAGAACGGCGTGCAGCTGTATGTGAAGCGCGTTTTCATCATGGACAAGGCCGCCGAGCTGCTGCCGCCGTACCTGCGTTTCGTGCGCGGTCTGGTGGACTCGGCCGACCTGCCGCTCAATGTCAGCCGCGAGCTGCTGCAGGGCAGCCGCACCACCGACAAGATCAAGAACGCGCTCACCAAGCGCGTGCTCGATCTGCTCGACGATCTGGCCGAGAACAAGGCCGAGCAGTACACCGAGTTCTGGAAGACGTTTGGCGGTGTGCTGAAAGAAGGTGTGATCGACGACGCCAGCAACAAGGATCGCGTTGCCAAGCTACTGCGCTTTGCCTCCACCTATGCGCCGGAAGGCCAGACGGTCACTCTCGGCGCTGCCGACACGGCGTTTGCGCAGCAAGGGGAGCGGGAGGCAGCGCATCGGCCAGCTCCCGCACCCGCGCTACGCGACACCGTGTCGCTGGCCGACTATGTGAGTCGCATGAAGCCAGAGCAGAAGGGCATCTACTTCGTCACCGCTGACACGCTGGCGGCAGCGAAGAACAGCCCGCATCTGGAAGGCTTCGTGGCTCAGGGCTTCGAGGTGCTGCTGCTCACCGAGCGTATCGACGAGTGGCTGACCAGCCATCTGCGCGAGTTCGAGGGCAAGAAACTGGAGAGCGTCGCGCGTGCCGCCAAGGACATCGAGTCCGCCATCGAGACGCCAGAAAAGGCGGCCAACGAAGGCGCCTACAAAGAGACGCTGGAACGCCTGAAAACGGCGCTCACCGGCAAGATCAGCGAAGCCAAGCTCTCCGTGCGCCTCACCGAATCCCCGGCCTGCCTCGTCGCCAGCGAATACGGCATGAGTCTGCGCATGGAGCGGATGATGAAGGCCGCAGGCCAGGCCTCGCCCTTCGGCGGCGGCCAGCCGGTATTCGAGATCAACCCGGCACATCCATTGGTGCAACGCCTCAAGGACACTCCAGACGAGGCTGCGTTCGCCGATCTCGCCAGCCTGTTGCACGATCAGGCGGTGCTGGCCGAAGGCGGCGCGCTGGAAGACCCGGCGAGCTTCGTGAAGCGGCTCAACAAGCTCATCATTGATGGCCTGAGCGAGCAGCCGCGCATCCTGCTCAGCTAATGGGAGGGTGCGGTACCGGGTTGCGGTTTTCA
>JAKFXK010000017.1 GCA_021731445.1 Nevskiaceae bacterium | reverse complement strand
GCTCTCGCCGCCGGGGCCGTGGCCTGGCTCACCCAGTCGCGTGTGAGAAAATCTGCACCATGAACCAGCTCATCAACGCCCCGCGTCTCTCCGTCGTCATCCCCATGTACAAGGAGCAGGACAACGTCACGCCCATGCTCGAAGGCGTCCACAAGGGGCTGGCGGGCTATGCGGGCGAGTGGGAACTGATCGTCGTCGACGATGGCTCCACCGACGACACCGGGCCCCGCCTCGTGCGGGAGGCCGCGAAGTTCGGCAGCCATGTGCGCGTGCTGCGCTTTGCCCGCAACCACGGCCAGACCGCCGCCATGCAGGCCGGCATCGACGCCGCCCGTGGCGAGATCATCGCCACCCTCGACGGCGACCTGCAGAACGACCCCGCCGACATCCCCAGGCTGGTCGACGAGATGCTCAAGCGCGACCTCGACCTCATCCAGGGCAAGCGCATGAACCGGCAGGATGCGGTGGTCAGCCGCAAGCTGCCGAGCAAGATCGCCAACCGCCTCATCGCCCGCATCACCGGCGTGAACTTGAGCGACTACGGCTGCTCGCTCAAGGTCTACCGCGCGCGCGTCATCAAGAAGGTGCGGCTGTATGGCGAGATGCACCGCTTCATCCCCGTTTGGGCGGCGATGGTGACCAGTCCGCACCGCATCGCCGAGATGCCGGTAGCGCACTACGCAAGGCAGTTCGGGGCCAGCAAGTACGGCATCTCGCGCACCTTCCGCGTGATTCTGGACTTGCTCACGGTGTTCTTCTTCATGCGCTTCCAGGCGCGGCCCGGCCACTTTTTCGGCTCGATTGGTCTTGCTCTCGGTTTCGTCGGCGGCTCGCTGATGAGCTGGCTCTTGTTCGTCAAGTTCGGCCTCGGCGAACCCATCGGCGGCCGACCGATGCTGATGGCCACGATCCTGCTGCTGGTGTTCTCGATGCAGTTCATCACCACCGGCATCGTGGCGGAAATGCTCGCCCGCATCTTCTACAAGGACATGCCGCGCGTCGCCCTGATCGACGAGGCGACCGATGACGGCACGCCGCTGGGTTGGGCGGATGCCGCTGCGCCTGCAACAGTGGTGATGCAGCTGCCGAAAGAAGTGTCGCTGAAGGTCTAGCGCGGCATGGCTCGCACGCCGCGCCCTTACGTGAGTCCGGCAGCACGTCTGCTCTCCGGAATCGACCCGACTGCGCTCTGGTTGGTGCTGTTTGCCTTCGCCGGCTTCTGGCTCAACAGCTGGGCGGTGCCGCTGTTCGATCTCGACGAAGGGGCATTCACCGCCGCCACACGCGAGATGTTCGAGCGCGGCGACTTTTTGATGACGTATCTCGATGGCGCGCCGCGCTATGACAAGCCCATCCTCATCTACTGGCTGCAAGCGGCTTCGGTCAGCGTGCTGGGCTGGAGCGAGTTCGCACTGCGCCTGCCCTCGATGCTCGCGGCGAGCGCGTGGATGCTGGTCGTCTATCGCTTCGTGCTGGAGATTTCGGGTGCTAAGGAAAAGGCCCTGTTTGCTGCCGGCAGCCTCGCACTCTCACCGGTGCCGGGGCTGATTGGTCATGCGGCGACTGCGGATGCGCTGCTGAATCTCTTACTCGCACTCACCCTGCTCGACCTGTGGCGCTGGTTCGCCCTGCAGCCTGTCATTCCCGCGCAGGCGGGAATCCATGTCGCACCGGCATCCTCCGCCTCAAACATGGATTCCCGCTTTCGCGGGAATGACAAGCTGCTTTTATTGCGCGTGTATTTGTGGATCGGCCTCGCCCTGCTCACCAAAGGGCCGGTCGCCGTCGCCCTGCCGGTCATGGTGGTGCTGCCCTTTGCACTGCTCACACGACGCTGGCAGGACGTGCTCAAGGCCGCGTTCTACTTCCCCGGCTGGCTGGTCACTCTCGCAGTTTTCTTGCCCTGGGCGGTGGCGCTCACGCTGAAGGATGGCGGTGATTTCTTCCGCCACTTTCTTCTCGACCACAATGTTGGCCGCTTCAGCCAGACGATGGAGAACCACGGCGGCAAGCTCTGGTATTACGTCGCAGTCCTGCCCTTGATCGTGCTGCCGTTCGCAGCCTGGCTGCCTGCGGTGTTCAAACAGGCGAAACACTGGAAGACCGAACCGCGCACGCTCTATCTGCTGCTGTGGTTCGCAGTCGTCTTCGTGCTGTTCTCAACCAGCAAGACCCAGCTGCCGCATTACCTGCTCTATGGCTGCACGCCGCTGTTCGTGCTGTTCGGCTTGCAGGCAGACGCCATCAAAACCCGCTGGCTCGCCCTGCTGCCTGCGGCCCTCTTCATCGCCTTGCTCTCTGCCCTGCCCATGCTGCTGCCGCAATTTCTGCCGGACGAGAAGCACGCCTATGACCGCGGCATCGTCGAAACCATCATCGAATCGGTTCGGCCCACGTATTACATGGCCTGCATCGGTGCAGCGGTGATCGTGCTGCTCGCCTTGATCCGCCCGCACATCACACCTGCGATGGCCGCGTTGCGGGGCGGATTGGCGGTGTCGCTCGCAGTTTGGTGCGGCGTGCTGCCGCTGCTTGCCGCCGGCCAGCAGGTGCCGGTGCAGCAGGCCGCTGCCGTGAGTCGGCAGATGGGCCTGCCAGTGGTGGCCTATCGCATCACGATGCCCAGCTTCTCGGTGTATCGCGGCAGCGTCACGCCCAAGCGGGTACCGGTTACTGGCGAGATTGCATTTACGCGGCTTGACCGCATTGGTGACCTCGCTGCCGAGACCGGCAGGCCGCAGACAGTGATATTCAAGTCGGGGGGCGTGGCTCTGGTGCGCATCGAGTAGCGCATAAATAAGGAACGAGCGAAGCAAGTTTTGCTTTCAGCACGGCCCGGTCGATGCCTCGATTGGCGTAGCGAGCATTGCGTATTGCGCGTGGTGGCACGCGGAGCGGCCCGAGGGCCGTGAGCATGGCAGCACGCGCGAGACGCAAGCGCAGTAGCCAAGCGAGGCATCAAAAGGAGTGATTCGCGCCGACTTGCTCCGGCGCTTTGCTGCACCGCTGCCGTTGCTCCCTTCCGGGCCTGGCGGGGTTCACGGCTTGCAAACGCGAAGGGCCGACGCGAATCGCCGTTATTGTCTCACGAGCATCGGGCAAATCGCAGTCCCGCAGTGATTCAGCTTAAGGTCTGTAAAGCCCGCTTTACCTTAACGGCGGTAGAACCATGCCCGCCGTTCATGGTCAACTGCCGCATCGCATCAACCATTCAGCCAGCCCTAATTTTCTGCAAGGATTGCCGTGCGCGCCAAACCTCTCGTCTTCATCGTGCTCCTTGCTGCACTGGGCGGCGGCTATTACTACTGGCAACAGCAGCGCGCGGCGAGCCAGGCTCCGCAACAGCGTAGCCGCGTGGTGACGGTAGAGATGGCGACCGCCCGCATCGGCGACGCGCCCGTGCAGCTCTCGGCCATCGGGCAGATCGTCAGCAGCCACAGCGTGGCCATCCGCCCGCAGGTGAGCGGCACCTTGATGAAAGTGTTTTTCAAGGAAGGCTATGCGGTAAAAGCAGGCGATAAATTGTTCGAGATCGACTCCGCTCCCTATCGTGCCGAACTGGCCCAGGCACAGGCACAGGTGGCGAGCGGCCGCGCCGCAGTGCTGGCCGCCGAGACGCAGGAAAAACGCCTGCTGCCGCTTGCCGACAAGGGCTACGTCACGCCTCAGGAAGTGCTCGACGCCAAGGCCGCCGCCGAACAGGCACGTGCCGCCGTGCAGGTGGCGCAGGCGACCATCAGCGCCGCCCAGGTCAACGTCGGTCGCGCTGTCATCCGCGCGCCCATCAGCGGCCGCACCGGTGCGCTGGCGGTGAAGAGCGGCAACATCGTCACCGCCAGCGATGCAATGCCGCTGGTCACCATCAACCAGCTGCAACCCGTACAGGCCGAGTTCACCGTGCCGCAGTCCGACCTGGCCGCCTTGCAGCAGGCGATGGTGGCGGGCGCTGTGAAGATCAGCCTCAGCGCGCAGACCGGCGGCGCGCCGCTGGCCGAGGGCCGCGTGCTGTTCATCGACAACGTCATCGACGCCACCACCGGCACCGCCAAGGTACGGGCCGAGTTCGACAACGCCGACGAGAAACTCTGGCCCGGCACTTTCGTGAGCTTCACCGCCACGCTCGCCACCGAGACCAACCGCGTGCTGGTGCCGGAACTCGCGGTGCAGCCGGGTGCCGAGGGCAGCTTCGTTTATGTCGTCGACAAGGAAGGCAAGGCGCAGCTCACCCCGGTGAAGATCGCGCGCCAGCTTGGTAATGAAGTGGTGATTGCCGAAGGCCTGAAAGGCGGCGAGAAAATCATCGGACGCGCACCACGCGACCTCAAACCCGGTGCCGCCGTGCAGGTCGCCGGGGCCAAGCCGCAAGGTGAAGGCCCCCGCAAGCCGCGCACTGAGGGCGATGCCGCGCCGAAGGCTGCCGTGCCATGAAGGGCCTGCAACCAGGGCAATCCATTAGCTTCTCGGAGCTGTTCATCCAGCGCCCCGTCGCCACCACCATCCTGATGCTGGCGCTGGTGCTGTTCGGCGCGGCGGCCTATTTCAAGCTGCCGGTGGCCGAGCTGCCCAACGTTGATTTCCCAAGCATCAGCGTCAGCGCCAGCCTGCCAGGGGCCGACCCGGAGACGATGGCGGCGACTGTTGCCACGCCGCTTGAACGCGCCTTCACGCAGATCCCCGGCCTCGACGTGATGACCTCGTCGAGTGGCACCGGCTCGACGCAGATCAGCCTCACCTTTGCGCTTGACCGGGACGTGGATAGCGCCACGCTCGACGTGCAGAACGCCATTGCACAGACAGTGCGGCAACTGCCCGCAGCACTCCCAAATCCACCGACGCTGCGCAAGGTGAATCCGGCGGATGCGCCGATCATGTTCATGGCGCTCTCCGCCACCTCGGTACCGATGACCACGCTCAACGACTTTGCCGAGACGCGTATCGCGGACAGCCTCTCGCGCATCGAGGGCGTCGCGCAGGTAAGCGTGTTCGGCAGCAAGCGCTATGCGGCGCGGCTGTATGTGAACCCACAGGCGCTCAGTGCGCGAGGGCTGTCCTTCATCCAGCTGCGCAACGCGATCGCCACCGGCAACAGCTACCAACCCGGTGGTACCTTGTACGGCGCGCAGCGCAGCTACACCTTGGAAGCCGACGGCCAGCTGAGAAACGCACAGGGCTACAACGATCTGGTGATTGCCGAAACCGACGGCGCGCCGGTGCGCTTCCGCGACGTTGGCAAGGCCATCGACAGCATCCAGAACGACAAGCAGAGTGCCTCCTACAACGGTCGCCCCGCCATCATCATCGCGGTGACGCGCCAGCCCGGCAGCAACACGGTTCAGATCGCCAATGGCGTGCGTGCGGTGCTGAGCGAGCTTGCCGCCGCCGGCCCCGGCGACACCAAGATCGACATCACCTACGACCGCAGCGAGTTCATCGCCGAATCGATCCACGAAGTGCAGTTCACCTTGATGCTGTCGATCTTTCTGGTTGTCGCGGTGATCTTCATCTTTCTGCGCGATCCGCGCGCCACGGTCATCTCTGCCCTCGCCCTGCCTGCCACCCTGCTCGGCACCTTTGGCGCCATGCAGCTGCTCGGCTTCTCGCTCGACAACCTCTCGCTGATGGCACTGACACTCTCGGTCGGCTTCGTGGTGGATGACGCCATCGTCGTGCTCGAAAACATCGCCCGCTACAAGGAGCAGGGCATGAGCGCGCGCGCGGCCGCGAGCAAAGGCAGCCGCGAGATCGGCTTCACGGTGGTGTCGATGACGATCTCGCTGGTCGCCGTGTTCATCCCCATCCTGTTCATGGGCGGCCTGATCGGTCGCCTGTTCTTCGAGTTTGCGGTCACGGTGTCGGTGGCGATCCTGCTCAGCGCCGTGGTCTCGCTCACGCTCACGCCGATGCTCTGCGCGCGCTGGCTGAAGGACGGGCAGGAAGAACACGGCCGCGTCTACTTGTGGCTGGAGCGCCGCTTCGATGCACTGCTCGGCGGCTACGAACGCTCGCTGCGCTGGGCGCTTGGCCACAACACGCTGATGCTGCTCGCCTCGGTCGCCATCCTCATCGGCACCGTCTTCATGTTCCGCGTCGTGCCCACCGGGTTCATCCCCGCGCAGGACACCGGTGTGATCTTTGCCAACACGCGCGCACTCGATGGCATCACTTTCGAAGAGTTGCAGGCCTTGCAGTACAAGGCTGCCGCCGCTGTGCGCAACAACCCCAACGTCGCCAGCGTGTTCTCCGCCGCCGGCAGCGGTGGTGGCGGTGTCGCCAATCCCACCGGCGGGCGCCTGACCATCCGCCTCAAGCCGATGAGTGAACGCGAGGATTCCGCTGACAAGATCATCGAACAGCTGCGCAAGGCCACCAGTGCCGCCGTGCCGCAGCTACAGGCTTTCTTCAGCAATCCGCCGGCTATCCGCATCGGTGGAGGCCCCAGCAACTCCAACTACCAGTATGTGCTGCAGGGCGATGACCTCGATGTGCTCGCTGCCGCGAGTGAGCGCATGCTGACTGCGATGCGCGAGATCCCCGGCCTGCGCGATGCCAACAGCGACCTGCAACTCGCCAATCCGCAGATCGACCTCGATATCAACCGCGACCGCGCAGCGGCTCTCGGCGTCACCGTCGCCGACATCCAGAACACGCTTTACGCCGCCTATGGCGCGCCGCGTATCAGCACCATCTACAGCAACACTGCGCAGTACGACGTGCTGCTGCAAATGGCACCGGAGTTCCAGCTCAACATCAATGCGCTCAAGCTGCTCTACGTGCCCTCGTCATCAGGCCGGCTGGTGCCGATCGAGAGCGTGGCCAGCATCAGCCCCAGCGTCGGCCCCCTGTCGATCACCCACTACCAGCAGCTGCCTTCGGTAACGCTCTCGTTCGACCTCTTGCCGGGTGTGGCACTCGGCGACGTGACCGGCAGGATCGAGGCCGCCGCTGTCGAAGCACTGCAAGGCGAAGTCAGCGGCACCTTTGCGGGGACAGCCGAGACCTTCAAGGAGGCGACGGTGGATCTGCCGATCCTGCTCGTGTTCTCGATTCTCGTCATCTACATGGTGCTGGCGATCCTGTACGAACACTTCGTGCATCCGCTCACGATTCTCACCTCGCTGCCGCTGGCGGCGATTGGCGCACTGCTGGCGCTGTGGATATTCGGTTTCGAACTCAACATCTTCAGCTTCGTGGGGCTGATCCTGCTGGTCGGACTGGTCAAGAAGAACGGCATCATCATGGTCGACTTCGCCCTGCAAAAACGCCGCGAGGGGGCAAGCGCCGAAGACGCGATGATGGAAGCCTGCCTGGTGCGCTTCCGCCCCATCACCATGACCACCCTCGCCGCCATTTTCGGCACGCTGCCGATCGCGCTGGCACTCGGTGCCGGTGCCGAATCGCGCCAACCCCTGGGCATTGCGGTGGTCGGTGGGCTGCTGACTTCGCAGCTGCTGACGCTTTACTTCACGCCGGCGTTCTACATCGCGATGGAAAAACTGATGGGGCGTTTTGACAAGACACGGCCCGTACAATCCGGCGGCCCATCTGCCCGGCAGCCAGACATCGCGTGAGCACGACTTTTAACGTTACGAGCATTCCCATGACCTTGTTCAAATCCTTTTGCTTCGCTGCGCTGCTGACCCTGGCCGCCATACCCGTCGATGCAGCGCAAACGGCGGCCGACCAGCAGCTGATCGAACGCTGCGCCGCCCGCACCGATGCACGCATGGACTCGATGACGCTGCGCAAGCTGGAGCAGCTCCGCAACTTCGAGTTTTCGCTGCGCATGGCGATGAGCCAGGTGATCGGCGGCGAGCAAAGCATGCCTGCCAGTGACTGGCAGAAGGCACGCGCCAATCTACAGCGCGCACGCGCGCAGCTCGCGCAGGCCTGCGAGGTCGCCATGCCCGCACAAGGCTGAAAACAACGCGCTATTGCCGGGGTGCGACCCGCAGCACACGGCCACTGTCGGCCTCGATGACACAGATGAAGCCCTCGCCCAGCCGCGCATCGGCACCCGAGTCGCCAGAAGCCAGCACCAGCCAGCGATTGCCCTTGCGGTAGCTGCGATACGGGGCCTGCGCGAGAGTCTGCTCCGCGCCGTAGCGCGCGCTCCAGATCTCCCGTGCCCTGGCGATGGCTGACCTGCCATCACTGATGACACCGCTGGCAGCGACATCGGCGAGTGACTCGTCCATGCCAATGCCCGCCAGATAGTTTTCTAGCCAGGGACCCCACTCGCTGGCGGGGATGGGCTTGGGCGCCAGTTTCTTGCCTAGGTCTTCCTCTTTTTTCAGGTGCAGGTCATAGGGCTTGGGATAGCTCGCCGGCAGCGCTACCGCCCTGCTGCCGAGCAGGCTGTTGAGCACCTCGCGCACCTCGCGCGCGGTATCGACCGGCGTCGGCGGGCTGGGCGGACGGGTGTAGATGATCTTGTTACTGCCATCGACCACCACCAGCCAAGGTGTGTATTGCAGGCGATAGGCGCGACCTACCTCGTCACCATTGACGAGCAGGGGAAAGCCAAGGCCCCGCTCCCTCATCACGGCGACCGGGTCTTTGTCCTCCTTGATGTTGATGGTCCAGACGTTGACGCCAGCGGCGCGGTAGTCCTCCCAGATGTTCTGCACATAGGGTTGCAGCGCGCGGCTAAACGGACACCAGGAGGGCCAGAACATCAGCACCGTGGGGCGGCCCTGTGCGGCAGCAGGAAAGTTCACCATCTCGCCTTGCGGCGTCTTCAGGCTGAAGGCGGGGGCCTGTGTCGGTGCAGCTGCTTGAGCGGCCATCGCACTGGCGAGCAGTGCAAGACACAACAAAAAACTGCGGATGGGCATGCTCGGCTTCCAGATCGGGAGGATGCCGCTAGGATGCCAGCCAAACCGACCAATGGCATGACCATGAGCAACGTCATCAACTTCAACAAGGCGCGCAAGGCGAGGGCGCGGACAGCGGCGGAAAAACTGGCGGCCGAAAACCGCATCCGCTTCGGCCGCAGCAAGGACGAAAAGCAGCGCGAGCGCAATCAGACTGCCGAGGCGGCGAAAAAGCTAGACGGCCACAAGCTCGACAAGCCTTTGGCTGAGGACTAGCGGGTGCTGGCCATCACCGACTCGCTGAGTTTGCCGCTAGCCGAGATCAGCCTGAGCGCAACACGCTCGCAGGGCGCGGGCGGGCAGCATGTCAACAAGACTTCCAGTGCGATCCATCTGCGCTTCGATATCAATGCGTCTTCACTGCCTGATGAGCTGAAAGTACGCCTGCTGAAAATCGCTGACCAGCGTACCACCGTCGAGGGCGTGATCGTCATCAAGGCGCAGCAGCACCGCAGCCAGGAACAGAACCGCGAGGCGGCACTGGAGCGACTTCGTCTGCTGATCGCCAAGGCCGCACACATTCCGCGCCTGCGGCGTGCCACCAAACCCTCGCGCAATGCAAAGGCCAAGCGTGTCGACACCAAGACGCAGCGCGGCCGGGTGAAAACGCTGCGCCGCAGTGTGGACGACTAGAGGGTGTTAAAGGCTTGAGCATCGCTGTGTTTCTGCCCAAAAAGCCGCCAGGCAAGGCAGCTGGCCGAAGGCTTGGTGGTTCCAAGTCGAGGTCAGCTAACGCCGCAGGGCGGCTTTTTGGGCAGAAACCCTTTGGGGCAGGAGCGTTTGGCCTAAGCGGGCATGACATTGAGTCATGCCCGCTTAGGCCAAACGCTTTTGCGCATTGCGGCGTCACGAGACTTGCGAATGGAACAACCATTCGCTGCGCCTCGCTCCTTGCACTGCGCAAAAACTGCCTTCCGCCGCAGCGATCCTCAAGCCTTTAACACCCTCTAAGCCAGCACGCGCGCCTTGGCCGTAGCGTACTCGCGGGCGAGCTGGGCAATGTACTGCGCTGCCGGCTGCACCTGTTTGATGGGCGCGATGCCCTGGCCGCAACCCCAGATGTCCTTCCAAGCCTTGGCGGCGTTGCCGGTGCTGCCGAAATCCATCTTGCTGGGATCAGCGACGCTGACCTTGTCCGGGTCGAGCCCTGCCGCAATGATCGAGGGCTTGAGGTAGTTGCCGTGCACGCCGGTGAAGGTCGCCGAATAGACAATGTCGTCGGCACTGCTCTCGACGATGCACTGCTTGTAAGTGGCGCTGGCATTGGCTTCGTCAGTGGCGATGAAGGCCGAGCCGATGTAGGCCACGTCCGCGCCCATCGCCTCGGCGGCGAACACCGCATCGCCGGTAGCGATGCAGCCGGAGAGTGCCAGCGGCCCATCGAACCACTGGCGGATCTCCTGCACCAATGCGAATGGCGAGGTGGTACCCGCATGGCCACCCGCACCGGCAGCGACGGCGATGATTCCGTCCGCGCCTTTCTCGATCGCCTTCTTCGCAAACTTGTTGTTGATGATGTCGTGGAACACCAGGCCGCCGTAGCTGTGGATGGCGGCATTGACATCCTCGCGCGCGCCCAGCGAGGTGATGACGATCGGCACTTTGTATTTCACGCACAGCTCCAGATCGTGCATGAGCCGGTCGTTGCTGCGATGGACGATCTGGTTGACGGCAAACGGGGCGCTGGGCGCATCGGGGTGCGCGGCGTCGTGGGCGGCAAGCGCCGTGGTGATCTCGATCAGCCATTCCTCCAGCTGTGCGGCCGGCCGGGCGTTGAGCGCCGGGAAGCTGCCGACGATGCCGGCCTTGCACTGGGCGATGACCAGCTTGGGATTGCTGACGATGAACAACGGCGCACCGATCACGGGCAGACGCAGGCGGCTCTTGAGATTGGCGGGAAGCGCCATAACATTCCTCGATTGTTGAGTTTTCAAGCGGTGCGCGATCATGCTTTACAGACTGGCCGGTTTGCCAGTCCGCTTGCCATTTTTTGGAGATTTTCGATGGAAGACTGGGTTCACCGCGCCCTCGCCCGCTGGCCCGATGTGCCGGCGCTTTACGGCTGGCTGGCGCTCGACCGCCGGGGCCGCTGGCGCATCAAGGGCGAGACCATCAGCCGCCCGCAGATCATCGACACCCTCAATAGTAACTATGCGGCGGACGAGCATGGCCGCTGGTATTTCCAGAACGGCCCGCAGCGCGGTTACGTGGCGCTGGCCCGCGCACCGCTGCTACTGCGTGCGGAGGATGATGGCAGCCTGTGGACCCACCGGGGCGAAGCCGTCACCGCGATCAGCGCCGCCTATCTCGACGAGCAGGGCGGTCTCTGGTTTGCCACCCCGCACGGCCCGGCGGCGCTGCACGAGCAGGACTTCGACTGGGCACTCGACCATCTGCGCCTGGGCAGCAAGCCCGTGCCGGAAGATGCGCTGACGGCAGCACTCGCCCTGCTCTCTGGTACCGAGACCGCCCTGTTGTTGCAGCTTGGTTCTCAGCGCCTGCCAGTGACCCGCCTCGACGCCGCCGAAGCCCCGGCGAAGCTGGGCTTTGTCAGCGATCCGCAGCCAATGCCCGGCGAGCGGGCGAGTCACTGAGGTGCGGCAGTCCCGGTGATTTGCGCGCGGAAAGCCTTGAGCCAGCCCTTGACCTGCGTTGCATTGACCTTGCCCATGCGCAGCAGCATCTTCTGTCCGGCAGAAAGCGCTTCCAGCTTGGGGTCGGCAAACTGGTAGAACACCTTGGGCTGCACCAGTTCGACCGGGCCTTCCATGTAGGGCGCGGCCAGCAGATGGTCGATCACCTGCACCAGCCGGTCGTTGAAATGCCGGTTGGGGTAGCCCAGCTCGCGGTAGGCCTTGTCGAACAGGGGATAAAACTGCAGGTAGAGCTTGGCACTGCGCTCGGCACCCGCCGTGTTAAGCAGCGTCACCAGCCGCACATAGCGTGCCTCGTTGCCGGGGCTGGTGGTGAGGCTGCCATCGCGGTTCTTGACCAGAAAGGCATCGGGCACGCGGCGGAAGGCGCGATCGTTCATGCCCACCCGCTCACGCGGCAGGTTGTCGATCGTCGTCACCCAGCGGCGGATCAGCTGTTCCGGAGCCAGCAGGCTGGTGATCTGCGTACCCGCCAGCTCGCTCAAGGCGGCTGCGAACGGCGCGTCGCTGTCACCCAGTGTCGGCAGCGGCGCGGCATCCGTAGTGGCGGCCGGCACCGGGTAGTGATCGGGCAGCGGCTCAACCGGTGTCGCATCGACGGGCGGCGTGGCAGGCAGGGCCGCCGGGATGCTGGCGGCATCGGCCACTGCATTTTCTTCAGCCGGCTTGGGGGCCAAGAGGTAATAGGCGCCTCCCGCCAGCACCAGCAGCAGGCTGCCAGCGATCAGCGCGGCGCGTTGGTTTTCGTTCATGGACGCTCCTGGATTTTTGTGCAGACGATTCGTGCAAGCCGCAAGAGTAACCGCTTCGGACGCCTAAACTGTCTCCCTTTTCCAGGGTGTGTTGATCTTCATTTCGTCGCTGCGTTGCCGGTCAAAATCGCGTCAGGCAAGGCGCGAGCCGACGCGAAGGCTGGAGCCTTCGCTAGGCGAGCAACACCGCATGACGCGATTTTGACCAGCAACCCTCCGGGGCGGGGCCGTTTTGGGCATTGCTACGTCAACAAGACCTGCAATAGTTCGACTATTGTGCGGTCTCGTTTCCTTGCACTGCCCCAAAACAGCCTTCCGCCGCAGCGATGAAATGAAGGTCAACACACCCTAGCCAGCCCATGACCAAGACCAAGACCAAGACCATCCTTATCACCGGTGCCAGCGCCGGCATCGGCCGCCACGTCGCCCTCGCTTTTGCGCGGCGTGGTTATGACCTTGCACTCGCCGCGCGGCGGCTGGAGTCGCTGGAGGCGCTGAAGGCGCAGATCGCAGAGGCGCATCCGGCGGTACGGGTGGAGATCGCTGCCCTCGACGTGACCCAACTCGATAGCGTGACAGCCGTCATCCAGTCGCTGGCAGCCCGCTTTGGCGGACTCGACATCATCATGGCCAATGCCGGCATCGGCGATGGTGGCGGCCTGGTTGGCAAGGGCGATTTCGCCCGCGACGCGGCGGTGATCCAGACCAACGTGCTGGGTGCGATGGCGACCGTCGACGCCGCCGTACGGCTGTTTCGCCAGCAGAAGAATGGGCAGGTGGTGGCAGTGGCCTCGGTCGCCGCCGCACGCGGCGTGCCGGGGGCAGCGGCCTACTGCACCAGCAAGGCCGCGATTGCGATGTACGCCGACGCCGTGCGCGCCGAACTGCACCATACCCCTATCAGGGTGACGACGCTCTACCCCGGCTACATCGACACCGAGATGAACAACAAGATGAAACGTCGCCCGTTTCTGGTGACGGTGGAAGACGGTGCCGAGCGCATCGCCAAACTCATCGAGCGTGGCGTGCAGGAGGCCGCCGTGCCGGGCTGGCCTTGGGGCCTGGTGATGTGGCTGCTGCGCCGCATGCCGACCTCGGTAATTGCCAAGCAGGCACCGTTTGCGGATTAGCCCTCATCTCCCACGCGCATTGCGATCAAGCCCCTTGTCAGTCTGAGCGCGAAGCAGCATTGGCCATTGATGGCGCACGGTCAGTAATGCGGCGGCACTTCTTCTGCCGGCGTCGCCTTGGCCTCACCCTCTTGCAGGCTCAGGCTGTTTACCCGCTCGATCAGGGCCCGCAGCGCGGTTTCTAGCGTGTCGATTTGCTGTTGCTGTGAGGCCACCACATCGCTCAACTGCTGTGCGGCATGCTCCTGGTAGGCGAGCTTGGTTTCGAGGTCGATGAAGCGGGCTTCGCTCATGGTGGCGCTGGGCTTGGGTCGTGGCGTATTCTGCGCTCTCTGCGGCCAATCCCGCAGCGACCGCCACCGTGTTGCCGAACGGCATCATTCCATTCCAGACGACCCGCACCGGACTCATCCGCTCCAATGATTACCTCACTCAGCTACGCGGTACAGACCGCCAAGACCCCGCTGGCACCATTCAGCTTCAGCCGCCGCGCCACTGGCCCCAGGGATGTCGCCATCGTCATCACCTACTGCGGCGTCTGCCACAGCGACGTGCACACCGCACGCGGCGAGTGGCAGGGGACGAAATACCCCTGCGTGCCGGGGCACGAGATTGTTGGCACCGTGACCGAGGTCGGCAGCGAAGTCAGCCGATTCAAGGTGGGCGATACCGTCGGCGTCGGCTGCATGGTGGATAGCTGCCAGCAATGCGCCTCCTGCGCCGAGGGACTGGAACAGTACTGCCAGAAAGGCTTTACCGGCACCTACAACGGCAAGACCGCCGATGCCCCGGGCCACACCCTGGGTGGCTACTCCAACCATATCGTCGTCACCGAAAAGTTCGTGCTCAAGGTGACGCATCCCGCCGCGCAACTGGCTGCCGTAGCACCCTTGCTGTGCGCGGGCATCACTACTTGGTCGCCGCTGAAGCACTGGAAAGTCGGGCCGGGGCAGAAAGTCGGCATCGTCGGCATCGGCGGCTTAGGCCACATGGGCATCAAGCTCGCCCATGCCTTGGGCGCGCGCGTCGTCGCCTTCACCACCTCCGAGGGCAAGCGCAAGGACGCACTTGATCTCGGTGCTGATGAAGTGGTGGTCTCGAAAAACCGCGACGAGATGAAGGCCCATACCGCGAGCTTCGACTTCATCCTCAACACCGTCGCCGCCTCGCACAACCTCGATGCCTTCACCACCCTGCTCAAGCGCGATGGTGCGATGTGCCTGTGCGGTGTGCCGGAACACCCTCACCCCTCACCCAACATCGGCGCGCTGATTTTCCAGCGTCGCACCATCACGGGTTCGCTGATCGGCGGCATTGCAGAGACCCAGGAAATGCTCGACTTCTGTGCGAAACACCACATCGTCAGCGAGATCGAGATGATCCCGATCCAGGAGATCAACGAAGCCTATGACCGCATGGTCAGGAGCGATGTGAAGTACCGCTTCGTGATCGACATGGCGAGCTTGAGGACAAGCTGAATGCAGCGCCATCTCAACTCTGGGCCGGGAAGATTGCATCCAAGCTGTGTCCGGGCGCGTTATTTGCGTCAATAATCCGTCAACTAACCGTCACGAGGGTTTCATCATGCGTCTGATCAAAGCTTCCGCCTCCTGGGCTGCCCTGCTGTGCTGCGCGGTCGTGATGGCCGTCGCCCAGAACACCAACTTGCCGCAGGAGGCCCGCCTGCAAAAAGCCTTGCAGGAGCGGCCCGAGTCCAGCGCCGAGCTGATGCGCAGTCTGGGCAACCGCAACCAGAAGGTTGGCACCGTGCCCCCGGGCGCCCTGCGCGCCGCCATGCAGCAGAAGGCGCGCATCGCCGCCAAGGCCAGCGGCAGCATTCCCGGCTCGGCAGGTGACTGGCGCGAATACGGCAAGGGCAATCTGAGAGCCGCGACCGGCTGGATCGACGGCCACGTCTCTGCCCGCGTCGACAACTTTGCCTTCGACCCCATCCACCAGCGCCTGTTCGCCGCCATCGGTACCGGCGGTATCTGGATGAGCGAAGCGGTGGGCGGTGACATCACCACCATTGCGGACAGCTGGGTGTCGGTTGGCGACAAGCTGCCCACCCAGAGCAATGGCGGTGTCGCCTGGACGCCGGATGCAGACGGGGATGGTGATGCCGATGCCGACAGCGACGGCACGCTGATCTCGGCTGGCGGGGAGGCCGTGATGGGTTCCGGCAGCTATTCAGGGCTCGGAGCCTACTGGACGACCGATCTGGGCAAGACCTGGAACCATGCGACGGGCTTCCCGGATCAGGTACTGGTGTTCCAGGCCGTGGCCGACCAGGCCAACCCGTCGATGATCTACATCGCCTCCAGCATCGGCCTGTTCCGCTCCGCCGATGCTGGCCGCAGCTACGTCAACGTCGCCCTCCCGACCGGCGACTGCGCCGGCATCGAGGACATTGCCAGCAAGTGCCTCCTCGCCAACTACGTGACGGATGTGGTGGTCAAGCAGCCGGGCGGCAGTACCAATGTCGTCTGCGATCCCAAAGGTTGCCCGGTGGTGGCAGCCGTCGGTTTCCGCACCGGCTCGACCGCCCTCTACCGTGACGGCGTGCCACAGGCACCCCACAACGGCATCTATCGCTCGGAGACCGGCGAGGCCGCGAGTTTCGAGCGTGTCGATGTCGCTGCCCTCAATGGCAACCAGCCGGTCGGCTTTACGCCGCAGGCGCGCATCGGCCGTATCGAACTGGGCCATGCCATCGGTCAGGCGCAGAACCACAACTATCTCTACGCCATCGTGCAGGACGCCCAGCTTTTCAATGGCCAGTTTCCGGTCGATGCCTCGCTCGACGGCACCATGGTCGGCCTGCCCAATAGCCCGGCACCAATCACGCCGTTCGACTCGAACATCAATGGCCTGTACGTGTCGAGCGACTTCGGCACCAACTGGGTGCGCATGGCCGATTACTCCGAGATCGCTGCCAACACCACGACCGGCACCGGCATGCTGGCGTTTGGCGCGCAGGGCAACGGGCCGGGCAACCAGCTGTGGTACGACGCCTGGATCAAGCCCGATCCGACACGCCATATGGGCGGCGTGCCGACCCGCCTCACTTTCGGCATGGAAGAAATCTGGCAGAACCGTGTCACCACCGGCGTGCCGCTGAATGGCGCGGCACAGGCCGGCAATAACGACTTCAAGGTGATCGGGGCCTACAACATCCTGGGGGCTGAAGTCGCGGCCCGCGTCAATGACGATGGCACCACCACCCATGCCGACCAGCACACCGCAATCTATCTACCCGCCGGCGAAGGCGGCGTGTGCCTGATCATCGGCGGCGACGGCGGCATGTTCAAGCAGTGCAAGGCGGCGGGTGCCGAGATGGACAACGCCAGCTGGGGCACCGGCGCCAATACCGGCATCTACGCCCTGCTGCCCTATGGTCTGGCCATCGCCAAGGACGGCACGGTCTATTACGGCCTGCAGGACAACGGTTCTGGCCTGATCGACCCGCTGCGCAATCTGGAGATCTACGAAACGCTCGGCGGTGATGGCTTTTATGCCGAAGTCGATCCGGACAATTCCAACGTCGCCTACTACGAGTCACAGAACGGCAATCTCAACCGCACCGTCAACCGCGGCACGACCAACACAGTCATCGCGCCCACCTACACCCGCGTGCAGTTCGACAACTGGTTCCGCATGGATCCCCTCAACGCCCAGCACATGGTGACAGCGGCGCAGCAGATCTACGAAACCGACAACGCCCAGACCGTCACCAGCACCACCTGGGTGCAGGTATTCAACCTCGGCACCAATCCAGACACGGCAGCGATCCGTACCACCACCGGAATCGAAATCCAGGGCAGCGCGGTCTATGTCGGCGGTTGCGGCGATTGCGGCGCCTCCGGCAACGACACCGGCTTTGCCAACGTTGTCGCCACCAACGTCATGGACGGCGTCGAGCGCGTGGTCGAGACCAATGCCGGCTGGCACTTCGCCGCCAAGCGCGGGCTGCCGAGCCGCTACATCAACGGCTTTGCCATCGACCCCACCGACCCCAAGATTGTCTACGCGGCCATCGGTGGTTATCTCTCCAACCTGCGTCCTGCCGGTCACTATCTTGACCGCAACACCGAGGCGGCGATGGGCGGCAACGTCTACAAGTCGGTGAATGCCGGCGATGACTGGGTAAATGTCTCGGGCGACCTGCCGCAGGCCAATGCCAACAGCATCGTGCTCAAGGGCAACCAGCTGATCGTCGGCACCGACATCGGCGCCTTCATTTCCAAGGACACCACGGGCAGCAGTTGGACAACCGTAGGCGATACCCTGCCCAATGTGCCGGTCAACATGGTGCGGCTCAAGCCGAAAGCCACTCCCGATGAGCCGGATCTGCTGTTTGCCGCCACTTTTGGCCGTGGTGTGTGGGCCTACGAGTTCAAGGACGGTACCGTGGTGACACCGCCGGTAACGCCGCCCGTGACCCCGCCAGTCAATCC
>JAKFXK010000113.1 GCA_021731445.1 Nevskiaceae bacterium | reverse complement strand
CATCGACCGTGGCGATTTCCCCGAGTGGGGCCAAGCTCCCACTCGGGGAAATCGCCACGGTCGATGCGCTCGAACAGGTCACGGCGCTGGAAGTCCGGATCGGCCCCCGCGATCTTCACCGTCTCGTCCCAGATGGTGGATTGCAGGCCCGCCTTCGGCTTCCAGTGGAACTTCACAAAGGTGGACTTGCCGCGTGCATCGACGAGGCGAAAGGTATGCACGCCGAAACCCTCCATGTTGGCAAACGAGCGCGGCAAGGTGCGATCGGACATCGCCCACATGATCATGTGGGTGGACTCTGGCATGAGGCTGATGAAATCCCAGAAGGTGTCGTGTGCGCTGGCTGCCTGCGGGTAGCCGCGGTCGGCCTCCATCTTCACCGCGTGGACGAGGTCGGGAAACTTCATTGCGTCCTGGATGAAGAACACCGGGATGTTGTTGCCGACCAGATCCCAGTTGCCCTGCTGGGTGTAGAACTTGACGGCGAAGCCGCGCACGTCGCGCGGGGTGTCGACCGAGCCCGCGCCGCCGGCAACGGTGGAGAAACGGGCGAAGACGGGTGTCCTTTCACCCGCACGCTGGAACAGGTCCGCGCTGGTGATTTCTGACAGTGATTCGTACAGCTCGAAATAGCCATGCGCTGCCGAACCGCGCGCATGGACGATGCGTTCAGGGATGCGCTCGTGATCGAAGTGGAAAATCTTCTCGCGCAGCACGAAATCTTCCAGCAGCACCGGGCCACGCGCCCCGGCCTTCAACTGGTTCTGATTGTCGGCAACCGGAATGCCCTGATTGGTGGTCAGGTGGGTTTCGCCGTGGTGCTCGGCGTTTTTGGGTACCTGCTGATGGGTTTCCTTGCCGTTGCCGCGCACAGTGGTGTAGTCGAGCGGAGAGTCTTTGGTTTTCATGGTGTTCTCGGTAGGGACTTGCCGTCGGGTCATGGCGCGGGGAACTCCGCGCTGACACGACGATGCGCTGCAACAGATACAGCCCCTCCAAAGCTATCGGCGAAATCTGAACTGCCGATAAACCGTCCCGCTCAAACCAGAAAACAGCTTGCGCTCTCAGCGCGGCTTCAAAACCCCGTCATCCAGCATCTGCTGAAAATGATCGCCTAAGGTTTCGGCGACGGGCCGGAACGTAAGGCCCAGATCCTTCTGGATGTAGCTGTTGTCGAACTTGAGCGGCCAGCCCGCATTGCGCGAGACAAACTTGCGGCTGTAGCCGGCAACGGGTGCCATCAGCCAGACAACGGGCTTTGGTACGACCATCATCGGCCAGCGATAACCGTTGCCGAAGCGTGCCTTGAGTGTTTGCACCATCTGCCACATCGTCACCGATTGCGATACCGCCAGATGCCGTCCGCTCGCCGTCAGCGTGAAGCCGGCGAGGATGTGCGCGCGCGCGGCATCACGCACGTCGACGATGGCGATCTCCATGTTCGGCACGCCGGTGGCGAGGTGGCCGTTGGCGAGTTCCTTGATTGTGGAGAGGCTGGTCGAGTCACTCGCCGTGGTCAGCGAGGGGCCGAACACCAGGCCGGGGTTGATGGTGATGAAATCCCAGCGCGATTGCTTTTTGACGATCTCCCAGCCCACTTTCTCCGCCGCCACCTTGGAATAGTTATAGGGCTGGTGAGTGACCGTGCTGGTGGTGTTCCAGTGCGCTTCGGTGAAGGCCTTGAGCTTCTGGTCGCTCATGTCCTGCGCATCGCCGTACACCGACACGACGCTGGCGGTAAGCACCACGCGCTTCACGCTCTGCACGCGGTTGGCGGCGTCGAGCACGTTCTTGGTGCCCATCACGGCGGGGTCGACCAGTTCTTTCTGCGCGTCCTTCAAACCCTTGATGACGAATGGGCTGGCGGTGTGGATGACCAGCTCGCAGCCCTGCATGGCGGCATCGAAGGCGCCGTCCTTGAGCAGGTCGGCCTTGAACAGGGTGAGCTTGCCGCGGCTGCCCTCGGCGGCCTTGAGCAGATGTCCGGTCTTGGCGCTATTGGCCGGGTCGCGCACGGTGGCATGGACATCATGGCCATCGGCCAACAAGTACTTGACGATCCAGCTGGCGATGTAGCCGTTGCCGCCGGTCACCAGTACTGGCTTGGTCTTGTCGATCTGCATGGGTCAACCCTTATAAGACTGTCACGTTGGAGTAATGTGTTCGCAACTGCGGTACTAGCGCGTTCTGTGCTTGCCAGCCACGTTAGCCGATGCCGGGTGCAAATGCCCGTCACGATGACTTGAAACTTGGAGAGAAAAGATGACCATTCGCCACACTGCCGCCGCGCTCGTCGCGGCTCTCACCTTGTTTTCAGCACCGCTGGCCGTGCGTGCGGGGCTGATCGAGCCGGAACTTCTCACTGCCGCGCAAGCTGCGCCACAGGTGGATTTTGTGCTGCTGCTGACAGATAAGGCTGACCTCAAGGCGGCGACGGCGAATGCCAGAACCAAGCGGGAAAAGGGCGCGGCGACGATTGCGGCGCTGAAGGCCGCTGCAGCCCGCTCGCAGGGCGGTGTGCTGGCAGCCCTGCAAGCGCGCGGGCTGCAATACCAGACGTTCTGGATCGCCAACGCCATCACCACGCGAGGCAGCTTGGCGGATATCGAAGCTCTGGCAAAGCGAGCCGATGTGGCGGGCCTGTTCAAGAGTGTCAATCGTCTGCAGCGCCTGCCCGACACCATCGCCCGTGCCAGCAAGAACGACGCATCGGATACCGAAGCCGCCCCGCGCCCCGACTATGTCGCCAAGGCGCTCGGCGATAAGGTGGAGCCCGGCATCGCGCTGGTGCGTGCACCTGCGGTCTGGAACCTCGGTTTCAGGGGCCAGGGGGTGGTGGTGGGTGACCATGACATCGGCGTGCAGTGGGATCACCCGGCCTTGAAAAACCAGTACCGTGGCTGGGATGGCACCACGGCTAGCCACGCCTACAACTGGCGCAATGCGTTTCCGGAAGACAACTTCTGCCCCAATCCCGAGGTGCCCTGCGACAGCAACGGCCACGGCACCCACACCACTGGCACCATGGTGGGCTACGACGGTGGCGACAATCAGATCGGCATGGCCCCGGAGGCTGAGTGGATAGCCTGCCGCTCGCTGTACGACCCCGTGCTCGGCGTCGGCACCGTAGCGACTTACCTGGACTGCATGGAGTGGCAGATCGCCCCGTACCCGGAAGGCGAGCCCGATGCTGCCGACCCCGAGATGGCACCCGATGTGGTGAACAATTCCTGGGGCTGCCTGGAGGCTTGCGCCCCGCCCTTGCTCAAGGATGCCAACGATGCGATCTACGAGGCCGGCATCGTGCAGGTGGTCTCGGCCGGCAATGATGGCGACGCCTGTTCGACCATCGCTTTCCCGATCGCGGTGTACGAATCTTCTTTCACGGTCGGTGCCAGCACCGTCGCCGATGCGATGGCCGATTTCTCCAGCCGCGGTCCGGTCTTGAGCGATGGCTCTATGCGGCTCAAGCCCAACGTCACCGCACCCGGTGTGGCCACCCGTTCGAGCGTCCCCGGCAATGCCTATGGCAACAAGAGCGGCACCAGCATGGCTGGCCCGCATGTGGCCGGTCTGGTGGCGCTGCTGATGTCTGCCGAACCGCGCCTGAAAGGCCGCGTTGCCGACGTGCGAAAACTGGTCGAGCTGACGTCCGTGCAGACCATCACCACCGTGCAGACCTGCGGTGGCACGGAGGTGAGCGCCATCCCCAACAATGTCTCCGGCTGGGGCCGCATCGATGCGCTCAATGCCATCACCATGCGCCCACAGCTTGCCGTGATGGTGAAGGCGCAGCCCACCGCAAGCGTCGGGATGGAATACAAGGCGGTGATCTCCGTCGCCCAGCCCGACACGGGCAAGATCGACGCCACCACGGTGCTGGTGGATGTGAGCCTGCCCGCGTCGGTGACACTGGTGAGTGCCACCACTACGCCAGTCGCCAACACCGTCGAAGGGGCCATCCGCACCCTGCGCTTCAGCTATGACGCTCTCGCACCCGGTGCCACGCGGACAGACGAACTGACTCTCAAATCCGGAGTGGCGGGTGAGTTCATCCTGTCCACCGCCGCAGAGGCCGATCAGGTCAGTCCAGTCGCTGGCAACTCGGCGAAGACCACGGTCGGCAGCGTCGCTGCGGCGCCTATCACGCCGCCCGTCACCACCCCGGTTGCCATGCCGCCCGCACCGCTTGCGGCAGCGAGCAGCACGACGACTGGCCGTTTTGGCGGTGGCGCGCTGGGGGGTCTGCTGCTGGCGCTGCTGGGTTTGGGTGTAGTGCTGCGCCGCAGACCGTTGTAACGATTACGCGAGCGCCCTGATCCGCAGCAAGAGGTTGGGATCAGGGCAGTTCGCCAGCCATTGCACGGCCTCACTGGGACGGGCCACGCCAGGATAGTCGCCACTGCGGCCACCCAGGTCGCGGATCACCTGGAAATGCAGGTGCGGCGGCCAGCCGACATTCTCATGCGGTGCGCCCAGCCAGCCCAACAACTCGCCGGTTTCGATGCGCTGGCCGGGACGCGTGCGCTGAAGGGTGGATCGTGCGAGATGGCCATAGAGCGTGAAAAACGCTGTGCTTTCGATTTCGTGTTCGAGAATCAGCGTCGGCCCGTAGTCGCCGAAGGCGCTGTTTTCCTGCGTACTGTGAACAACTCCACCCAGCACGGCATGGACGCTGGTACCGGCGGCAAGCCAGAGGTCGATACCCAGATGCAGGGTGCGTGGTTCGGCATCGGCGCTGCGGAATACCTCGCTCATCTCGTAAAGCGTGCGGTTTTCGCCGTAGCCGCCGGCGGCGTAGCGCGCACCGTGGCGGGCGATCTCGGCTTCGATGAAGGCACTGAAGGCAGGCGTGTTGCCGGGATCGAAGCCACGCAATGCCAGGTTGTGTTTGCTCAGATCCAGGCGCATGCCGCATTCGGCATTGAGATCGAAGGGCAAGGGGCTGGCGACGGGCAGTGAGGCGAGCAAGGTGGTGAAGTTTTTCATGCCGGTAACGATAGACCGATTACTGCGTCATCTGAACCTGTCATTCCTGACAAATTGAGGAATCTGCTTTCCAGCTTGCACCCAACCTTGAGAAAAGATTCCTCTAGCTGTGCTCGAAAATGATAGTTAGGCCGCAGCAGGTAGCGTGAAGTGGAACACCGTACCGCTGCCACCCTCCGGCGTCGGCTCGACCCAGATGCGACCGCCGTGCAGCTCGACGATTTTCTTGCAGATGGTCAGTCCGATGCCGTTGCCTTCGTACTGATCGCGCGTGTGCAGACGGTGAAACAGCATGAACACCCGCTCCGCCGATGCGGCGTCAATGCCGATACCGTTGTCGGCCACCGAGAACAGCCAGTGGTTCGGCCTTTGCTCAGCGCCCAGGTGAACCACAGGTGCGGACTCGCGGCGAAACTTGATGGCATTGCCGATCAGGTTCTGGAACAGCTGTGCGAACTGGTGAGGGTCGACAGCGAGTGCCGGCAGCGGGCTGTGCGTCACCCTTGCTCCAGCGGCACCGATCGCCCCGCCAAGATTGGCGAGTGCGGTGGCCAGCACTTCGTCGAGTGCCACCACGCCGGCCGCCTGGTGCTCACGCTGCACGCGCGAGTAGGCGAGCAGGTCTTCGATCAGGCTCTTCATGCGCGCCACGCCGGTCGTGATGAAGCCGATGAACTCATCCGCCTCGGCATCGAGCTTGCCGGTGTAGCGGCGGCTCAGCAGCTGTGCGAAGCCGGTGACGGTACGCAACGGCTCCTGCAAGTCGTGCGAGGCGACATAGGCGAACTGCTCCAGCTCGCGGTTGCTGCGGGTCAGCTCCTCGGCGTGGGTCTTGATCTCCTCCTCGGCCCGCTTGCGCTTGGTGATGTCCTCCGCAGCACCCACCACGCCATGGATCACCCCGTCGCGAGAGAGCGGCGCGATGCTGAAGGTGATGCTGACCTCGCTGCCGTCCTTGCGGCGCAAGGGCACCTCGCGGTTGGTCAGCGGCTCGCGGCCCTGGATGGTGGAAACGAATCCGGCATGCAGCTCGGGCAGGTCCGACTCGCGCACCATGTCCGTCCAGGGGCGCCCGATCAACTCGTCGAGTGCGTAGCCGGTGATCTCGCAGGTGCGACGGTTGGCGGTGACGAAGCGGCCATCGAGGTCGATGGTGTAGATGGCATTGGTGGCACTCTCCATCACCCGTTCGCGGAACTCGTTGGCGCTGAGCAATGCCGTCTCGGTACGCCGGCGCGAGGCCGTCATCTGGTTGAAGGCGTCTGCCAGCTCGCCCAGCTCGTCGCTGGAGCGCACCGGGATGGCTTGCGTCATCACCCCCATCGCCACCCGCTGCACCCCATCGCGCAGGCCGCTGATGCTGGCACGCAGGTCGCGCGAGATGCTCCAGGCAAACAGCACGCCAATGGCGATGAGTGCCACCGCTGTTGCCAGCGTCACAGTGAGCAGCAGCGCCTGCACCTCGCGGGCGCCGGCCGCCAACAGCTGCGAGAACTGCTGCTCCAAAGGCGTGACCAGGGCGTTGATGTGCTGGATGCGTTGCAGGAATGCCACCTGCTCTGCTGCCCCGAGCTGTCCGGTGGCGATGCGCGCGCGTGCATCCTCGGCGACCAGTGGCAGTTGCAGCACTTGCTGCTCGGCCTGCCGCCAGATCTCGATGGCCTGCGAGAAATACGGGATTCCCTTGAAATGCCGGAACAGAAAGATCATGTCATCGATGTCTTCCACGCCGTTGCCGCCCTGCACGAACCCGGCTGCGACAGTGGCACGGTCGAATACCGGTTTTTCCATCTCCAGCCGCGCCGCGCGGTCACCCAAGGGCAGGGCGATGGCAGTCAGATAATCGCGGTAGTCGCGCTCGTCCTGAGAGCTGATGTAGCGGCTGAGGGCATACACCGCATCCTTCTGCCCCTTGGACCACATCCCCTCGCCGCCGACATAGGCGCGCACGCCGACGCTGATGTTGTAGGCGAGGATGAACAGGCCAATCACCGCCGCGATGACGGTGACGAACACCAGCACGATCGCCACCAGCTTGGCGCTGATGCTGCTCTTGCCGAGCCAGCTGGTGGAAGTGCCGGATGAACTCATGCCTTGAGCTTAGCTAGCGCGAGACACGGGGCCAATGCCTGCCGCTGAAGGGCAGGCATCGTCCGATCAGACCATGCAGAAAAAGTTGAGCTTATTGCCATCAAGATCGCGCACATAGGCACAGTAGAAGCTGTCGCCACGCTTGCCTGGTGCGCCCTCGTCGGTGGCGCCGAGCGTCAGTGCCTTGGCATGCAGGGCATCGGCTTGGGCCGGATCCTTCACGGCCAGCGCCACCATCGTGCCGTTGCCGCGCGTGGCGGTTTCGCCATTGTGGGGCTTGCAGATGCAGAAGATCGGCTGCTTGGGGTTGGCGCCGTAGCCGATGAAGCCATCGCCGAACTGCATGAGGCGCTTTGCGCCCATGTCGGCTAACAGAGCGTCGTAAAAGGCGCTGGCGCGCGCGATGTCGTTGGTGCCGAGGGTGGTGTAGCCGATCATGGTATTGCTCCTTTAGATTGCATAGGTGGTGTCGAGGTAATCGAGGATGGCACGCGATTCGTACAAGGCGGTGCCGGTGTTGGCGTCGATGAGATAAGGCACCTGCACCTTGCCGGTATTTTGTTCCAGCCACCGGCGGTTGGGCGTGGTGCCTTTCGGCGTCTTGAACAAGCTGTCGCGGAACGATGGCGGCCCCATGTCGCCCCAGGCCCCCTTGCCGGTGTTGCGCAGCACATAGGGCAGCTCGAGTTCGCACAGCCGTGCCCGCACCGGCTTGGAGTAGGGACTGGTCTCGAAGCTGTACAGCTCCAGGGGCTGCGTCGGTGTTTTCGAGGGTCGCGCCTTCATACCGGTGATGCCGCCCGGCCGCCACAGCAGGGCGGAGGCGACATACGAGCTGCCGACGGCAAGCGGCCGCAATACGCCGCGCGGGGCTTTCACCCGTCGCTTGTACGTGCGGCCCAGGTAGTCGATGATGTCCGCGCTTTCGTACATCACGGTGCCGGTGTTGTCATCGACCAGCAGGGGGAACAGTTGCTTGCCACCGATTTTCTCGGCCTCGGCGCGAAACCGCGTGCCGCCTGCGGGGCAGGGCAGGATCAGCACATCGAGATCGAGCTCGGTCAGCACCTCGCGCACCAGTCGGCAGTACGGACTGGCCTCCATGTCGTAGAGCTTCAGTAGTTTTTCGGGCTTGAGGCGCGCCGGCGCCATTGCCTGGGTGCCGCGCCATCCGCGAAAAGTGCCGGCGAAGAGATTGATGAAGGCATCCATTGGAGTGTTCCTGTTTTTTGCGGACTCGATGTTGGCGAGGCGCATTGTGACTATCGGTGTCTCAGCTCGCGATAAAGCAGGTGCGGCAGTTGCAGTGCCTTGGGTTGCAGCGGCAGCTCGGGATTTTTCGCTGTGCTTTCTTTTTTGCGCAGCGTGGCGCTCATGCCACGCGGTCAAGCCACACGGCCATGCCTTGAGCGTTGAGTTCCAAGTCCATCTCCAGCAGGGCGCGCACGCGCGATTCCGGCAGGGGATTGTGACGTGCGCGCAGCTCGGCGAGGGCATCGGCGGCCATCGCGGCTTTCAGTTTTTCGTGACGACCTTCGGCCTTGGTAAACGACTGACCGATGGCCACATAGCGGTCGATGCCCGCACGTAGCTTGGCCGCGAGCGCAGGCACATCCTCCACCATGCTGTAGTGGGTCAGGTACATGCGTTGCGGTGCGAAACCCAGATAGCGGTCGAGCGTGGCGTGCCAAGCCTCTGGCTCGAACTGCACCGGCGTGGTGGTGGGCATGATCCAGGGGCCGTGGGCGTCGTCGAAATCACGGTAGCTCAGGCCAAAGGTATCGCCTGTGAAAAAGCCCTGGCTCACCGCATCCCAGATCGAGAAGTGATGACGGGCGTGGCCGGGACTGTCGACGAACACCAGCTGGTCGTCACCAAAAGGCAGGGCCGCGCCATCGGCGGGTGCGATCACGCGCGCCTCCGGCACGGCAAGGATCTCGCCATACATTTCACGCACCGCATCAGCGCCATATACCGCAGTCGCACCGGCAATGAGCTTGGCGGGGTCGATGAGATGGCGCGCACCGCGCGGATGCACCACCAGCATCGCGTTTGGCAGCGCCGCCATCAAGGCACCCGCGCCACCGGCATGGTCGAGATGCACATGGGTGACGATCACGTAGCGCACCCGTTCGGCCGCGATGCCGCGCGCATCCAGCAAGGCCAGCAGGCGCGACACGCCCGGTGAGGTGCCTGCCTCCACGAACGCGATCTCATCGCCGCGCTCGATCAGATAGCAGCAGGCCATGCCGGGCCGCTCCTGCAAGGTATCGATGCAGCTGATGCCGTGGCCCAGGGCCTGTGATGGCGCAGCAGATATGTGATCAGTCATCAGCTTCTGGCTGCCAGGTTTGCCCCAGCCTTTCGCACAGCGGCCTCGACATGCGCTGCGGATGCCGGGCGCCCATATGCGGCGCATAGAAATTGAGCAGGATGGCCAGGTCGGCGCCATGGTCGCCCGTGGGGGTCAGCGGCGGCCCGAACGTGACGATCTTGCGCTGATAGTCGATGGCCGCCGGCAGCACCGGCACCTTTGCACCGAGCGCGATGTGCCAGTAGCCGCGCTTCCACTCCGGCGCACTGTGGCGGGTGCCTTCGGGGGCGATCAGCAGCAGCATGCCGTCGCTGGTGGTGATCGCATCCACGCTTTGTTCCACCACACCCTTGGGGCTTTTGCGGTTGATGGGGATTGCACCAAAGCCGCGCAGGATCGGCCCCATCACGCCCTTGAAAGCCGAGTCCTTGATCATGGTGCTGGCCTTCAGCCCCAGCGCCACCAGCGTGGCGATGGCAATGACGCCATCCATGTTGGAGGTGTGCGGTGCGCCGATCATCACCATGCGTGGCAGGTTGGGAATGCTGCCCTCCAGCCGCCAGCCGAGCAGGCGCAGAAAGGTGAGGCCGATGAAGCGTGACAGTACGTTGCCTCGGCGGGGGACTTGGGTGCCGATGGATAGCGTCATGGGAGAGTTCTCATGCGCATAGGGTAGCCGTTCAGCATTTGTTTATCGTGCGGCTGATGCGACGACCCTGTTCGTCATGCGGGATCTTGCGGCGAATAGCTTCGATAATCACCGCATAAATTGCGGTCATTAAACTTGCAGTTGCGGCGAATAGCTTCGATAATCACCGCATGAAACGCGGCGAAAAACTCTATATCTGGCAAGACCCGAAATGGCCGACGTTCCGCTGCGACCTGTCTGTGCTCGCCAGCCAGCTTGCCGAGGTGCATCGCGCGCGCGGCCATCTGCTGGGGCGCTTGGCACACCTGGGCCTGGCCCAGCGCGAGCAGGCCACCGCGCAAGTTTTGACGCAGGACGTGCTGAAAACCAGCGAGATCGAAGGCGAACGGCTCAACCCCGATGCCGTGCGTTCGTCGGTTGCCAGGCATCTGGGGCTGGACTTCGGTGCGCTGCTGCCAGCTGATCGCCATGTCGATGGCGTGGTGCAGATGGCACTCGACGCCACCGCCCAAAACGCCAAACCGCTCACCGCCAAGCGGCTGATCGGCTGGCAGGCCGCACTCTTCCCCACCGGCTACAGCGGCCTGAAGCCGGTGCGCACGGGTGGCTGGCGCGATGATGCGCAAGGACCCATGCAGGTGGTTTCCGGCGGCATCGGCCGCCAGCGCGTGCACTTCGAGGCACCACCCGCGAAGCGGCTGGGCAAGGAGGTGCAGGCCTTTCTGAAATGGTTCGAGACCAGGGGCAGCGAAGATCCGGTGCTGCGCGCAGGCTTGGCACACCTCTGGTTCGTCACCGTGCATCCCTTCGACGACGGCAATGGCCGTATCGCACGCGCCATCTGCGACCTTGCCTTGGCACGTGCCGATGGCGAGGTGCAAAGGTTCTACAGCCTCTCGGCGCAGATACAGCGCGAGCGCCGCGCCTATTACGAGCAGCTCGAACGCACGCAGAAAGGTCCGCTCGACGTCACCCCCTGGCTGCACTGGTTTCTGGCCTGTCTGCTGCGTGCGATACAGGGTGCGGAGAAAACACTTTCAGCCGTGCTGGACAAGGCCGCGTTCTGGCAACGCTGGTCAGACACGGCGATGAACGCGCGCCAGATCAAGGTGCTCAACCGCCTGCTGGATGGCTTCGAGGGCAAGCTCAGCAGCAGCAAGTACGCCACCCTCGCCAAGTGCTCGGCGGATACCGCTTTGCGCGATCTCAATGAGTTGGTGGCGGCGGGCGTGCTGCAAAGAGCGAGTGCAGGTGGACGCAGTACAAGCTACGAATTGCGTGCCCTAACAGAGCCCGTAGGATGGGCAGAGCGCAGCGAAGCCCATCAATGGCTTCGGCGGCTGAAGTTTTGAGCGATGGGCTTCACCTGCGTTCAGCCCATCCTACGGCCCTTCATTCTTTCAGGCCCAACGTCATTTAGCCCGCCATCTCACGGCGCAGCCACCAACCAAGACAATCTCTCCACCCGATCCCCCGCATTGGCCGGCAGCACCAGTCTGGTCTTGCTGAGGTCGAGCGAGACATCCGCGCCCATGCCGGTCGGCAGCAGGCTGACGCCGATGTTGAGAAAGTTCGAGGCATTGCCCGCAGTGACGTGCTTGATCGCGACATCGCCCGCGAGATGCAGCACCAGCTGCGAACCGGCGGCGACGACGTTGTCCTGTGGGTAGAAGTTGATGGCGATGGGCAGGGCCTTGCCGGTGATGTCCATGTCGTAGCTTTGCAGTGACTCGGCGTGGTTGAGATTGAGTGCGGCGAAGTTGAGGTAACGCTGGCTGCCATCGGCCTTGCGCTCCATGAGCGTGGCGACGAGGTTGGCGCGCGGCGCGCTGGCAGTCGCAACGGACTCGAAGCGCGGCAGCCCGGTGAGGCGCAGCGGCTTGTCGAGCGGGCTGCTGACGAACTCGATGAAGGAGCCCGGTGGCTCAACCAGCGTGATCTGCTCGCCGGTGTTGGTTTCCTCGGCCTGGTTTGCGCCCATGTCGGTGTAGCCCGCCGTGGCGGTGCCAGCGGCAGTGCCGAGCGCACCATCGGCCTGCGGGTAGAGCGTGAGGGCTGCGAGCGTCTTCGAGGGCCAGGCGTCCTCGTGCCGCCAGATACCGTCATCGGCTTGCGTTTGCACCATCGGCGCATCGAGTACGCCGGTGTCGCGGCCTTTCAGGAACTGGTCGAACCAGGCGAGCAAAAAGCTCTCGAAGAAGTCGCCCCGGCAGGGTGATTTCGCAGCGCAGGCCGCAGTGCCGGTGGACTGCGGATAGGCATGCACCCACTGACCCATCCAGATGTGCAGCGGCACGCCGGTCTTGGCCACGGCTTCGAGAAAGCCATCGGCCATCTGCGGGTCGACGTTGGCATCCTGATAGCCCTGAATGAAGAACATCGGTGGGCGCGGCTTCTCCAGACTGTCGAGCACCAGTTGCACGGCATCGCGCTCTTGCCAGAACGGGGTTTTCTCGGCGGTGAGTTCTGTTTCCACACTCTGCTGCTGGATGGCGAGCTGCTCAGGGCAGGGTTCGCCCTCCAGCTCGGTGGCGTAGCTCTCAGGCTCGGTGGGGCCCACGCCGCCATTGAGGCCAGCGGGGGAGAGTCCAACAATCGGGTAGTAGTAGGTGGTGAAGAAGGTGGTGCTCTCGCGGATGATGCCGCCGATGTTGAAGGTGTAGCGGTAGTAGTCGCTGATTGCCTCCATCGGCACCACGGTCTTGATGCTGGCAGGCGGGTCCACGAACAGCTCGTTGGCGGTGGTGCCGTCGTAGCTCACGCCAATCGCGCCGACCTTGCCGTTGCTCCAGGTCTGCGAGGCCATGTAGTAGGCGGCATCGCCGAGCTGCTTGCGCTCGATGGGGCCGCCATCGCGGAAGCAGCCGCCGGAATTGCCGGTGCCGCCCACCGAGATGAAGCCCACCGCATAGCCATAGGGCAGCAGCTTTTCGATGAAGGTATCTGCTGGCGTGCCGAGCAGCGAGAGGTTGGGATCGCCACCGCCGTAGTAGGGCGAGAACACGATCACCAGCGGCTGGCCCACCTCACCCGGCGGGCGCTTGATCCAGCCATCGAGCACGGTGCCGTCGCTGACCGGGATGTTGTAGTGCTCCCACACGGCGGCTTCGGCAGTGACGCCTTCGAGCTTGGGCGAGAGGTTGCGCAGATAGCTGGAGAGCGCCCTGCCTTGATCGACTGGCACTGCGGGCGGTGGGGCAGGGGGCGTCACCGGCTCGGCGGGTGTGACCGGCGCAAGCGGTGCGGCAGGCGCGGCGACGATGCCGGAATCACCACAGCCCTGCAAGAGCAGCGAGAGTGTGACGCAGCAGGCGGGCAACAGGCAGCGGATGAAAATGTGTGAAGGCATGGCGCGACTCCTCAGTGCTGGGCCGGAATCCCATCCGGTACGCCAGCATGCAATAGGGCCGCAATCCCTCGCAGCTCGTCTCAACTTGATGCGCCAAGCATAAGCCGCTGCTGCATGTGATGTGGGCAGGCTATATCTGCCCACTCGACCCATCGAGGGTGAACTGCGAGACGAACGCCCGCGCTTCGCCCGTGAGTGGATCAGTGAAAGCAAGCCCTTGGGCCAGCAGTTGCAGGGGCTTGTCGTATCGTCCTTCTTCGCGCGGCTGCAAGGCCGGATAGAACTCGTCGTTGTGGATCGCAGCACCCAGGGCCGCCATCTGCACCCGCAGCTGATGCTTCTTGCCCGTCACCGGATGCAGCGCATAGCGCCACAGCCGCTCGCCCTTCTCGATCACTTCGATGCACGTCTCGCTGTTGGGCACGCCCTCGACTTCGCGCATCAGGAAAAACGGCTCGCCCTCGACAATGCGGCTCTGGCGCGTGAGTGGAAACCCCAGTAGCGGCAGTGGGGGTGCGAGCGCCTCGTATCGTTTGCTGATGCGCCGATCACGGAACAGCGCCTGGTACCTCGCCCGGCTGGCGGGATTGGCAGAGAACAGCACCAGTCCCGCCGTGGCGCGGTCGATGCGATGCAGCGGTACCAGATCCGCATTGCCGAGCTTGCGGATCAGTCGTGTCAGCAGCGTGTGTTCGACAAAGCCACCCGCAGGCGTCACCGGCAAAAAGTGCGGCTTGTCGGCCACCACCAGATGCGCGTCGGCGTGCAACACGGTCTCAGTGAACGGGATCGACAGCTCGGCAGACACCTCGCGGTAATACTGGATCAGCGCACCTTCACGGTAGCCAGCGTCCATTGGCAGGGGCCGGCCTTCGGCATCCAGCACCAGCCCGCGTGCAAAGCGGTGCTGCCAGTCCTCGCGCGGCACGCTGGTGAACAGTGCAGCAAGCGCATCCAGCACCGTGTGCCAGGTGCCTGCGGGCAGTTGCAGGCAGCTGGCCGCGAGACCGTTGCGTAAAGGGGCGGTGGACATGCCGCAAAGCATAAGCGGCCACAGCGCAGCGATAATGCGCGGCCGTCATCGCACAACTGCCCATGTCCGTTCTCAACATCGCCGCCTATCGCTTCGTCACGCTCGATGCCCTGCCCTCACTCAAGGCGCAGCTCGCTGTCGCAGCCTGCGCGCAGGGCTTGAAAGGCACGGTGCTGCTGGCCCCGGAAGGCATCAACCTGTTCCTGGCGGGCAGCGACGAGGGCATCGCGGCCTTTGTGCAGGTGCTCAGTGTCGATGCACGGCTCGCGGGCCTCACGCTCAAGCGCAGTCATTCAGATGTGCAGCCCTTCAAGAAGCTGCTGGTCAAGATCAAACCGGAAATCATCACCCTGCGGCAGCCGCAGGTGAACCCTGCGCTCACGCCCGCGCCCTCCGTCGCGCCTCAGCAGCTGAAGCAATGGCTGGATCAGGGCCACGACGATGAGGGCAGGCCATTGGTGCTGCTCGACACCCGCAATGCCTTCGAGTTCGGGCACGGCAGCTTCAATGGGGCGGTGCATCCCGATATCGAAAAATTTTCGGACTACCCCACAGCGGTCGGCAGCCTCGGGGATATGAGTGGCAAGACCGTGGTGACGTTCTGCACTGGCGGCATCCGCTGCGAAAAAGCCGCACCGTGGATGCTGCAAACAGGCTATGAAAACGTGGTGCAACTCCAAGGCGGCATCCTCAACTACTTCGAGCACTGCGGCAGTGCGCACTTTCATGGTGGCTGCTTCGTGTTCGACGAGCGCCGCGCGCTGTCGGGCGATCTGCAGGCCATCACTATCCAAAACCAATCTGAAGTGGAGACCTGAACATGGCCAGCAGCTTTTTTATGTTGTTCGACGACATTGCCACCGTGCTCGACGACGTGTCAGTGATGACCAAGGTCGCCGCCAAGAAAACCGCCGGTGTGCTGGGCGATGACCTGGCACTCAATGCCCAGCAGGTCTCAGGCGTGCGCGCCGAACGCGAGCTGCCGGTGGTGTGGGCGGTGGCCAAAGGCTCGGCGCGCAACAAGCTCATCCTGGTGCCGGCCGCACTCGTCATCAGCGTGCTGCTGCCCTGGGCGGTGATCCCGCTCTTGATGGTGGGCGGTGCCTATCTCTGCTTCGAGGGCTTCGAGAAAATCGCCCATAGGATTTTGCACAGCAAGGCGGAAGAAGCCGCGCACGAGGCCGAGCATGTGCGGGCCGTGGCCGACCCCGCCATTGACCTCGTCGCCTTCGAGCGCGACAAGGTGAAAGGCGCGGTGCGCACCGATTTCATCCTCTCCGCCGAGATCATCGTCATCTCGCTCGGCACGGTGGCCACTGCCTCGCTCATCAACAAGTTCGTGGTGCTGGCGGGCATCTCGGTGATCATGACCGTCGGCGTTTACGGCCTGGTTGCGGGCATCGTCAAGCTCGACGATGCGGGGCTGTATCTCAGCCAGAAAACCAGTGCCTTTGCACGTGGTTTCGGACGTGGCCTGCTGGTGCTGGCACCCTATCTGATGAAAACACTTTCCATCGTCGGCACGGCAGCCATGTTCATGGTCGGTGGCAGCATCCTGAGCCACGGCATCGGCCCCTTGCATCACAGCATCGAGTCCGCCGCCCAGGCGGTCATTGGCGTGCCGCTCATAGGCGGTGTGCTGACGGTTCTCACGCCGACGCTGCTCGATGCCATCGTTGGCGTCATCGCGGGCGGCCTAGTGCTGTTGGTGGTGCTGACGGTGCAGAAGCTTTGGTGGCGCCTACGCCCGACTGGATAGCTGGCATAGATTCAGCGCACCACATTCAGTGGGCAGCCACCTCTGTAGGGGAAACTCTTTGCTAACCTCGCAGCGCCAAGCTGAAGAGGCATCCAAGAGGTCTGTCAGCGATGAACTTCAACAACATAATCCCGACCACGATTTTCGTTATGGCCCTGTTGCCTGCAGCCTGGGTGAACGCGGCTGAAAAACCCGCGCAGACACAGCCGACAGTCAGTCAATCCTCGGCTGTTGCGGGTAAGGTCAAGGTCGTTCCGGTCCCGAAGAAGGCGGCTGATAAAAAGCGTCAGCAGCGCAAGCCGAAAAAACGCTATTCCAAGGCTACCCTGAGTGCCTTCCAGCCCGTGCCGCTAGCGTCCAGCGTACCCAGCGTGGCGGATCGGCAAAGTGCGGCATTCATCACGCTGTCACCGCTGGTACAGAAAGACATGCTGCATCCAGAGCCGCCGCCATCCAGCGCCGGGACGGGATCGTTCGCCATTCCCGATATCCAGACCGCCTACGACGAAGACAGCAGCAATGTCCAGCACGAGCGATCCACCACCGCCGTGGGCGAGAGCAATGTGCTGGGCCAGGAGTCGGTATCGGTCATCGACCGTTTCGCCGACAAGCCCAAGGCCAGGCCCCTTGCCAATGGCCCGCTGCGCATGCGCATGAAGGACAGCGGTGTCAGGGCCTCGGTGCAGATCCCACTGACGACCGAAAAATGATCGCCATCAATCACCTGGCAGCGCCAGTTGCAGGGCGTGGGCGGCATTGCGATCCAGCACTCTTTGTCCCTGCGGGCCGCTGACCAGGCCGAAATAGCCGGCGTAATCCCACAGCGTCCAGCCGATGTCGCTGGCTTGCAGCAGCTCACGCGTGTCGGCGAGCCAGGCGGCGCGATCCTGCGGCTTGGTCTTGTAGCGGAAAGCCCCAAATTCGCTGCACCACAGCGCCACCCCATGCTGCTTGCCCCAAGCTTTGGCGGGGGCGATGGCAGCGGCGAGCTTGTCGCGGTTCCAGTGCTGCTGCCCGTAGTAGCGGGCGTGTTCGATGGCCTCGAAAGTCATGAAGGCCAGCGCTGGCTCGACGGCTTCCGGTGAAGAGGGATAGGGCAAATCGGCCAGCAAGCCCCACATCGGCCAGCCATATGGCACGCCCTGGTGGGTGAAGTTTTTCGGCTCGTAGAAGTGAAAGCTGTAAACGACGTTGCGATCGTCAAGCGGAGTCAGCCGCACCAAGTCCTCGACATCGCTGAAGCGCGGCCCCTGAATCACCAGCACATGCTGCGGGGCTGCCTTGCGTATGCCGGCGGCGAGTGTAGTGAGGATGTGGCGCACGCGGGTGGCGTCTTCCACCTCCGGTTCGTTGATCAGTTCGTAGGCGATCTGCTGCGGGGTGAAGCTGCTCAGGCTCTTCGCCACCGTGCGCCATAGCTGAGCGGTATCGCGCAACAGCAGCTCTTCGCTGGCGAGTCGTTTCTTGAACGTACTGCTCGGCTGCATCGACAGCACCACGAACAGCCCCTGATCGCGCACGCGGGCGAGATCGCCCTGCATCTCGGTGAGCCTTGCTTCGCGCACCTTCAGTTTTTCATCGGCCAGCCAGGCGAGGTCGAAGGTGATGCGCACATGGGTAAAGCCCAGCGCGCGGATCCGCTGCAAATCCGCATCGTCGGGATGCACTTGCGCGGCGTGGATCGCATCCTGCTCGGTCTCACCCGTCCACATGCCCAGATTGATGCCGCGCTGAAGTGCCGTCAGCACCGCCTTGTCGGGTGCGGTGGCCTTTGGTGCGGGCTTGCAGGCAGCGAGCATGGCGATGCTCAACACCACGACGAACAGTGGGCGCAGGGTGGGATACGGCATCAGCTAACTCCGTTTGATCGCAGGCGTTGCCATTCGACAAAGGCCGCCTGCCAGCGTTCCAGCTCGCGCTGGTAGATGTCGAACACGCAGTTGGGTGCGCAATCGCCCTTGCAGCAGTCGGCCTGCGTCGGCGGCAGCGGGCGGGGCGGTGGCTCAGCCTGGGTTGAGGGCGGCTGCATCAGCGGTGGCGCGCAGTTGCTGGAACAGCGCGC
>JAKFXK010000059.1 GCA_021731445.1 Nevskiaceae bacterium | reverse complement strand
CAAGACAGGCGATCAGCTTGCGACGGTCCCAGCGATCGGCAAGCCGGCCCATGGGGAACTGCAGCAGCATCGAGGCGAACACCGCTGCCGCCATGTAGTGCGCGACGGTGGGGGTGGGAACCCCCAGCCGCGCCATCGACACCGGCGCCAACTGGTAGAAGCTCGACAGGCAGAACCCCGCCGAGAAAGCGCCTGCCGTGGCAAGCGGCGAGATGCGATAGAGGGCAGCCAGATTCAGGCGTCTGGCATTCACCACCGTGGGGGCAGCAAGGCTGGTCATGGCCAATGGCACTAGCGATAACACCAAGAGGCCCGCCGCGAGGCTGAAGCTGCGGTAGTCCTCCGGCGGCGAGACCCCGACCAGAAACTGCCCGGCGGCGCCAGAGGCGTAGTAGACGATCATGTAGATGCCCATCACCCGCCCGCGCGCGTTGGGCGTGGCGTGGGCGCTGATCCAGCTCTCGATCACCACCAGCATCACCGAGCCGCACATGCCGGAAACCAGTCGCAGTACGCCCCACAACAGGCCATTGACCACCGCGCCATGCAGCATCGCTGCCGTGCAGACCAGTGCCGCAAACGCCGCGAATACGCGGATGTGACCAACCCGGCGGATCAAGGGTGGACCGATCTGGGTGCCGATGACGAAGCCGATCGCCTGGCAGGTGAGAATCAGGCCGGTGGCACCACTGCCGAAGCCTTCCAGCGTCAGCCGCAGGCCTACCGTGGTGGTGAGCATCATCGCCCCCGCCACGAACAGCATGGCTGCCAGGAACACCGAGGTGGCGGAAAGCAGGAGCGGGAACACGAGCTGAAAACCGGGATGCCAGAATCAAAAAAAGCCGCAGTGCGGCTGGTTCAAGGCATTTTAGCGATTACTGCTGGAGTGGTTTCAGCGCGGCAAGGCTGGCAGTGCGGTGGTGCCGCTGCCGCTGCCCGGCAGCGAGTTCACCGGCAATCCGAGTGGCGCGGTGCTGCCTGGTGTGGTCGTGGTCGGCGGCGCAAAGGGCTGGCTGGGCAGGCCGTCGAGCGGCGGTTGCAGCTCGTTGAACTGCTCGCGCAAATCCTGCTGCTGTTGCAGCGGCATTTCGACGAACTGCTTCTGCGTATCCAGAAGTGCCTTGCGCTGATCGGGCGAGAGCTTGCGGAAACGTTCGCGACGCTCCAGCACCGCCATCTTTTCGGCAACACTCATCAGCTGCCAGCGTTGGAACTGCTGTGTGGCGGTGTTGCGCTGCTGCGCCGTCATGGCGAGCCAGCGATCAGCACCCTTGACCAGCGCCGCGCGACGCTGTTCCGGCAGCTTGTCGAAATCGCCACCCTGTGATTGCAGGGCAGGCAGGATGAGTGCCTGCTGGCGGGTGTCGAGCTGCTTCCAGGCCGGGGCTGCGAGCGCCACGCCAATGCCCGCGAAAATCCCGGCGAGGATCAGCGCGCAGCGGCCAAGCATCGAGTCAGGGCGCATAGCGCTCCTCCTTCGGGTTCTGCTTGTGGGTCGGTTTGTCTGCCTTCGTTTCCATGCCAATCAGTTGTCGCTCGTCGTCGTTCCAGTCGCCGATGAATTCCAGCAGTGCCGCGCTGGGTTGCTCAGGGGCCTTCACTGTGCTTGGCGCGGGGGCTGTCTCTGCTGCCGCAAACCCGAAGGGGCTGACGCACAACAGGACGAGACCGCACCACGCCGGCAGCTTAGGCATTGGGCTCCGTTGGCGACCGGCTTTGCAGCCACTGATAAAACTCGAGATCGCGGTAGAAGTCCGGCCCTGCTTCATCGGACACCCACATCAACGCATCACCGGAGCTGGCGTTGACACTGAGTTGCAGGTCGGGGACAGCTTGCGGATTTGGGGTGGGTGCAAAGGAATTGAAACGCAGGACCGAAAGTGCTACGGCGGCAACTGCTGCCGGTGCCATCAACCAGCCCCAGGCAGGCATTGCAGGACGTGGTTTCTGCAGCAGTTCGCGCACTTGCGCGCGGGTGGCGGCGAGTCGTGCGGCTTCGACATAGTTCAGCGATTCGCTGGCACGCAACCCTGCGCGCGCTGCCTTGGCGAAGGCGAGATCAGCACTGGCGAGGTCTTGAAGGTCTGTGTCAGTCATATGTCACTCCGATTGATTGTGGCGAAGGAAGGTTCCCGTGGCTAGTTCCACGATTTAGTTTTCCAATGACCATGCCGCGCCCAGTTGTGCACGCAATGCGGCCAGCGCGCGGGAAAGATGGGTTTTCACACTGCCGTCCGAACATCCCATAACGGTTGCCGCCTGATCCGTTGACAAGCCGTCCCAGACGCGCAGCACAAAAGCCTGGCGCTGGCGTTCCGGCAGGGTGGCAATGGCACATTTGAGCCGCTGCAGGGCTTCTGCCTGCATGAGCCGCTCGGTGGCATCCGGCACACTGAGATCGGGGGCCAGTTCGTCCGCCTGGGGTTCATCGAGATCGTCCGCCTGCCGGCTGCGCCAGAAGAAAATCCGGTTGCGGACAGTCTGCCGCCGCTGGAAGTCACGAATCTTGTTCTCGACGATGCGGTGAAACAACGGCGGCCACTCTTCGGGTGGCCTGCGACCATAGGAGCGCGCCAGATGCAGCATCGCGTCCTGCACGATGTCGAGGGCATCGTCGCGGGAGCGGGTGGCGATTTCCGCCACCCGCACCGCTCTGGCCTGCACGCTGAGCAGAAAGGCGTCCAGCCGTGTGGCGCTGGACGCCCCGTTGCTCACAAGCTGCAGGCGCTGTGCTTGAGGTCTACTTCTTTCCGGCTGAACCCTGCGCTGCACCGTTGGCCTGCACATCAGCAGTCGTGCCGACGCTGGCATCGGCAGAAACGCCAGTGGCGGCACTGGTGCCCAGGCCGGTGAGTGCGCCCGTGGCACCGCCGACCAGGCCGGTCGTGACACCAACAGCCGCGCCCGCGCCACTTTTGACCTTCGACTTGGTCTTCTTCGCGCCTTTCTTTACGGCGGCGGAGGACTTGGCAGCTGCATCGCTGCCCATGGTTGCTGCGCCATCAATGGCCAACTTGCCGGATGCGGCGGCAGTCCCGGCGCCTGCCTGTGCGCCGGCTTGCGTGCTGGCGGCTGCATCCTTGTCAGCTTGCAGCTTGGCGCCCACAGTGTTTGCCGCGTTGCCGGTGGTAGCAGCCCCACTGGCGAGTGCACCCTTGGCTGCCTGACCTGCGGCATCAGCAGCACCGGCGGCCTGTGCGGCGGCATTGGTATTGACATTGACCTGGGCATTGGCCGAAGCCGCCGCGCCAGTTCCAGCCGCAAGGGCGGGCAGGGTGGCGGCGAGCAGGGCGGTGGCCAGCAGGGTGCGGGTGTGGCGGATCATGGCGATTCCTTGGGAGTGGGTAACGTGGAATGATGGATGTGCAACACAACGCTTGCCAGTGGCCTGCGTTGACCGGGCGAACCTAGGCGGACTTTCTGAATGCTTCATTAACCTGCGAAAAGCCGTACGGCACCCGTAGCTGGCAATGACGGCGCTGACGAACGGTTATGCACAGTATGTCGATCCGGTGACGTTGAATGACGGTCAAGTGCAATTTCGCACGTCACTTCCAGAGAGACATATAAAAAGCTGATTTTGAAAAGAATAATTACAGAACTTGACGCTATCGCCGACATCACGGCGGCTGGTTTCGGCACGGGAATATCCGTTCCATATGGTTTGTCCCCAAAGTTATCCACAGGCCGTGGGCGCCATGACAATGCTTGACATTGTCAGCGTGGCGCTACCGGTGCCCCTGTCGCAGCTGTTCGACTATCAGGTGCCTACGGACGGCAGCCTGCTGGCGCCCGGCATGCGGGTCGAGGTGCCATTTGGCGCGAGGCGGCTGATCGGCCTCGTGATCGAGTGGCCCCGGCAGGGCGCCGAGGAGGTCCGGCTCTACAAACCAATCCAGAAAGTGCTCGACGCGGCCCCGGTCGCCCCCGCCGATTGGCTAGAAGCCCTGCGCTGGGCTGCCAGCTATTACCAGCATCCGCTGGGTGAGGTGATTGCCGCTGCATTGCCTGTCGTTCTGCGCGAAGGCCGTGCTGTCGGGCTCGTGCAGCGCCATTTGATTCAGCTGACAGACACGGGCCGCACAGCCCTGCATACCCTGCCAGCCCGTTCCCACCGCCTGCGCCGCGCATTGCAGGCTGTGGAAGAAGGCACCCGGCTGGATGCCGCTAGCCGCCGTCGCGCACTGGCCGAGGGGTGGGTGAGTGAAACCCTGACTCCCCCACCCCAGCCGGTCATTGCCCAGGGGCCGGAGCTAACGGCAGCGCAGTCCAGTGCGCTAGCGGCCCTGCGCGAGACGCCAGGATTTGTAGTCAGCCTGCTCGAAGGCGTGACCGGCTCCGGCAAGACTGAGCTGTATCTGCGATTGGCCGAGGATGCACTCGCTGCGGGCAGGCAGGTGCTGGTGCTCTGCCCCGAAATCGGCCTCACGCCTCAGCTCACGGCGCGCTTCCGTGCGCGCTTCGGCCCCGTGGTGGCAGGCTTTCACTCCGGCATGGGCGATGCGGATCGCGCCCAGAGCTGGCTCGCCATCCGCGAAAAACAGGCGCGGATTCTGGTCGGCACCCGCTCGGCGGTGTTCGCGCCCTTCGCCAATCTCGGCCTGGTGATCGTCGATGAGGAGCATGACGCCAGCTACAAGCAGCAGGAGGGCTTCCGCTATCACGCCCGTGATCTGGCACTGGTGCGGGCAAAGTCCGCCAATGCCGTCGTCGTGCTGGGCAGCGCCACACCCGCGCTGGAAACACTGGCGAATGCCAAGGCAGGCCGCTATCGCCATGTGCGGCTCGACGAGCGTATCGCCGGTGCGGCAGAACCCGTCGCGCAGCTGATCGACGTCAATCACTACCCGACCCAGCACGGCCTCTCGGAGCCGCTCGCGGCGGCGATCGAACGGCATCTAGTGGCAGGCGGGCAGGCGCTGCTCTTCATCAATCGCCGTGGTTACGCGCCGACGCTGCTCTGTGATGCCTGTCACTGGATTGCCCCCTGCCCGCGCTGCGACGCACGCCTCAACCTGCATCGCGGCGAAGGCGTGCTGCGCTGTCACCACTGCGGTTACGTCGCCCGCCCGCCGCGCGAGTGCCCCAGCTGCGGTGGCAAGTCACTGGTGCCGGTTGGCGAAGGGGCTGAGCGGGTGGAAGAGGCGCTGAAGAACCGCTTCCCCGGCCGTCGCATCGAGCGCTTCGATACCGACCGCCTGCGTGCCGCCGGCAAGCTCGAAGCCCTGCTCGACGACGTGCACGCCCGCCGCGTCGATGTGCTGGTTGGCACCCAGATGCTCGCCAAGGGCCATGATTTCCCCGCCTTGAGCCTGGTCGGCGTGGTCAATGCCGATCAGGCCTTGTTCTCGTCGGATTTCCGCGCGCTGGAGCGGCTCGGCCAGTTGCTCACCCAGGTTGCCGGCCGCGCCGGCCGCAGTGCCGCCTCGCCCATCGCGGCCGAGGTGCTGATCCAGACGCGCGAGCCTAAACACCCCAACCTCGTTGCACTGCTGCGGGATGGCTATGGCGCGCTCGCCAATACCCTGCTGCGCGAACGTGCCGATGCCGGCATGCCACCCTCGGCACACCTTGCGCTGCTGCGCGTCGAGGCGGCGGATCGCGGCAAGGCCGAGGCCTTCTTGAGCGCGGCGAAAGCAGTGTTCCCTAGCACTCGTAGCGTACAGTTGCTCGGTCCTGCACCTGCGCCGATGGAGCGCCGTGATGGCCGTGCTCGCGCGCAGCTGCTGCTCAGCAGTACCTCGCGTCCTGCCTTGCAGCGGGCGCTCAGCGCCTGGCTGCCGCTGGTCGCTGCATTGCCGGGCGTGCGGCAGTTGCGCTGGTCGATCGACGTCGATCCGGTTGATTTGTTTTGAGCAGTGCGGCACAGATGAGGGCGCGACCGAGCTTCCGTAGAATGCGCGACCATTCAAGAGATTCACGATGAAATCGCATCTGCAAGACCTGCTGACGCAGGCCCTCGTCCAAGCCTGCACCACGCTGGGCAAGGACGCCCCCGCCGTCAACCCGGTGATCGACGCCACCAAGGACAAGAGCCATGGCGATTTCGCCAGCAATCTGGCGATGGCTTGCGCGAAGCCGCTCGGCATGGCTCCACGCAAGCTGGCCGAGCTGCTGGTGGCGAATCTGCCGGTGAGTGGGCATGTGGCCAAGGTCGAGATCGCAGGCCCCGGATTCATCAACTTCTTCCTCACCGGCGATGCAGTGACGGCGGTGATCCCCGAGATACTCAAGGCTGGCGAGAGCTTCGGCCAGGATCACAGTGCTGCGAAGGGCCGGGTGATGGTGGAGTTCGTCAGTGCCAATCCCACCGGACCGATGCATGTGGGCCATGGTCGGGGTGCTGCCTATGGCGACACACTTGCCAATCTGTTCGCCGCGACAGGCTATTCGGTTCATCGTGAGTACTACATCAACGATGCCGGGCGGCAGGTGGATGTGCTCACTATGTCGGTGTGGCTGCGCTATCTCGAAGCGGGCGGCGCGACGTTCGCCTTCCCCAAGCGCGGCTATCCGGCCGACTACATCAAGCGCACGGCCGAGGCCTTGCGTGCTGCGTACGGCGCGGCGTTCGAGCACCCGATTGCGAACGTGCTCGATGGCTGTGGGGCAGAGCCGCAAGTGCCTGAGGGTGCGGACGACAAGACCAAAGACACCATCAAGCTCGCGCAAGAGAAATATGCCGATGGCCTGATCGAGCGTGCACGCACGCTGCTGGGCGTGCACTACGCGACTGTCACGCAGGCCGCACTCGCCGACCAGCTTGCCACCATCCGCGCCACGTTGGCTTCGTTCAACGTGCGCTACGACCAGTGGTATTCGGAGCAATCGCTGGTCGATAGCGGCTTCGCAAAGACCGCCATCGAGCGGCTCAAGGCGAAGGACTTCGTCTACGAGAAAGATGGCGCGCAATGGCTCAAGACCACCGACTTCGGCGACGAGAAGGATCGCGTGCTGTTCAAGGCCGATGGCGCGGCGACCTACTTCGCCAACGACCTCGCTTACCACGTCGATAAGCTGGATCGCCTCCTCGGCGCTCGCGCCGGGGATAATGACCCCCAACCGCTGCTGGTGGATGTCTGGGGCGCGGATCACCACGGCTACATCGCCCGCGTGCGCGCCGCCATCGAGATGCTCACCGGCCGCAAGGATGCGCTGCATGTGGCGCTGATGCAGTTCGTCACGCTCTCAAGCGGCAAGATGGGCAAGCGCAGCGGCAACTTCGTGACCCTGCAAGACCTCATCGACGAAGTGGGTGCGGACTCGACGCGTTTCTTCTACCTCTCGCGCTCGCACGACCAGCATCTGGAGTTCGACATCGACCTCGCCCGCAGCCAGAGCAACGACAACCCGGTGTTCTATGTGCAGTACGCGCATGCGCGCATCTGCTCGGTGTTCCGGCAGCTGGTGGAGAAGGGCGGTACGCACGACATGGCACTCGGCCTCGCCTCGCTCGCGCGACTCGAAACCGATGAGGAAAAGACCCTGCTCACCGCACTCGCGCGCTATCCCGAGCTGCTGCGCGTCGCTGCAGCCAACCGCACACCGCACACCCTCGCGTTCTACGTGCAGGAGCTCGCCGCCGCGCTGCACGGCCTCTACAACCAGCACAAGTTCCTGGTCGATGATGCCGCGCTGCAAGCCGCACGACTGACGCTGATCCGCGCCACCCAGCTGGTGCTGCGCGGTGCGCTCGGCCTATTGGGCGTGACTCCCAAGGACAGCATGTGAGAGTCGCCACCCGCGACTACGCGCGGCCCCAGCGTCCCAAGCCCGCAGCGCCGCGCGGCAGGCCGGCGCCGCGTCGCAGTGCACACAAAAAGGCGGGCAGCACGGCCGCGCTCGGGCTGCCGCTGTGGGCCTGGATGGTGGTGAGCCTGAGCCTCCTGGTATTCGCCGGGATGCTCTACTACATCACCCGCCCGGTCGCCCCGATGGACATGGCACCCAGCAGCGGCGACAAGGCGGCCAAGGGCAAGGCCATCGAGATTCCACCCAAGGAGCCTTCGCGTTTCGCCTTCTACGAGATGCTGCCGAGCTACGAAGTGGTGGTGCCGGAAGAAGTGCTGAACCCGACCAAGCCCAAGCCCGGCACCGCCGCCAACAACCTGCCGCAGCAGCCAGCCAGTGCGACGACACCGCGCCCTGATCTGCCCGCCGATTTGCAGCCCGCGACCGTCGCAGTGGCGAAGCAGGCGGAGCGGCCGCTCGCTGCGGTCGACGTGAAGCCGTCGGCGGCCAAACTCGTGTCTGCTGCAAAGGACGACGAGGCCGCCACCCGCCTCGCCGCCGAGATCGCCCGCGAAGCCCCGCCGCAGCCGACGGCACAGCTGGCGAGCGGTGAGCGATTCCTCATCCAGGTCGCGGCCTATCGCAGCAGGCCGGATGCCGAGCAGCGCGTGGCTGCTCTCACGCTGGCGGGTTTGTCGGCCCGGGTCGAGCAAGTCACCATCGACAACAAGGACACCTGGTACCGCGTGCGACTGGGGCCTTATGGCAGTGCGGCGGCGGCCTCGGCCGCGCAGCAGGGCTTGAAGGCACAGGGCTTCAGCGGTGTGGTGATGAAGGTCAAAAGTTAGGAGCGAATGATGCGCACTGGAATGAAGTTTTTTGCAGCGGCACTCTTTGGCGGTCTGGTGATGACTGCGGCCTTCGCCGCCGAAGCGCCCAAGCGCGTCGAGCGCGGCAACCTGGTGATGGAGGGTGTGCCGGAGATCCCCGCCGAACTCACCGAGCGGCTCAACCGCTACCAGCAAGTGCGTGCGGCGGCCTTCAGCGGCTGGCTGCCCGACGGCACGACGCTGGTCAGCACCCGCTTCGGCGAGACCGCGCAGATTCATCGCGTTGAAAAACCCCTGGGTGCGCGCACCCAGCTCACCTTTTATCCGGAGCCCATCGGCGCTGCACTGCCGCATCCGAAAAAGAACGGCTTCGTGTTCAGCAAGGACACGGGCGGCAACGAGTTCTTCCAGTTCTATTACTTCGACATCACTACCGGTGAGGCGAGACTGCTGACCGATGGCAAGTCGCGCAACACCAGTGCGGTGTTCTCGCGTGATGGCGAGAGGCTCGCGTTCTCCACCACGCGTCGCAATGGCAAGGATGTGGACATCCACCTCGTCGTGCTTGACGGCAAGCCCAGCCAGCCGGTGCTGGAGAAAGAGGGCGAGTGGACAGCGCTGGATTTTTCGCCCGATGGCAAGACCCTGTTGGTGAGCCGCTCGGTGTCGATCACCGAATCGGAGCTCTACACGCTCGATCTCGGCAGCAAGCTGCTGACCCGCTTCCACGCCACCAAAGAGCCTGTGTACTTCGGCGGTGCGCTGTTCTCGCACGACGGCAAGTCGGTGTATTTCACCTCTGATGAAGCCAGCGAGTTCCGCATGCTGCGCGTGCAGCCGCTCGCAGGTGGCGAGGAGAAAAAGATCAGCGCCGCTGTGCCCTGGAACATCGAAGAGTTCGAGATTTCAGACGACGGCAACAAGCTCGCCTATGTCAGCAACGAAGATGGGCTGGCGGCGCTATACCTGCTCGACCTCAAGACTGGCAAGCCGATGGCCGCGCCCAAGATGCCAGTCGGCCAGATCGACCGCATCACCTTCGATGCCAAGAGTCAGCGCCTCGGGTTCTCGATCGATCGCGCCACCAATCCAGCCGATGTCTACACCTTCAAGCTCGGCGAGAAAATACTGACGCGCTGGACGGCGAGCGAAGTCGGCGGCCTCAACACCGCGCAGTTCGTGGAGCCGAGCTTGGTGCGCTATCCGAGCTTCGACGGCATGAGCATCCCCGCCTTTGTCTACAAGCCGAACGCCGTCAAGGGCAAGCTGCCGGTGATCATCAACATCCACGGCGGGCCGGAGGCACAGGCCCTGGCCACCTTCGCACCCATCACCCAGTTCTACTTGAAGGAGCTGGGCATCGCCATCATCACGCCCAATGTGCGCGGCAGCGATGGCTACGGCAAAAGCTATCTCAAGCTCGACAACGGCTTCCTGCGCGAGGATTCAGTGAAGGACATCGGCGCGCTGCTCGACTGGGTGGCGAAACAGCCCGATCTCGACGCCAGCCGCGTGCTGGTCACCGGTGGCAGCTATGGCGGCTACATGACGTTGGCGGCGATGACCAACTTCAATGACCGCTTCGTGGCGGGCATCGACATCGTCGGCATCAGCAACTTCGTCACCTTCCTCACCAACACGCAGGACTACCGCCGCGACCTGCGTCGCGTCGAATACGGCGACGAGCGCATCCCCGAGATGCGGGCCTTCCAGGAAAAGATCGCACCGCTCAACAACGCCTCGAAGATCACCAAACCGATGTTCATCATCCAGGGCCTCAACGACCCGCGCGTGCCGGCCAGCGAGGCCGAGCAGATGGTGGCGAAGATTCGCGCCAATGGCGGTGAAGTCTGGTACCTCGCCGCCAAGGACGAGGGACATGGGTTTCGCAAGAAAGCCAATCGGGACTTCCAGTCCGCTGCGACGGTGTTGTTTTTGAAGCGCACCCTTATCCAATAACTTCATGCCATCAAGCGCCTTCAGATTGCATGGCTTTTACAGATACCGCTAACAAAAAAGCCGGAGCCTCGCGGCTCCGGCTTGAACTGAAATCTTTGCTGCCGCTTAGTTAGGCGGAATAAAAGCGTAAAACAGGAAAGCGGCGTTGCTGGTCTGCGAATCGGTCGGCTCGATGGCGCCAACGCCACCCACATCGTATTCGAGTTCGGCGATTTCCAGCACTTCGATGATCTGCTCGTTCATGAACTACTCCGGTTTGGTTGATACCCGCTAAATAGGGTGAAACCAAGCTAACCGACCTAAATTGAAAAGTGCCGTTCATACTAGTAAGTTTTACGATTGACTCCTGCTGATATTTTGAAAACTCAAGCAATGGTTGCTTTGATCGGCACACTCACTGCTTGGATCATAGGCGCTAGGGAAAGTAGTGTTTTTGAGGAAGTCATCTGTCTTTGTAGAGAAGCTTCACCAATAAACTTCATGTCGTCAGCTCCTTAATCAGAAGTTATCCAGCAGCACCTGAATGAATCCAGTGTCAAATCACAAGGCGATCAAGTGGTACACCGGCAAGGCTCTGTACGGGCCGTACTGGCTTGATGAACAGCTGCAGAGAGTGAGCGTTCGTACCAGGCTGTTGAGCTTTTGTCTCGGCCTGCTGCTGATCCTGGGAGGCACGAACATCCTTCTTGGTTATGTTATTCAACAGCGCGAAGACCAAGAGGCACAACAAAAGCTCCAGTACGACAGGCTGCAAGCCATTGCCGACGTCAGAGGTAATCTGGCGGCGGTTCGCCACTATCAGGGCCAGATCAACGTTGCGAAGGTCATCGCGAGTGCACAACTCGAGCTGCGCCTGGCGCAGACCATTGGCCAAGCCGAAGCGGAACTGGGGGAAAGTCTGGAGCGGGTCAGCAAGTTCGATCCGCAAAGCGCCCAAATTGTCAGGGACGAGCGGCGCCTGTCTCTCGTGGTGATGAAAAAAGCTATTGCCGCGATGACCGACAAGCAATCTGATCCATTGACTTTGGCCATGCAGACCATCGATCACTTGGACAGGATCGAGAATACCTTGAAGACCGCTGGTAATAGGGAACGCCAGAGGGCGGAGGAAATCTCGGCACTACAGATGGAACGTGCCCGGGCTGCGGTGACGTTTGCGCGCAGCATCATTGCCAGCGCAGTTCTCGTGGGCGTGGTCTTCAGCCTTCTCATCCTGCGTTCCATCATCCAGCCGCTGCATACGACGGTCACTGCCCTCAGGCAGATCAATGCGGGCGAAACCGTGGTGGACATGCCGCCCATCAGCAACAACGAGTTTGGCGACATGGCGCAGGCATTGCGGCAGTTCCGTGACCAGGCGGAACGCCTGCGGCATCTGGCGTATACGGATGAGCTGACTGGCCTGGGCAATCGAGCGCACTTCGACGAAGCGCTGCGCGCTGCTGTATCCGAAGTCGGTAAAACCGGGCTGGGCCTTGCACTGCTGTATGTCGATCTCGACAATTTCAGTGCTGTCAACGACAGCCTCGGCCATGGTGCGGGCGACCGTTATCTGCGCGAGGCGGCACAGCGTCTGCGGCGATTCGCCTTGCTGGAAGCGCAGGTCTGGCGATACAGCGGCGACAAGTTCACCGTGCTGCTTGATAGCCAGACGGCAGGCGAACCTGAAGCCTGGCGCGAGCGTGTGGACGGCCAGGCGGAGTTGTTGTTGCGCGGTCTCGCCGAACCGTTTCTGCTGGATGGACACATGCTGCCGATGTCGGTTTCGATCGGTGTTGCGTTGTTTCCAGCCGATGGCAGCAGCAGCGAACAGCTGATGAGCAGCGCCGATGCGGCGATGTATCTGGTGAAAAAAAGTGGCCGCAATGGCATTCGCTTCGCCAATCCAAAGGTGACGGCCGATGCGCGCAAGGATTTGGTGCTGGCCACCGATATCCGACGCGGCCTGGAGCAGAACGAGTTCGAGCCCTTCTACCAGCCGATCGTCGATGTCAGGGCGGGCCGCGTGGTGGGGGCGGAGGCGCTGCTGCGCTGGCGGCATCCTGAGCGCGGCGTGCGACCGGCGTCCGAGTTCATCGCCACGGCGGAGGCGAGCGGCATGGTGCAGGCGCTAGGCGAGGTCTGCCTCACGCAGGTGTGCGCACGCATCGCGCACTGGCAGAAAGAATGCGACGCGATCTGGATCTCGGCCAATCTTTCCACCCGGCAGATCGAGGATCGCTCGATTCTCAGCCTGCTCGAAACCCTGCAAGCGCGCTATCTGTTCCGGCCTGAGGGCCTGACGCTGGAGATCACCGAGAGTGCGATGCTTGAGCGGGTGGAGCGCGCCCAGCAGACGCTGGAAGAAGTGCGCGCCATGGACTACCGGCTGGGTGTGGATGACTTCGGCACCGGCTATTCGTCATTCGTCTACTTGCAGCGGTTTCCGGTCGACAAGATCAAGATCGACCGCTCGTTCGTGGAGCGCATCGAATCCTCGCAGGTCGCAGTGGCGATCATCTCGGCCATCGTTGCGCTGGCAAAGAATCTCGATCTGGAGGTCGTGGCTGAAGGTGTGGAAACCGAGGCGCAGATGCGTCGTCTGGCCGAACTGGGCTGTGACCTGCAGCAGGGCTACTACTACACCCAGGCCCTGCCAACTTCAGAGTTTGAGGACTGGCGCAAAAACTGGGTGCCGCCGCGCTGGACTTAGCACCTCAGGACCATTAGGGATTTACGCTGGCCAGCCTGCGGCGGGCATGGTTGACCACCAGCGGCGCGGCATCCGCACAAGCTTTCTCCCAGAATCGCCTTGCTTGCTGCGGCAACAGGGTGGTCAGCGCCTGCCAGGCGGTGAGCCGCGTGCGACGGCAGGGGTGCTGCTGTGCGAGGTCTTCCAGCAACTGCGCGGTGTTGCCATTGCCCAGACGCGCGGTGAGCTCGATAAAGGACACGCGACGCGATGCCTCCAGCTCGGCTGGCAGGCGCGCGATCGTGCGTGTATTGAGATCGAACTCGTACTGCTCGCGCAGCCGCACCGCTGGGGGTGACAGCATGAGGTTCAGCGTGATGGTCATCTCGCTGGGTGGATACTGGATGTGCAGATCGCGGCTGGCGCGGTAGTACATCGCCATGCCGGCCGAGAACCGTACTTTCTCTAAAAACTGCATCTCCACCGGCTCGCCGACATAACCTTCTACCTTGTCGTAGTCGTACTCGTAGATGTCGGTTTCGTAGCCCGGTCCGTGATAGCCGACGGTGAGGAACGAGAAATTGTGGTCGTGGGCGATGTTGTAGGAGAACTGATCCTGGTACATCTTGCCGGCGCCGACATCCGCCACCGATGGCCAGAGATTGGCGCGTACATAAAAGTTCTTGCCGCTGCCGATCAGGATGGTCTGTGCCGAGGCCAGCCCCGGCATGCTGAAAGACTTTTCCACGTACTCGTTGAGGCGCGACACCACCAGGTTGCGGTCATTGGCCAGGCCCTTGAGCATCGGCGCGGAGGCAATCACGCTCGCAGGGTCATTGAGGTCGACTTTAGAGCCGACATAGGCGAGGTACTCCTCCACCGAGACGGTGTTGGTGTTCTGGCAATGCAGGGTGAGGGCCATGGCGTTAGAGGGTGTTATGGAGTTGAGCATCGCTGCGGCGGAAGGCGGTATTGGGGCAGTGCAAGGAACGAAGTGCAGCGAATGCTTGTTGCCTTCGCAAGCTTCGTGACGCTGCAATGCTCCAATACCGTCCCGCCCCGAAGGGTTGCTGCCCAATAAGCCGCCATGCTGCGTTGCGAACCGTTGACCTAGAACCACTAGGCCTGCGCGTCCGCGCCTTACCTGACGGCTTATTGGGCAGCAACGCAGTGATGCTCAACTCCATAACACCCTCTAAATGATCGTTATGGGGCCGGTCAAACCCAGCGTCTTGTTTGCGGCGCGGCGGATGTGCGGATGCGGGTCGTTGCAGGCGGCTTCCAGCTTGGCCAGCGCCTCGGTTCGGTTGAGGCGGCCGAGGTTCTGGATCGCCGTCCAGCGCACGGCATGGTGGCCGTGGCCGGTCAGCAGCTTGAGCGGTTCCAGCGAGGACTGGTGCGCGAACTTGCCCAACACATCCGCCGCCACGCGCAGCTGCGTGGAGGTGAGATCGGCATCGTTCGCCTGCCAGGATTGCAGGCTGTCTTTCTGGAACAGCCATTCCAAGGGCAGGATCGGTGCGGTAGAGAGTTTCAGCACCACGACCGGCTTGGGCAGGTGGAAGTCATAGGCGTATTCACGGGTGTGCAGGGCCAGCATCTCGCCGGGCTGCACCGTGCCGGAATCCACGCGCGCCAGCTTCAGACCCGGATCGAAAACCGGATTTTTGTAGGCCGCAGGCAGGCGGTAGCGGTCGTAGCGGAGCGGCTCGGCAGCCACAGGTGCATACAGCGCATAGAACGGCAGGGCATGGATATAACGGCGTGGCGTATCGAACACCGACACCGCCAGCGCAAAGCCGCGGCCCCGGTGCAGCAGCCATTCATTGGGTCGCCAGTCGCCAAAATGGCAGGGGTCGGCCAAGAGCCCGGCCAACTCCTGGTTGAGGGCCTGCTGCAAATAGCCGGTGCCGAGGAAAGCGTGGAATGCATCCTGCGACTTCCAGAAGCGGTCAGGCGCATTGCGTTCGATACAGGGCTGCACAGCCGCGACGAGTCGGGAGAGCGGATCTTCAGCGGCGGTCATGGCGTGAAAGCGAAAGGCTTTGAGTGATTGCGCACAGATATTATCTGCGACCCGTAGTTGAGGACAGGGATGTGGCCCGAATGGATCAAACCCTGCAAGATCGTTGCAACCCCGAAAACTTTCTGGAACACGTCTGCCATGTCTACCTCCCTCCTGATCGGCAAGAGTGATGCCCTGCAGTTCCTGCTGCCCGAATACGCCAACCGCCACGGTCTGGTTGCAGGGGCCACCGGCACTGGCAAGACCATCACCCTGCAGGTGCTGGCCGAGGCCTTCAGCGAGATCGGTGTGCCGGTGTTCGCGGCGGATGTGAAGGGCGATCTCAGCGGCATCTCGCAGCCCGGCACGGCCAGTCCCAAGCTGATCGAGCGCGCTGCCCGCAATGGCCTGCCGGACTGGTCGCCGTGCGCGAACCCGGTGGTGTTCTGGGATGTCTTCGGCAAGAGCGGCCACCCGGTGCGCGCGACGGTGAGCGAGATGGGGCCGACTCTGCTCGGCCGTCTGCTCGACTTGAGTGATGTGCAGGAGGCGGTGCTGCAACTCGTCTTCAAATACTGCGACGACTACGGCCTGCTGCTGATCGACTTCAAGGATCTGCGCGCGGCGCTGATGTTCGTCGCCGACAACGCCAAGCAGCTCGGCAGCGAATACGGTCTGGTGTCGGCGGCCAGCGTCGGCGCCATCCAGCGCAGCTTGATCGGGCTGGACGCTGATGGTGCAGAACACTTCTTCGGCGAACCGGCGCTGGAACTCGAAGACTTCATGCTCTGCGAGCCGGGCGGACGCGGCATCATCAACGTGCTCGCTGCCGATGTGCTGTACCAAAAGCCTCGTCTCTACGCGACCTTCCTGCTCTGGCTGTTGAGCGAGCTGTTCGAGCAGCTGCCGGAGGCAGGTGATCTCGAAAAGCCCAAGCTGGTGTTCTTCTTCGACGAAGCGCATTTACTCTTCAAGGACGCGCCCAAGGCGCTGGTCGAAAAAGTCGAACAGGTCGTGCGTCTCATCCGCAGCAAGGGCGTGGGCGTGTACTTCATCACCCAGAACCCGCTGGACTTGCCGGAAAGCGTGCTGGGCCAGCTTGGCAACCGCGTACAGCATGCCCTGCGCGCCTTCACACCCCGCGATCAGAAAGCGGTGAAGAGTGCCGCCGAAACCTTCCGCCCTAATCCGAAGTTCAGCACCGCCGAGGTGATTACCACGCTCGGCGTTGGCGAAGCACTCGTCAGCACCCTGCAAGCCGGTGGCGTGCCGGGCATTGTCGAGCAGACCCGCATCCGCCCGCCGCGTTCGCGCATGGGCGCGATCACGCCGGACGAGCGGGCGCTGGCGCTCACGCGCAGTCCTTTCAAGGGCAAGTACGACACCGTGATCGACCGCGAGTCGGCGTTCGAGATGCTGGATGGTGGCGATCCGAATGCGGCCGCAGCACCAGCATCACCGCCGCCCGAATCCGCCCCCGCCAGCACTGGCAGCACTCTCGGCAACTGGTGGGAGAAGATGACACAGAGTGCACCCACAGCCCCTGCGCCCGCACCGACTACTGCCACATCTACACGTCGCCAGCTGCCCACGCCGCCGCCTGTGCCAGCTCCGCGCGCACCAGCAGCACCCAGGCCTTCCAACCGTCAGGGCGTGGTCGAAGCAGCGGTGAAAAGCGTCATCCGCAGCGCCGGCTCGCAGGTTGGGCGTGAGGTGGGACGACAGTTGTTGCGGGGGGTTTTGGGCTCACTCGTGAAGTCGCGTTAGCTCGTAGGGTAGGCAAACATCTTTTCGTTTGCCCACGTAGATGATGCGCGACGCAGTGGGTGGTGGGCTGAAGCCCACCCCAGAAGCGGCTATGGCAACTCGAACAACAGCACCTCGCTGTCCATGCTCGTGGTGAACTGCACGCTGCGCTCACCCTCGATCAGCAGCGCATCGCCCGCCTTCAGGGCCTGTTCGTCACGCTTCAAGCCACCGCGCGCCACATGCAGGTAATGGCGGCGCCTGACCTTAAGCGTGTGCGTGATCTCGGTACCGGCCTTGGGCCAGGCGACGAACAATCGCGCATCGGCATGGATGCGAAAGGGCGCAGCCTCGGAACTACCGACAGGGGCGACGACGAGCGCGAAGTGCTCACCCAGCAGCGTAGGGTCGAGCCGATCCTGCTCATAACCGGGCTTCACGCCGACGGCATTCGGCTCGATCCAGATTTGCAGCAGGTGCAGGGGCTCGCTGGCACTACCATTCATCTCGCTGTGGCGGATGCCGGAGCCGGCGTGCATCACTTGGATTTCGCCATGCGTGATCAGGCCGTTGCCGCCAGTGGAATCCTGATGGCGAATGGTGCCGCTCAATGGGTAGGTGATGATCTCCATGTCCCGATGGCTATGCGCGCCGAAGCCGGTGCCGGGGGCGACGCGGTCCTCGTTGATGACCCGCAAGTTGGAGTAGCCCATCCATTTCGGATCGTGGTAGTCGGAGAAGGAGAAACTGTGTCGGGCATCGAGCCAGCCATGGTCGGCGTGGCCCCGGTCTTCGGCGCGGCGGAGTTGGATCATGGCAAGGCTCCTTTCGAGGTAATGGAACAGCTTGCAGGCAAGATAGGATTGAACCTGCCCGTGTTAAAGCGGAATGTTTTGAGACTTTCATTCAAGCCGCCTGATGCAGTAACCCTGATCGCCATGCGCCTCTCCCTCGATGCCCTGCAAGCCCTCGATGCCATCGCCACAGAGGGTAGCTTTGCCAAGGCTGCCGAGGTGCTGCACAAGGTGCCCTCGGCGCTGACCTACACGATGCAGAAGCTCGAATCCGATCTCGACGTGGCGATTTTCGACCGCAGCGGCAAGCGCGCGGTGCTGACGCCGATCGGTCTCGCCTTGCTGGAGCAGGGCCGCGAGCTGCTGCGACAGGCCGATGGTGTCGAGCGGCGCATCAAGCGCCTGGGCTTAGGCTGGGAAACCACGCTCAGCATTGCCTTTGACGGTCTGGTGCCATTCGACTGGATGCTGCCGCTGATCCGCGAGTTCGATGCCCTGCAATGCGGGACGCGGCTCCGGTTTGCGGAAGAGACCCTGGGCGGCGTGTG